>NZ_CM001373.1:1704208-2029641 GCF_000236165.1 Fluoribacter dumoffii NY 23 | reverse complement strand
CTTTGACCCCTAAGTCTTATTTTTTGCTTGCAAACAGGCTTGCTGTTTAATCATAATTAAATCTTTATTCAGAGAATTCAAATTTTAATTAATATCAAATTCTCCTTTGCTCTTTAGGCATAAGAATTGCGTGGTCCTTATCATCTAGGTATTCTTTAAGTTGAAATTGAGGATCATCGGCGCTAATTGTAGTTAGTCCTTCCTCGATAGTTACCCTATTTGGTAATATTTGTTGGTGTGGTAGGAAAATAAAAAATTTATTATTGCGAATTTTCTTTGACTCATTCAATCTTGCTTCATTCAGACTATTTAAGGTAGTCATCATTGATTTATTTCTTTGTTTAATAACATTCTCTGCAGTAACTAAATAGCCTAATTTTGGGGTATATTCTTTGATAATATCTATTTTTCTTAGCCATTCGCTCCATTCGAATACTAATTTTTTTAGCGTTGAATGGATAAAAAATTTTCTTTAATAGAAGTATACAAAGTATTTATATTATCTAAATTAAACGCAAGATTTAACTCATCTAATTCTGGAAACTTCTTTATGCCTTCATTTACTCTAGCGATAAGTTTTAATAACGCATTTTTTTCTTTTTCTATATTATAACTTGTAGCGTAATATTGGGTAGAATACGCAAGTATTCCCAGGACACTATAATCTAGATCTAGCTTTAACGTAGCTAACCTATCTTCTACATATATAGCCAATAGATCAAGACTCCTTTTTAATGCCTCTGAATCATGTAGTTTTTTTACGGTATCCGTCCAAACATCCCAGTCCCAGCCCAAACAACGGTAAGTACTCTCTAAACCCAAATCCTTACATTCAATATATGTAAGAGAAAGAACATCTTTTTGCAGTACATAATCCTGTCCAGTTCCCATATTTTGAATAAAGTTTACATCATATCTCGGTATATAAGTTCCAGGTGATACCAGAAAAAAGTATTTAACTTTATCCATCGAAATATTTTGACGTTGACTAATAATATGATATTGGTAAGGTATTTGATCGACAAAATTTGGTAACTTTGAAGATACTGTAGTAATTGATGCCAGAGTGTCTTCATGAGGTTGTTTATCTCCAAATGCGGTAGACGTTACATTTCTCGCATTGACTGGTACTAAAAGAGACTGAAGCGTTATTGCAAAAACTAAAGTCTGCATTGGGTTATCTATAGCACGAGTTAAACCGGAAGTAACATTTTGATAAACATATAAAATAAAAGAAAAGCTTGTCATAGGCGCAGCCAATTGCTCCATTTCATCTTCAATAATTCTATATAAAGGATGAAGTAATGCTGATTCTTTTACTTGTTTTACTTGACCCCAAACCCAACTTCTCGTAACGTATTTTTGAGGGCATTGAAAGTCACGGCTTCGTAAATAATCTTTAGTCGCACGTAAGCATTGATACCATGTATCATTATCTATTGAAGAGTCTTGTTTGATTTCTTTGGAAAGATTAGATAGTTTGTTTGTATTTTTCTCATTACTCACGAATGAGTCTATTGCTTCGCATAATTTTTTGCATATTAAGTCTGATGAATCTTCAGGAAGTGTTATATATCTCTTAATGTATCGAGAAAGAGTTTGTGGGTTTGCAAAAAAAAAGTGGTTAGGAACCATGAAATTTTCCTCAATTAAGGTCTAAGTAATTAAATATTAAAAAATTTTGCACTTTATATATCAATTGCGCGTTATTTTATAATTAATCTTTATTTTAATTGAAAATTATTATTGGAGAATTATCTAACAGTTAAGGAACCAAATAGCTTTCTAATTCTAATATGAAGCAGACTTACAATAAATATCGTTACACATATGCATACACATGTGGGAATTTCATATATGGGGTCAGGCCTTGAATTTTGAATTTGATGATTTTTATTGGCTCATAGTTGCAATGCAAAATTCAAGGCCTGACCCTACATGTGTGTGTGTGTGTGTGCAATGCAAAATTCAAGGCCTGACCCTACATGTGTGAAAAAAATTACGTGAGTATTTTGATAAAAAATTAGTCTTCAGGACATAACAAATTTGTTTGGAGAGGATGATTTAAATTGAAATTTTAAATCCCACTGTCACAATTCGTAGGTTGTTAAATAGCAAGCGTAGCCTGGTTGCTTGCAGCCAGGATTTTCATAAGTCTAAATTATTAGTTCTGGTTAAGAGCAACCAGGCTGCGTTTGTTATCAGTATTTTTAAACTGACTCATCTCCTTCGATCGGCAATAATTGTCCATCAAGTGCTATAATTAACCTGCGAGAGGTTAATTATGTATAAAGATCCAATCGATGATGATGTTATTTCTTATAAATATGCGCCGTTCTATTTCGTGTGCGATGCAAAAAACGTGATTAACATAGATTCCGGGGATGCCCATGGGATTTTCACTTCTGGCATGACTGAATGCGTGTCGCTTGGCATTTTTGTTAAGGAAAGCAATGAAGTAAAGCGACTGTCTTTGATCCACTTACCAGGGGGAATAACGAGTAATACTTTGGATTCACCACTGGGGAAAAAAGTTATAGCTGCAATGGTTGCTAATGCGCCTGAGGGTGCTGAAATTGAAGCAGTGATAGGATTTAGCAGTTTACACTATCCAAACGGTTTGTTTGATGATGAGGAGATTCTGGATGTCCTTGATAAGCACCTTTTTGAATTAGGATTCCAACTCACTCGGCTGGAACTTTTTGCAGGTAATGGTCGAAATTTAGACGAGTCAGGTTTTAGTTTCGGTATAAATTTTAATGGGAAATATGGCGAATTTGTAAATTGCCATGGTCTACTTGCAAAAGGATCCTTAAATTTTAAAGAGGTTTATGTAGATTATAGTGAAATGCCCAAAAACCGTTCTCAATTGGCCTATCTGCTTAATTGGGCACGCTTACGCGGCGATAATAAACGATGGGACGAATTACAAAATGACCTACACCGCCTGGAAAAAATTCATTTCGACAAAAACTTTTCCCGATTAAAGGAAATGTCTTTTAAATTGGCAAAGGAGGATATTCCACTTGAGAATCCGGCCCAATTGAAGGATATGTTGCTCAGGGCGCGTGAAGGAGAAAACAGGGAGGTATGGGAGCAAATAAAAACCGCTATAGCTCAAGAGATTGAACAATGCACTGATAAATCCACAGCTGTAGAGAATTATAAATCACTTTTAAAGCTCCTTTTTGACAAAGCCTCTTCTAATCAATACCATGAAAGTTTTTTCAGTAGAACTGTTCAGCCAGGAGAGTCTAAACCTTGGCGACAAGTGGAGAAATATGATTCAGCGGCTGAAAATGCCTCTGGCGCACAAGAGTCCACATCAATTGATTCTGATTCGGCTGATTCAGGATTACCTACAACCCCAAAAGGGCTTAGATGATTTTTGAGTTTCAGCAGATTAGTTTTTTTCTGAAAAATATACACAGAGTAAAGAATATCCTGAATGCAAGCAGCCAGCTACATTTGTTGGTTGCGAGTAAGGTCCCGCTTGGATGTTAGTCAGTCTCCGCTTTTTTTGGCCGCGAGCAAGACCCAGTTGCTTTCCTACTTCCTGCGGCTTGTCCCCAGGATCCAGAGCTCCGAATGCAGATTGAGATTCCTGGATTCTGCGGACATGCCGTGGAACGTAGGCGGTATCGTAGGTTCAGGGGGGATTGCGGTTACCCACAAGTTTATAAAGCAACCAAATTAATAACAAATTGTAAATAGAGGATATCCCTAGTAATAAAATGGAAGTAAGTTTTGATTTTAAAACATCGCCAAAGTATTATGATTGAGAATAATTTCTTAACCGCTCATTAACGGCAAGTAAGATAGCATTGGCTTGTGCAGGGAAATTGTCGACTATGGATAAAGGTTACTTATATGACCTGCCGGCGGAATCATGAGCAGCACTCAACCCTGGACTTTCCCTTATTTTTCCTGCGTTCCATTAAATTTTTACGTGGCTTAAGGATAGAAACCATGCAAAGAAAACAACGATATTTTTTCAGAACTGCAGTACTAACTGCTTTTTTCTCTTGCCTGATGCTCACAAATGCACAGGCTAAGCCCCTGGTGAAATTTATACCGGCTTCACCGACTACTCTTTCTGTGGTAAAAGGGGATAAAGCAAGGGTTGTTTACACGGTAGTAAGTAATTCCCCAAAGAAAAAAACATTGTTTATGAAACCTATCCGAGGGATAACCGCCAATGTCTGCGAGCTCGGTCGCAATGGACGTTGTAGATTGATCCTCACCGTCAATGGCTCAGCGCTGAGGGGGGATGTTTTGGGGGGGGCCGATATTGTGCCAAAGGGGTAGTGGCTTGCAGTGTTACCGACCAAGTGCAGCTGATATTTTACGTATTCGTCTGATAAATCAACCTCCTGTTCAACAATTCACCGTCACACCATCGGCGGGCGCGAATGGGTCGATTTCTCCCGCAACCGCAAAAGTGGTAAATGCTGGCAGCACCTTGACTTTTACGGCAAGACCCAATACTGGCTTTGGAGTTAATCAATGGTTGCTTGATGGTAAAGTTGTACAAAATGGCGGCGCGAGCTTCCTGTTGAGTAATATTAGGGCTAACCATAGTGTACTGGTGACCTTTGCTAAGGCAACGCTGTCTCCTCTCTACCAAAACATGGCGCTGTCAATTAAAAGTCCGGGATCGGACCCTGCATTGGTGGGCAAAGCACGCATTATCCGCATAAAAAATTCGGGCTCAATAGCAACAAACAACGTTCAGGTGAGTGCATCCGGTTTTCCTGCAGGAACAATGATTACCAGCAATACCTGTGTGGGTGCGCTCAATGCCGGAGCGACTTGCGACATTACCATCACCCCTGGTGGTACAGCCAGCCCAGATGCCAACGCTAATGCCTGTACTACCTCACCTGGGAGTGAGCCTGTGCCGACCACGGTTACAGTGAGCGCCGATAATGCGCCATCAACTCTCATCAATGTCTTGGTATTGGGATATGGGTGCATTTATCAAGGAGGCTTTTTGTTTTCTGTGGATGATACCCCTCCTGCCACTGGCAATATAGGCGGAAAAGTAGCGGCATTATCGGATGAGTCCAATCCAGTATATCAATGGGCAACAGTATTCAATGATACGGCTGCCGACAGCCTTACAGATGGGCTTACCAATACCAATGCCCTTACAACTCCGGTGGGTCAGTATCCTGCAGCACAAGTCTGTTTAAACAAAAATGCCCAGGGTTTTAATGATTGGTTTCTGCCGGCATTTTGCGAGCTTGGGCGAAGTGATCCTGGTTGCGGCACTTCCAACCCTAACTTGTATACTACTTTGCATACAAATGGGTTAGGCGGTTTTGGCAATAACTACTACTGGAGTTCCAGCGAGTATACGCCAACTCCCACTATCTACGCTATGGGAGTGTATTTCGGCACCGGCACCCAGTTCTACTATACCAAAGACAGTAATATTCGGGTTAGGTGCATCCGGGCGTTTACTTCTTAAACCTTTCCCTCTTTTATTTTGAGGCAGCGAAGCTGCCTCATGGTTTTAAGTCACGCGGTATTTAAAGTCAAATTTATTGATGATTTTATCTTGAATCACATGCTTTTCTTTGTGCTACGCTTGCTGTCTCTCCTCGAAATAACACCTTTATCTATACTATAATGCTATTTATTACACACAATGACTTTATATCATGAGGGAGTTATCGTGCCGGGTAGTTATTTGCAGCCACAAAATTTAATTGATGAAGAAATACTAACGCTGAGACAAATTTATTTTGGAAGAAAAAACTATCTTCAAGCCTTACCTAAAGGATATGAAACTTTTTTTGAGGATTGCGCCAAAATCTCCTTGTTTTTGCAAGATACCCAGGCAGTATTGGGACACTTAAAAACTTTGAACGGTTTGTTGATAACTGAAGCTAAAGAGCGGAATTTATCTGTTGATGATGATAAAAAATGCGGATATCTGCAGCATAAAAAGGTGCTGCGCAGCGTCCTGGAACAAGAATTAGCAAAAATTGGCTTCGAACCTGATTTGGGAAAGGCTTTAGGCGTGCTTGAGAACAGTACTTTTGCTCAAATTTACTCGAAAGGAGTGCTTTTAAAAGATCCGGGGGCTGGTGTTGAGCATGGGGAATTCACTCATCCTATTCAATGGTTAATCATTGGCTGGCAGCAACAAGATACTGCTTTTTTAAGTCTTCCGGTACTTAAAATGTTTAGTAGATTTGGTGAGGACCCTAAATTTTTGTTAATATGGGACACAGTCGTCGATCAAATTAAAGAGGCATGTACGGATGCAAGATCTCCTGAGCGTCTGCATACCATGATCCTGAATTCCGATGATCCTGATTTGTCCCTATTAAAAATTCTATGCCAATCAAGAGTAAAAAAAAGAGAAATGAATAATCAAAAAGACACTTTTTTTTCTGAGCAGAAAGCTTATCCGAATAAAGAATACATCTCCTCGGAAGATAAAAATTTGTTATACCCGCTCAAAAAGAACAACTAAAAAATAGAGCCCGTGTGGAAAAGATCCTTTTCTCTTGAGTTACGTGCCGGCTTGGTGAAGGAAAAGTAAAACCCGTTTGCTGGCAAACGGGTTGAAGTTCAACAGACTTATTTGGAATTAATAAAGTTATCCGCTGCTTTCTTAATCACATCAGTTGAAATGGTTACTCCCACGGAGTTACATTGGTTAATGAGGAACGCTGCAGCATTTCCATTATACAAATCCATGTCCTCAAGATAATTTTGTTGATAATGTGAAGGGGCGTGTCTACTAGAGAAGATCCCGGTACCGCTTCGCAAATAGTCGCACATAATTGCTGTTTCAATACCTTGCTTCTGATCGCCGCTAATATTTTCAGCTTCAGTAAATAAATAGGTTAACAAGGCCACATACGCACCCGTACGATCTTTTCCAGAACTGCAATGAACCAAAATAGACTTCCCTTGGGAGATATCGGTTATCCCTTCTTTGATGTAGTTACAGACATCTGCTTTTTGTTGCTCTGGCAAATAAGGCAACGCTTCGATGGAGTGAATCGCATCTCCAGATGTATTAAAAACTTTTGCTACCACTTTTTTATTGTCTTTGGTAACACAATAGGTGGGACTCTGGCCTGGAGCATATTCCAAATCGAGGATTACATCGGGATTGCCAACATCTTCACATGATCCGCCTGAGAATTTTTTGTTTGCGCGGTATAAAATATTTGTTTTAAACAACTGATCACTGCCAGGCTTTTTAAGGCTAAGTATAGAGTTATAATTTGGGGCATTGAACGTACAACTAGTATTCAAACTTATTCCAGCATCCCGGAAGTTGTTGTTGTTTTTCCATTTCTTATAATCTGTGGTTAAACCATCATAGCTTGCAAAAACAGAGGTTGTTAAGGTTATCATTGCAACGAGAGATATTTTTTTCATGAGTGAATGTGTTGACATAATGCTCCTTCATATTTGTACATAAATTTTGAAATTTTTTTGCGTGGAAATTATCCCATTTAATTTGAATACATTAATGATGCAGTTTCGAATGATACATACATAATTAGGTAATTTATAGGTTTTGTTTCAAAAAACTGCCGGGATAAGCGAATTCCATGCAAGGGGTAGGAAGAGCTCCTTTTTACCTTGATTCTACCAGGCTTCATTAAGATTACGCTTGCCCTAAACAGTGAGGGTAAATTTAAGGGAGACGGCATCATGGGCGCCTTCGTTGAATCCCGTTATCCTGCTTTGGGACGTTTGGATATCGATCTCTTCCTTTTTAAAAAAAGCATGGGCATAACCTAAATCCACACTGAGGGCGTTCATCAAGCGATATCCCATTGAAAAACCGGTAATCAAACTGTCCCCAGGACCTATTTGAAATCTTCCATTCGAGGGGGACTGATTGTATGTTCCTGCTACTCGAATTACCCACTTGGGCGTCACTTGATAAATGGTCCCCAAGGTGAGAAGCCAACTGTTGTGAAAATGGTAATTAATCTGAGCCTTGGGGATGATAAAGACTCTGGAAGCAGCTTGGGTAGCAAAATTATACACCGACACTGTTTTAAAGATATCCCATTGCACGTATTGAACAGTTCCTAGAAATCCTAATTTCTCATTGAGAAAATGGCTTAGAGTCATGACACTTCGTGCGGGTGTCCAGTATTTAAAATGGTAATCATCAGAAGAAATACTCTGGGAACCGGTTATTGTGCTTCTACCCTGTAAATTATAAGCCACCGCACTGCGGTAATTAAAACCCAGCGCGGTTTTTTTACCAGGCTTAACTAAAATCCCGAAATCACCGCCCAAACTGTTGGCTTTGCTGTCATTCAAGCTCCGGCTTTCCGGAATATTCAATCGAGGTATCCCTGCAGCAATAGGTTCCTGAACCAGATGGGCATAGGTAACATTCAGGTTTCCCCCTATAGAAAGAAATTGATTAATTTTAATGCCGAGCGCGGGGATAAAATCAATATTATTTGTTTGATTGCGTGCAAGGATATAGCGAAGAATGGGGGAGTTATCCAATTCGCGATTGAAATCATTTGCAACCACAGCAAAACCCGCTACGAAACGTTCACTCACAGGGATGCTTAAATACATGGAAGGTAAGAAAAAATTGGATTGGGTGGTGGTTGATCCTGATTCGGAGCCTCCAAAAGGTACTTTTTGCGCACTCCCGCTAAACTCAAATTGCGCTCTTGCCAGAGTGCCCAACAAGATAAGTTGGTAATGAGGAGAAAGAGTTAATGCCGCCGGGTTGAAATAAATGGCTGTGGCATCTTTCACTACCGCTGTCCCCATAGTTTGCTCAATAAAAGAGGCATGTAATGGCCCGGATAATAAACAAAACCCAAAGATCACATACTTCCTGAATTCAGTTAAGCTTGCCATAAACCTTGAGGCGAGAAAGGGATGTTCTTCAATTTGTAAGAGTATTTTTTGACTGAGTCAAGGTTATTTATTAAAGACCATGAGGATCGAAAAAATCAATTAATATGTAATTGAGAGAGCTGATATCTCAGTTCTTTCAGAGATGCACAGGCGCATGATTTTTGCTTTCAGGGAAAATCCTGCACCTGCTTGTTTATCTGTTAAGAAAAAAGGGGTTAAAATTTAAAAGTATAGGTATGCTCTTTCTCAATCTCATCCGATAATTTCTTATTATTTACAGACAAATGCGGAAGAGTAACTTTAACCTCAGGTGTACCAAAACATCCTGAGTCCGTTATATGGATACTGCCCTTATTGATTTTTGGCAGGATGACACAGGAATTATCCTTCTTCAAATTAAAGAAACCAAACTTCATATTACTCTCATTGATAGTTAAAAAAGAGAGCATTTTATCGTTTATTTGAAAAAAAACAACCCAGTTAGAGTTTTTTTGAGTCTTTTCTCTAAAAATGAGGCGCCATAAGCTCATAAAGGCCCTTGAGTGTGGTTCAACAAAGATGAGCTGTTTTTTTGCAAAGGATCTGCACTTTACTTACCCAATTTAATTTCTGATTAACTAATCAGGTTGTGGGGCATAACTTGGAGGCGCATCCTGTGAATTGAGGGTATCAGGACTCAAGACGGAGCTCATGGATTGGTTTTTTGAAAGTAAAGTCATAATGGTAGTCAAACCAATCAGAGTCATAAAAAATAAATAATAATAAGGTGCAATGGGACTGATGTATTCAATAAGCAGAGTGGCAAAGAGAGGAATGGTGCTGCCGAAGAGCGCGTTTCCCAAATTATAGGCGAATGCTATGCCGCTGTACCGAACATTTTCCGGGCAATTCTCAACAATTGCCGTTAAAGTATTCCCTTGATCGAAGGAACTAATCATAGTAGCTATCCCAATCCCTAAAGCCGTTAATAATAAGGATTGTGATTGGAATAAATAATAACAAGGGAAAATAAACAGAAGCATGATTGATGTGGTTATTATCATCATTTTTTTCCGGCTGTAGTAATCGCCGAAAATCGCTCCTACCGGGATTGCAAACAACATGATAACTAACACCGCACTTTGAAAAATCAAGGCCAAATCTTTTGAAAATCCCAAATAATGCTCCACATAAGTTGTGATATACAGCACAAAAAAATAATAAAAAGAGGCGCTCATGCAGGTAAGGCCCAAAATTTTTATGAGCTGGAGAGGCGCGAATTTCATGGCAGTAAGAAGGGGGACCTGTTCCAGCTGATGCATTGATTTCAAAGCGGAGTACACCGCAGTTTCGGGTAATTGAAAGCGATAAAATATAATTAGGGAGCCAGGGAGGCCTATTATAAGAAACGGGATTCGCCAGGCCCATTCATTAATGGTTTCCGCAGTCCATAAGCAATTCATCATCATAAAAATAACGGTTGCAAACAAAAAACCAAGGTTTGCTCCACTGGCTGCGAAGCTGGTAATAAATCCCCGATTTTTTGGTGAAGCAGATTCTGCAAGGTAAATCATGGTGCCGCTGTATTCACCGCCTATAGATAATCCCTGCAGTAACCTTAACAGGATAAAGATAATAGAAGCGCTGACTCCTATCTCTTCATAAGAAGGAATAAGGCCAATAGAAAGTGTGGACAGAGTAATCACTAAAATGGAAATTCTTAATGTTTTTGCCCGGCCTTGCGTATCACCCAAATAGCCGAACAAAATACCGCCAACAGGGCGGCATAAAAACCCGATTGCAAATACAATCAAGGCTTCAATAGTTGAACTGATTGCTGCATCCTGAGGAAAAAATTTAGGTCCAATGATTGGAACCATAAAGATAAATATCCCCAAATCAAACCATTCTATGGTGTTTCCAATTGTTGAAATTAATATCTCTTTCTTGTCCATTAAGGGGCCTAAACATGATTCATGTGAGTGGTTAGACAAACATCCGTCTTTCTATATTGATACTCATAGATAATAAGTCAATAAAAATTAACGTTTTTACCACTTTGCAATCATGGGTGAAATTGATTTGGAAGTTAATTTTTCTAATACAAATCCCTACCTACTTTTCTAATAAAATGAGATCAGTACTGCGGATACGAGCAATTTTTTTTATCGCGACAGGTTTTTCCTTCAGTAGTTTGTGTAGGTCAGCAAACAGATCAATACCATGATGCTCCAAGGGGCGTAATAAAAAGTAAGCCCTCCCTGCATCTGCAAGAGAGTTTTCAAGTGCTTGGATATAACTTTGAAAAGAGCTGTCTAAAAAAAATCGGCACCGATTTTTAAATTCGGATGGGGAAAGCACTCCATGACCTGGTTGAAAATAGGGTGGGTTACTGATAATGAGATCAAATCGTCCCTCCCATTTTTTAGTATGTAATTCCTCATAATTTAAAAGATGCCAGCGGAATTGCAATTCCGGGCGATTGATATGAGCCAGGTTTTGATAAAAATATTCAGTATAAATATCCTGAATCTCCACAAAATCAATCTGCCGGATTGCCTGAAGATGCCATGATAATTCCATCCCAATGACTCCGCAGCCTGCGCAGAGATCCAATATGCGTAAAGATCCAGGCGCGGGGTGGAATTTCAAGTGGGTTGCGACAAATTGGGCAAGCTGAATTGAATCAAGACTAAAATGATATTCGTCAGGTTGTTTGTAATTATAAGTAAAAGACATTATTTAATTTATTTTGCAACATACATTTCAAAAGGCACTGAAAAAAAATGATAATCATATAGGACATGTGAGGCAATCCTAGCCTTTTGCTTGCAAGTAATTCCCTCGCCAATTGCGGGAGTTTACCCCTTGGAAGCAAACAGGCTACAACAGTGTTTTCTCTAATTTATTTTTAAACGTTTTATTTTAAATAAGAAGACATCAATGCGACAGCATTTAATGCCAGGGTTTCATCTGACTCGATAATATTTGAGCAATTGTTCTGACCTGACCAAAATTTATTTCGATTTTTCTCAGCAGCCCGAAATTCTTTATTAAGCTCATTTCCCTTCACTTGTGGCTTAAAAAATGTACTTTGAAATTTTTTATTGGAATCTCCGCCTTTTATTTTCATATTATTTTCCTATTATATGATTTACAGATAAATTAAGGACAAAAATAATATCATTGAATAAGTATCTGACAAAATAATAAATTGCATGCGCTATGCACTGGGTATCTTCTTGAGTCCATTGCCAGTAGCCACCGAAAAAATAAGCCAAAACACATTCCCATCAGAAATAATCAAAATAGTAAAAATAAACTAAATCTGTATGCTTACCTTGACCTCAGCCCGCAAGATTCCTTATTGGAGGGTTTCGTATTGAGCCTCCCCTGATGCAAGGCATGACCCAATTTGGTATTTTTTCAAAATCTAATTCTTCCCCGCTTGCTAAAAAAGGAGTGGGGGCTTCTTTATTGGAGGGGTTTGTAGACTTTGATCCTTAGAATGCAAAGAGGAGGAAAAGCCTGGTAAGATATCGAACCACCAGATCCCTCTTTTCCAGCTAAACGAATGTTCAGGGAAAATCAGAGGGCATCCAAAATCCGTTAGCCGGAGATTTTCATTAAAATCAATCCCGAGATAATGAATAACCCGGCAATTATTCTTAAACTATGGGCAGGTTCTCCCAGGACGAATATTCCGACTAAAAACGCCCCGACTGCACCTATCCCTGTCCAAATCGCATAAGCGGTACCTAAAGAAAGCTGACGCATGGCAAGGGACAAAAGAAGAAAACTCAAAATCATTGCCACGAAGGTGATGATAGAGGGATTTAATTTGGTGAAACCTGAAGATTGTTTCATGTAATATGCCCAAACAATTTCAAGTAATCCGGCGAAAAATAAATATACCCAGGCCATTTTATATTCCTTTTAATAATCTGGCCGTCCAGAATGAAAGATGCTACTCAATGAGGTCGTCCTCATGCTTAAAGTCTACCATGGAAAACAATTTTATTAAAAAAATTATCCTGTGCGCACCTATCTTTTTTTCAGTCCATCTCTTATAGCTCCGAGCTTCCCTTAGACCTAATGGCATTCAACTGTTTAAATTCTTCTATACTAAAATGTAGGATTTATCGGGAAGGTGTTTAGCCATGTTTACTGCACAAATGTTGTTTTTTGAATCTCTTTTAAACCGATATTTTGAGCAGTATTCTGGTAAGTCCTCAATCATGCAAAATTTGCAGAAGACGAATGTCAGTTTAGATTTATCTGAACTTGATAAGAATTTAGCTTTATGGAAAGAGATAATACCCACCCTGGCTAACAATACTTCGGTAGCCCATCTGTCCTGTACTCATTTACCAGACAGAGATGAATCGCGGGAGTTTATAAAACTACTGATGCATGCTTTATCCATGAATACCCATGTAAAAACTCTGAATTTAAAAAACAATTTCCTTCACGTTGAGGATGCGGAAGCGATTGCGGAAATGATAAAGCTAAATTCGACTTTAAAGACCCTGGATTTAACTTCCACGGGTCTTGAACAGGAGGGTGTAATCCCAATTGCTATGGCCATATATGATAATAAAAATTTAAAAAGAATCAAACTGAACGAGTGTAGGCTTGAAAAAATTACGGGCTATCTCTTTCAAGGACTAAAGGCTCTTGAGTCATTGCAAGAACTGGAGATGAGGAATTGTTTTCTGGAAATTGATGAGATATTAACCCATTTTTTGCAAGGAAATGACTCATTAGTGAAATTGGATATGTCCATGAACGGGTTTCATGAAGGTGAGAGTTTAATTCATTTAATCGAGGGGTTAAAAAGGAATAGAAATTTAGCTAATTTAAGGTTGAGTGGTTGTTGCCTGGATTCATGTGCACAGTCTCCATTGGAGCAGCTAGCAGAAGCTATAAGCACCCATCCCGGCCTAACTCATCTGGATTTTGCTTCTAATGGACTTTATCCTCACAAATATGAATTAATTTCCACTATTCTTAGGAACAGCCCTTCCATAAAGCACCTGGTATTAGATGGTAACGGGATAGAGGATGCGGATATGTCGAATTTGGGAAGTGCATTGGCCGCCAACCATTCACTGGCTTCTTTGTCATTAAGAAGAAATCTAATTGGTAATGAAGGATTGAAGACTTTAGGCGACGCACTGGTCAAAAACAATAACCTTGTACATCTTGATTTAACAGACAATTCGTTTGATTCGGTTCAGGGATTATGTGAGGGTTTGAAGAATAATATTAGCATTACCTCTATTGACTGTTCAGCTATTATTAAAGATGGAAGCTGGGAAACACTTAAGGAACTATTGCAAAGAAATTACCGTATAAAAAGGAATTATCTCGTTGTGTTACGTGAAGCAGAAGCTGCCGGGGATCTCCAGGGAATGCTCAAAGTACTGGGAGATATGAGGTATGAATTTTATAATGCCGAGGAAAAGACATGGCATCCCCAACCCCTTGCAACAATCTACAAGGTTTCACTCGAAACGATCAAACACAAATTGGAAGAACAGCTGCACAAAAATCCTAGTCCAGAGCAAAATCTATTAAATTTTATTGATCTTTATTTCAAGGGATTTCCTCTGTTAATCGAACTCCGGCCACTATTACTTCAGGAGATAGATAACTATGTAAATAGTGCTTCTCTTGAAGAAAACGAGAAGGAGCTATTCCATAATCTGCAAAATGCTCTTTTAAGAGTCAATGATAAACAACCTATACCTGAAGAGGAGATTGCATGTGTTAAATATGTTTTGGATTTCTTAACTAGCCAAATTGTTTCGCGGAATAATGCTAAAGATATGGGGAATACTTCAAATTCACCTGCAGTAAAGATAAAAAAATATTACAACCAGGACGATTTTATTCCGAAACTTAGCCGTTATGATTCTGTGGAATTGATGAGAAAGAGATTTTCAGGTCTTTGTGAATTAATTTGTAACTATATAATTAAAGAAGATTTAATGAATTTTACTTCTCAGGATGAGTCTGGATATGAAAGTGATTTGAAACCGATTTTACCGCAAAATATTAATGATATTCAGTTAATGGCGGGTATATACCATTTAAATAATGAATGGGTATTGAGCAGTCATATTTTGGACAGAAGCAGTAATGCCGAAAAAATTAAAGCATACCTATTTAATAAATATCCTTATGCTCTTTTTTCTTTATCTGATGTGAGCCGAAATGGCAAAGAGATTGATCCTGAATTACTTACAGCCAAATTAAATGAATTGGAGGTAGGTGGTTACATAAAATTTATGGTTTTTAGTAAATCACTGGGAAAAATGGAAGGTCATAGTATGTTGATAAAAAAGAATTCAGACAATACCTTTTCCTTTTTCGACCCGAACAAGGGAGAATATGAAAAACTATCTGCTCCCCAGCTGTGTATTAAATTAAATAAGGCAATGAAGTTCTATGATGGAACCCATATGTCTTTTATTGACGGAGTAAAGTACATAAAAAGCATAACGCAACAATCTGCAAAAGACGATCCTGCCCTGCTATCACGGTTACACCTTGGGGTGATGAAAATTGATCCGCTCGATCGGCAATCCAATATCAATGCAGTTCATAATTTATTATCACATCCTTTATTTTGGAATACAAAAGATGTTCCACCCGCATATATCAAAGAGTTAAGAAATATCTTGAGGCGAATCGACTTTAATAATGAATTAAATATTGTAAAAAATATATTGGAAATTAAAAGAATTTCTGCAATGGAACCGGACCCGGATGAAAACATGCAGGTAATGGCGGTAAGGGCAGTCTTTAACAGCCCTACCTCCACCACGTTCGCTAATATCCTTGCCAATCTCAATAAAGAACCGCAGATAAAACACATTTTGGATGAGCTCGTCGATGCCCAACACGCCACCTCACACGGTAAAGCCGGGTGTGGTTAGCAGTGGCTTAAAATCCCCATACCAAATTTTCTAGGTCTTGCAAGTTACTTACCTTTTCTTTCCAGTTTGGAATTCTCACCTGGATGTCCAAATTACTGTATTGGTGGAGCAGCATTAATGCGGTTAATTGCTTGCTCAAGGCGTCGGTCAACTCCTCTGGCAAATAACCATAAGCCAGCAAAAATGTCTGCAGTAATTGTTTGTTACCCTGGATAAGGAAGGCTCCTGGGCCAAGTAGATCATATTGAGGCAAACCCAGCATGGCATCGCCAAAGTCAATTAATCCGCTGATATGCCAAACACCATTGACTTGCTTAACCAGGAAATTCATGGGGGTATATTCACCCGTTAAGATAACCGGTTTTTTTAATTCGGGCAGGTTTTCCCGAGCTGCAGCAAGATATGCTGGTAACTGTTCCAGTAAGGTTTTTGGAAGACCCTTGACTTGATGGTGTTTGACGCATTGGGCTATTTGTTTTTCAAGAAATTGCGGCCAATAACAATCCATCCCCTCAAGCCCGTCTGTTGGTAAGGCATGCACTTCACGAATGAGCATTCCCAATTCATGAAGGATGATCATTTTATTGTCGTGCGCCATGGTTTCCCAAAGATTCTCCAAAAGGGTTCCTTCGAGTTTAGTGATGATTAAATAAGGCCAGCCCCATAATTCCCCTTCATACTCAAGTTTAGGGGTTTGTAAGGAAAGCTTGCCATCCACATGGCGTAACACCGCTTGTTCATTTTTAAATTGGTTTAAATGAAATGGCGGAAAAATTTTAATGACGTTATTCCCATAGGAAAAAACTATATTTGTCCCTTCAGGGAAAAGCATTAATGGCAATTTCGGTAATTGAAGCTTATTAATAATCGCTTTTCCCAACTCTTCGCCAATTTGTTGTTTCAATGGTTCATAATCTTCGAAGGTATGAATGGTGGAAAGAATTTGTTTTAAATCGGTATGGTTCATCAGGTTAATAGGGTATTATCCTCAGTTAAATAATTTTATCATTTATTGAGCAATTGCATACCTTTTATTTCATTCCAGCCCATGCATTCTAGATTGAATTTTTGTTCATAATATTTTCTTAATGCTTATTATTTATAATTATGGTTCATTTATTAGTACAAAGAGATATTCCATGAGGTCAAAATCTGAAACAGAAACACCGTTTAACCCATCTAGCGAATCCATAATTACGATTAATCCAACCTGTTTAACCCCAGAGCAGAGCTTGTTCCTAATAGATTTTTTAGAGGGGGATGAGAGTCCAGAAGTATATTCGAAAGATACTGTTTATACATTTGCCCAATTCAAATTTAAATTTACTCATGAATTAAATTGGCGCCATAGAAAAGACGGGATCAGTGAATGTTTTGAGGTCATAAAGGACACTCGGGCTGGAAGCGGAAAATTTGCGAGTGTCGACAACATAGAAGGTAAGTTAATTTTTAAAGAAAGCGGGTTGGAATTTATACCCGTACATTTAAAGCCTCAAAAAGAAAGGGTTAGAAAATTCATTTTCTTTAAAAAAGATAAAGAAGAGGCACAATGGCGTAAAAGCATTAAAGAAGAATATAAACGCACCAGACAAGCAGGACATTTAAATATAAAAGAGCCGGTATTTTATAAAGATAAAAATGAGCTTTATGCTTACTTTTTTATTAAAAAAGCACCTGGACCTACGTTACATGATCTTTTGTATGGGGATGCAAAACAACCGCTTGACACCGCAACCCGAAAAGCAATTTCTCTCGCTATCATCAATGCCTACATCGATCAGGTAGAGATGAAGGGATTAGTGCACAATGATTTATCACTTAGGAATATAATGGTTGATCTTTCAAGCCCCCAGCGGCCAAGGGTTACTTTTATAGATTTTGCATTTGCCAAAAAAGTGCATAAGAATGATGCTGGCGGAGTAATAAGGGGGACTCCTTTATATATGGCTCCCGAACGTTTTGTGGGTGATGGAAGCAGTACCGCAAGTGATGTGTTTGCTTTAGGGCACATTCTCGCTGAAATCTGGGGTGGACAAAGAGTAATACCTAGTGCCCGATCAGGAATAAGAGGTATTTATCTTGCCAATAAAAAGGGTACATTCGATAGCGAACTTATCCACGTCGAGGCTTCTGATAGAGAAAAAATCGTGGGGGGATTACTCCAAATGATATCGCCCAATCCTGAGGATCGACCAGTGCCTGAAGAAGTAAAGGATATTTTCATAACTTCTCCACAACAACTTGCAGAACCCACTGTAGCCGGTTCAATGAATTATCCCTCCTGATCATTGGTTTTAAGTCCTGCCTGCTCTGGGTGGGGCTTACAGGCTTACCTGGCCTGGCAAGTTACTCAGTCCCAGGAAAGTAGGCACCCTGGGTTTTACCATGTTGAGTCGTTAGATCGTAAGTTACATCCCAGTTGTTATGCTGATTGATAATATTTTGAGCTGTATTTTGAATGGCCGATTGCAGTAGTTCGCAAGAAAGCATGGGAGGAATCTTTAATAAAGCTTCCTCCAGCTCAGCTGCAGCTTCCCTGCCATTATTCCCATGGCCTTCTTCATGTCTAATCAGGTTAGCAAGGTAATTTTCCCATTTTAACCTGGGTTCAGAACTTCTATAATTTTTATTTTCCCATGCGGGTAATAGGGTAACGATATCAGCGGTTACATTTACTTCTGTAAGATAACACCCTTTTTCCCTCTCATTATCAGTACGCCACTTATAGTTCCAGTTGATGTACCAGGAGGTTTTCGCATCATAATGTCTACCCATGGAAATAGGGCCTAAATCATTGAGTTGTTGTCGCAACTCTTGCTCGGTAACCCCGGTAATTTTGTAAAAAGTTTGGAGATTATTTACAGTAGGAACGGCATGGATTTTTAGATTGAAAGCGAATAAATGGATTAAAATAAAAGTTATTTTTTTTATCATGTCACATGCTTCTATTTATTATTAAGCCTAAGATTACTGTTTGTTGGCAGGCAATCTATCAAATCAAGTTTTTTGCATTCATTATTATTCAAAATATAGCAAATTGCATTTGTTTCATTTCATTAATTGCAGCAGCAAACAGGGATAAAATCGGTACATCAACAAAAGCAGGTTTTGTTTCCCAAGAGGGTGAACAGTTCTTTCAAGTTCATTCAACAGTATATTTTGAGTGACTGAGAAAATAGCTATCAGGATAGTAGGCGAACAATACCGAGCCGTTTTTAATGAGATTGATAATGGACTTTGCGAGACTTGCTGCAACTGCAGGACAGCCCCACGAACATCCAGCCCGACCCGCTTTCTTGATAAAGGAAGGCTCGACATACCAGGCGCCATGCACCACAACCCGACGCTTGTAGGCGTTGGAATTTAAATCTTCCTCCAAACCTTCGAGATTTAAGGAATAACCGTTATGCCCATCATAGGTATTTTCTGTAATATAGGTTCCAAGACTGGATTCTTTTCCCCACATTTCATTTGAAAAGTGATAGGGAACAGTACCGCTTCCTGAATTTTCGCCATGTGCTACATAGGTTTTAAGTACTAATGCATCCTTCTGCATGTCAAAAATCCACAGGCGGTTTTGATTGGATGGGACAGAAAAATCAATAATAGTAAGCATGGTATTCTTGACTTTTCCTTGCTCAAAAGCTCTTTTATAGGCCCTTAAAGCAAGTTTAATAACCTCTTTGTTTAGATTGGGGGCTGATTGGGTAAGTTTTTCTATTTTCACCTGATCCGGGGAGAAGTTTTCTTTTTGTTCTATGATTATGTTCGAAGTCGAATAAAGATTTTCTAATGATTGGCTTACAAAAAAAGCGAGTAGGGTAAACATCGGGCCTCACGTGTATTTGAATTAAAAATGCCTCAGCTGCATGGGTTATTTCATCATGAAAGTTTTCATTTGCAATAGACTAGATTTTTTGAACTGTAGGAGTCACTAAATAAACCGGGATGAGAATCTTCTCTTGATTTGTGCAACTTTCCAGAAGTAGATTTTCTAATTCTATAACGAGCTTGTAATTACTAAGAAAGAGTTAAAGGATAGTTAAGTTAAAAACTATTATTCAGTATAGCAGAAAATAAACACTAAGGATTAATACAAAGGTGGGTTGGCTCTGGTTGCCCAATTAAAAAATAATATGTGGATTTGAGCTATAATTGTCCATATAGTTTTTTTTAAGAATGCTCAATGCCTAAGAAGTATTTTTCAAGTAAAGGAGGAACACTAGCCAAAAGACTTGATCAAGCTTGGGTTGATTATAAAGACCCATCATTATCTGATAATGATCGGCTTCAAGCTCTTGATTTTATGATCTATGTTTTTGATATCAAAAAATTTTCCAATGAAAAAAATCTACTTAACGGGATCCTGGTCAAGCTGATGGCGGAGAGAGCGAGCAAACAACAAGAAAATCCGCATTACATACCGGTATTATCTTCAGGAAAATATCAATTAACAGCAGATATATTAAAACCAACAAGCCGTACCAAAGATTCTTCCGAACCATCAGTTCAAGAGGCTTTTGATGCCGGGGAATTACTCGATGTTAATCAAGACGATAAATATGAAGATAAAGCACATGGAACTACCTATTTAACTCCAGAGGAAAGAGCAGATTATCGTGTTGAAATTCACGAAGGCCTATTTCATAAAGAAGGTAAAGTTTTTGACTCATCCAAATTAATAGCGCACAACAAACCCGGTTTTATTGCCTTCACCTTAAATACAAACGGCGAGCTTTCTGCTTTCGAACATTTATCTGTTAAATTGGATAAAAGGGGTAGAAAGTTAGCTCACTCTTCGATGAATTCAGGCGCTCCAGTATTGGCTGCTGGTGAAATGGAAATAAAAAATGGCAAATTAATCAGTATTAATACTTATAGTGGACATTATCAGCCTTCTTTATATTCTGTGGCGCGTTTTTTAGAATATTTAAGTGATCGAGGCGTGGATATTTCAAAAACGAAAGTATATCTTCAAGATGCACCCGGTCCACAATCAGGTCTTAGCTCGAAAACAGTTTTGTTAAAGGGAGATCCGCAGCCCTGGCATGAAGTCCCAGCAACAGATATTGTGCATAGTGTAAAATCGATTATGCATAACAATCTAAATTCTCTGGATAACTATCTTAACAGTAGCAAAACAAAATTATTAAGAGATGTTTTTAAAAATGATTCGGCTCAAGCTAAGTCTAAGATCGCAAAAGATTTTTATGAGGAGCTTGCGTACACGATGGATACGATAAAGGACTCTTCTTCGCTGGTAGATATAAAAGTATCTCTTGACTGTCTCGATGCAATAATTGCCAGATATTCAAGTCAGCTTGAACAATTAAATGGAAAAACAGGACGCCTAGACAGTAAGTTTGCCGATATGAAAGCCCAAATAAGAGAAGTACGAGAAAAGTTTGAGGGGTTAGATGAAAGAAAAGAAAATGAACGAATTGAAAGTTTTAAAAATAAATATTAAATGATTCGATAAGCTCAAGTTCCTATGTGACTCTCTTTTTGAAAAATACCAAAAGTAATTGACGGAAAGTTGTGCTTTTTTCAGTAAGGGAGACAAGATGCACACTTTGTCGTGCAAGCGTCTTTACTTTAATTTTTTAGTATATTAGAAATAAAGTTCTGCTAACAAGCAGAATTCATTTTGGATGTTTCTTTTTCAGGACATACTTTTAAGGGATGAAATTATGCACTTAATAAAAAATATAGGATTTATTCTTCTTGCTATCTATCTGATTTTAGTAGCGTTTAGTATTTTGCTACCCCAAATTGGAATTCCCGGTATTCTTACTGCGGTAGTTGCATTGGTAGCCGCGGTATTCATTCTCCTAGGCAGGTAGTCCTGTCGATGCCGCTCGTGCTTCAGTGCCAAATCTAATAAACATAAAAGTCACCACCGGCTCACTTTAAATGGGTGAGCTGAGGTGTTCGTACCAACGAGATATTCTCTAAACCAAAGTTATGTTCTCCTAGTTTAAAAAAAATACTCATCTAGTTACTTAAAACTACACATTGATGTTATAATGCCCAATTTAAATTGTTTGAATGTAATGAGCACCAGTTCAGAAACTCAAAATAATTTGGATAAAATGCTGACTGAAGCAGTTATATCCACTACTTCCGAAAGAACAGCCCAGGAGGCATGTAGATATGCGCGCGCATTTATTTTAAAGGGATATACACAGCTTGCTGCAAATTCCTATGATGCATCCCAACGCAGGGCTTTATACAAAGCCGTCAAAGACTTGAGAATCAGTACCCAAGAGTATCCTTTGTACAGCGTGGAGATAGATAAGGAGATTCAATTTTTTAATGAAAATATTAATAAGTGCAAGAAATTTTCTCTAGGGAATTGCCATGAAATGGCTCTTATGGCTCTTGATTATGTCATTCGCTATGCCTCTCCTTCCCTAAATGCAGAAGTTTATCGAATAAAAGGAGGAGACCATGTATTTTTAGTTGTGGGAAGAAAAAAAGGGAGTAATCCTAAAAAACCTTTAACCTGGGGCAAAGATGCCTGGATTTGTGACCCCTGGTCAAACAAAGTTTATCCGGCTTCCGAATATTTAAGCCAAACAAAAAATTATTACTTTTCGCAGAAATCTGCTGGAGATTTTTCGAACCATCTGGAAGATTTTAATCAACGCAAACATGAATTAACTCCGATACCATTTCAAAATGCGGAGTACTTACGTACAGCAAACTCACGCCCACATCTTGATAAAATTATTGCCCTTTTTCAAAAACGAATTAAAAATATGATAAGCACTTTGGAAAAACTCGATTTTAATTTAAATGCCATTATCAATCGGCTTGCGGAGAGATATCCAGATAACCCGGAGAAAAAAGCAATAATAGGAAAAATCCAGTATGAATTGCATCTGGCTATTGAAAAAATTAAAAAAGGAATGGAAAAAGACTACACCGTATTGTCCTATGACACGCTTCGCTCCAGTCTGGAAGATATATGTAAAGAAGATTTATGTCTTTTTCGACAAGCAGTTCATCTCGATGCTGCAGATAAGGCAATCCTAGCTAAATACTATAATGAAGAATCTTATATTACCAAAGCATTACGTTTCTTTAAAATCCTGCCTAAAACGGCAAGGGATACAGCCCATTCAATAAATACGGCCCATCAACAAATTGAAAAAATATTCAAAAATAAATAGCTGCATCACAGGATTGAGAAAGGTATGATCCGTGCCTATATAACATTTTACCTATCCTTCCTTGTTGTCCATCCCTTTGTTGTTCGCTTCTATTTCTAAGAAAGCAAATAAATGATTAATGAATGCTCTAATTGATTGATTTGGGATCTAATACTACAATAAATTTGCATTTTAACTACAGGGAGCGTCATTATGAATAAAAAAATCAAGTATGCATGGATTGTGGCAACAGTATTGGGGTTAGGAGGCTGTACTACAATGGAGTCTGTTAATTCACCTGGATATCGTACCCATTATGCGTATTCTTCCGGATACACCTCCCCAGGATATACTACCAGTTATCATAGAGGGGGCTGGAATAATGGTTATTCTGGAGATTATTATGGTAACGGTTATAGATATAGACCTGGCTATTCCAGCGGAGTAGGTTATTACACAAACAATGTATTATATAACACCAGTGATGCGAGATATTACCGCCATAGACACTATAATAAGCATCATTATATGGGATACAGTAATGCAATGTATTATCAAGGCCATAAGCGTTATCACAGGAATCACTTAGACTATCAAACAGGTCAGATAAATTATCAAAAAAGATACAGATCCAATCAAATGAATTATCAAAATGGACAGTCAAGTTATCAAAACACCCAAATGTACCATCAAAAACGATATAAAAATAACATGGTAAATTATCAAAGTAGCCAGAGTGGATATCAAAATGGTCAAGTAAATTATCCTAAACATACTGGCGATCATCATCATAGCCAGGTAAATTATCAAAATACCCAAACAACTTATGGGACATCAGGTCCTCAAAATACTCAGCAAAGCTATTAATTAATAAGGACAAATCAAATATCATATCTAGAGCGCGATATTCTTTGTTTCTATCGCGCCTTTTCTTTTTTACATGTAAAGACGCTGTACTTAGGATATTAATTTTTTATCTAGCCGTCTGCCCTGAATAAGGAATTTCTGTTGGATTGTGAACAACAAGGAGAGAATCATCATGCCCAGCTTTTTAGTCAATTATGGAGGACCCAGAACGCCTTTGAGTACAAGCAGTCTTTCGTTTCCAAAGATATTTGAAGCTTGTGAAGAGTTCTATCAAAGTCAGTTAAAATCAACGTCATTTACAGTTAAAGGTCTTGATGTGACTTATTATCAAGTCGGAATTCACCGGATGGTTAAAGTAGATTTACCTGAGCAGGTACTCGAAAACCTAAAATCCAAAAATGCGGCTATTAAAAACAAGGCGATGGAAACCAGAAAATTATTTTACACAGCTCAATCCAGTGCCAGCGACTTTAATACCAAAGATTATAAATTATTGGAGAACAACTGTGTTTCTGCTGTGGCAAATGTACTCAATACAATCGAGCCACCTGTTAGGTGGGGCACATAAAATCGTACCGCTGGTGCTTGATGACAATATCGATGAGGCGCTTGAACTGGATGCGAAAGTGGACGGTATTTTAAGGGGTACAACATTACTCCCCCAGCAAAAACAACCCCACAAAAATTACCAACAGGCACATGTCCCCTCTGAACTATGGGAGGAGGTTATGACTCCGGTGGCTCAACAACATCAGAAAGAACTAAAACAAAAATTACAACAATCAAAATACAAAAATCAATCTGAAGAAGATGTCGCCCATCAAATTTGGGAAGAAGCGATGACTTTTGTTGGAAAACCTAATTCATAGGAAGACTGCCTGCTTGCTTTATGAAGCAGTGGAAAGTGTTTTAAGTCTCGAGGCCCAACAAAAAATCAGCCATCAGTCAGGCGTTGGGTCAAAATCTAGCAAAAAAAGTCAGCTTGCTCATTTTTACTGTTATTGTGTTTTCATATCTCTTTGAGGGCGTTTAAGCCCTTCACTTCGATTTTCTAAAATTCTTGCGAAATCAGTACTATTATTGTTAAATTAAAATCAAAGTATTACAGCGCTTTAACGGTCATCATAATGGGATTTTGACATCAGTCAAAAATCAAAATCAAGGGCCCTTTAAATTAAAGTACAATTCTATTTAACGCTATTTTGCATACGGATTTTAAAATTTATGGAAAGACTCAGACCTCGAAGATGCTGGTTTACGCTAAATATATCCCATGGATTAACTGCTCTTTTATTGTGTGCTTCTTTTTCGCTGAATGCCGCCATCTTAACAATTCCTCAAATTCCGCTGGTAATAGCCAGTCCTACCCATCCGCAGGTATTGATTCTGATAGGGAACTCCCAATCAATGGATGGTACTTTAAGCGGGGCGATCATGAGTGGGTCAGGTGCTCTGTCCAGCGATTTAATTTCGCTTTACAATACAAGTTCTCCGGTAAATTATACGGTACCCGCTGGATTTACCCCTCCTGTGCAAGGTCCAAATGCTAGTGGATTGGCACCATATACCGTTATCCAGAATGGGGTTGAAATAGATAATGGACCCACTCGATTAAATGTCGCAAAAGCGGCAATCCAGGCCATTATTGAATACTATATGCCGACAACCGATTTTGCTTTAGCCACCTACAGCACCAGTAATATAAGCGTCTACAAAACATGGGTTTACTATTTGTCCCCCCCAGGCAGTAATTTTAGCTTTACCAATACACCGAGTTCAGGTAACAGATACGTTACTAACCCTTGTTATAACTACAGCTCAGCCTCATCGACGGTTGCGAGTAATTGCTCGTCATTGACTGCCCTTTATGGCAGTAGCCTGCTTTCGTCAAGCCAATACATGCAAATTGGCTACTCCAGTGATGATTCGACAATTAATGACGTGCTTTATGCCTCTTCAGGATACCCTGGGATATTCGTGAGTTACAATGGCCCCACACCGTCTAATCCTTACCCGCCTAATTACACTATATCCAATTATAACCAGGGAAATATTAAGATATCCTACGGTAGTACTTTGCCTTCAATTGGTAATTTCTCCTTGTCTCCTTCAAATGCGGGTTTTGTCCCTAATTCCAAACAAGTCATGTTTTTAAACCGTGGCTTTGGATATTACAGCAATCAATCGTTTAATACCGGTAATATCTTAATTAATATGATTACAGCGGGTATAAATCCCACATTTACAAGCGTTAACAATGCAATCAACTCTTTTTTACCTTATTTGAAACCCGAAACAAACTCTACCTCCACAACCGAGATTAAATCTGCGGCTGCCCAATCTCCTTTGGCAGGGATGCTAACCCGGGCTCAAAGTTTTTTAAAGACTGTAGGCACAACCAGTGGAAGTTGTCCGCAAAAACAATACATCATCCTGATTTCAGATGGTCTGCCAACCCAGGATCTCCAAGCAAGGTATTGGCCGCCTTTGGGTAGCGTCGCCGCAACCGGTTATGGAGTGACTGCCACCTTCAATGCTGATGGTTCGCTCAACAGCACTAATGATCAAGCTTTGTCTGATGCAATAAGCCAAATGAATACTTTAACAGGCAAGGGGGTAACAACATTTGTTATTGGCCTTGGAGCAGGTGTGGATCCTTCCCTTAACTCCCAAGCTGCTGCTACCCTGAAAGCACTTGCAGTGGCCGGTGGTACAGGAGATTATTACCCGGCAACGGATCCAGACACATTAGTCAATAATTTGAATGCCATTCTCTCAAACATTCAAAATGGATCTTTTTCCACCTCGGCTGCAGCGGTTAGTTCCACTCGCATCAATACCTCGACCGTTGCTTATCAAGCCAATTTCGTAACAAAAGACACGCCCTATAATGACTGGACGGGTAATTTGAATGCGATTAAACTTGACCCCAACACGGGCCAACCTACAAGCACCATTTTATGGTCAGCACAATCCCAACTTGATTCCCTGGCATCAGGTTCCGGATGGTCAGCGAACCGTAAAATAGTTACCTGGGATCCTGTGGGGGGAATGGGGGTACCCTTTGAATGGTCCAGTTTAAATGCAACCCAACAGGCCGCGCTCCAGCCTTCCGACACTTTAGGCCAGCAAAGATTACAGTATTTACGAGGAGATACTTCCACAGAAGTGCGAAATGGCGGGATCTTTCGTAATCGTTCCCATCTGCTGGGGGATATTGTAGACAGTCAGGTTATCTATGTCGGTGCTCCTTCAGGACCTTATACCAGCTCAAGTTATCTTTCTTTTGCACAAGCTCAATCCAATCGAACTCCTGTTTTATATGTTGGTGCAAATGATGGAATGCTGCATGCCTTTAATGCCTCGACCGGACAAGAACTATTTTCATTTATTCCCAGCGGGGTATTCGATAATCTCTATCAGCTTTCATCAACCCTTTATAATCAAAATCATCTCTTCTATGTTAATGGTTCACCAACAAGTGCTGATGTACAGTTTGCTGATTCTTCCTGGCACACTATCCTTGTTGGCGGAGAAAATGCAGGCGGTCAGAGCATTTATGCTCTGGATATTACCAATCCTATAAATTTGGGCACCGAGACCTCAGTTGCAAATGCCGTCTTATGGGAATTTACTGATGCGGATTTGGGACTGAGCTTCAGTAGACCGCAAGTAGGTCAAATTTCTACCACATCATCCAATTTTGCAGTCTTTTTTGGTAATGGTTATAACAATACTAATAATACCTCCGTGTTGTATGCCGTTAATGCTCAAAACGGGAGCCTTATAAAAAAAATAGATCTTTGTGCCGCGGTGCCCTCGGCGTGTAACGTCAATTTACCCCAGGGATTATCCACTGTTGCCCTGGCTCAAAAAGATGGCTTGCAAGGAGTACCTATCACTGTAGTTTATGCCGGTGATTTACAAGGCAACTTATGGGCTATTGATGTGACCTCCAGTGATCCTTCACAATGGAGCGTCAGGGTGTTATTCCAGGCCAGGGATTCTTTAGGCAACCCTCAGCCTATAACAACGCCCCCTGTTGTAACTCTGAATCCAAACTATCCCCGCAGACAAGGACTTTTTGTTCTTTTTGGTACGGGAGAACTTTTATCAACGGCCGATTTAGCCAACAGCCAAACGCAGACAATTTATGGGGTATGGGACAATCCATCTTCATCAACTACCCTTACCCGAGCCAATCTGCAACAACAAACTTTAACATTAGTCAATTCATCTACTTCCGGTTTTTCCACAAATATCATCACGGCAACTTCCAACACGGTAAACTGGATTAACAAATCAGGTTGGTATGCGGATCTGCCTATAGCAGGCCAACGGTTAGTTACTGATCCGGAACTGGTTAATGGGGTTTTTATTGCCACGTTAAATACGCCCCCTCTAAATACATGCGGATATGGCTTCAGCTCCATGCTTTTGGAGTTGAATTTCGCAACCGGGGGTGCGTTCCCGAATCCACAATTTGATCTTAATGGAACAGGTACCTTCGATGCGGGCGATCAGTACAATGGCACCAATCCGGTAGGGATTTTCTTGTCGAACAGTTATGCAAACTCGCCCACTATTTTAGGACCTAATAAAAACAACCAGCTGGTGATTTTGATCACGCAATCTGACCAGACACAAAAAGCAATTATTGCTCCTTATGGCAAACAAAAGAAAACGGGCTGGTGGCAAATAGAGTAAAAATAGAACAGGCATAGCAATAGGGGTTGGGTCCTTAGACCCATTCTCATTAAGAATACATCAATGTAGTTGTTGGCTTAATAAGAGTAATCCCATTTGTTATGCCCAAGCTCTATCAAGAGCTTTTGGTACATGTTTCAGACCCAGTCTCTTTTCCAGATTGAGAAATCCAGTTGCCTTGCAAAGACCCATCGGCCCTTATTGTAAGGGATAATACGCCAATCAGAGTATTGTTGGTTGGGCTCCAGAAAGATGAGGTTATAAAATCATTTATATTCGGATTCATTAACCCCGTTCCATAAAGTACGGGATTACCGGCATCATCAGCCCATTCAGAGTTGTAAGTATCACCAGTTTTCGAAATGGTAAGAGACAAATTCTTGTTCTCTAATGAAGCACCAGTCCATTGACATTTATAGTTTCCCACAAGCGATGGTGGGGTGCTGGCAGTGGTGTTGTCAGCAAAAGCAGCTGAGGTAAGAAAATATAATACGGAAGTGAGAGAAATACTTGCCAATCCTGCATTCATGACTAACTCCTTTTTGTTAATTCACTCAAGCCAAAATTCCTTTTATGAAGATTTTTTACAACTAAACGTGGCGGCTTTATCTTTATTGTTTTGTACCCACCTGCCGTCTAAAGTACCGTCAGTCTTAACGATGATGGATTGGGTAAACGTAGTGGTCATATCTTTGGACCACCAAAATAAAAACGATAAGGCATTATTCTGCTCTTTATTTTGTAAACCCACACCAACAATGGTGGGTGTAGCGTCATGCAAACCTTTTTTGAACATTCGATAATTATTGTCGCTGATTTTTTTAATGATAAGTAATTCCCTGCCATTTGGAGATCCAGAAAAAGGATCATGGAAATCGCATAAATAGGTACCGGAAATTTCTGACTTTGAAGTTTGAACTGCAGGCGTATCTGCAAAAGCAGAGGACAATAAAAAACAGCTAACTACCCCTGCAACCATGTTGAATGAAATCCTATTCATAGAAAATACTCCTTATAATTCCTCATAATTATCCAACATCACTGTTTAGGGAACAGTTCTAAATAGTATAGATTATCTTTAAAAATTAAAGCGGATAAAAAGACATTCTCAGTCAAAGCGGCATTTTTTAAGCAGATAAAATAAGTTAAATTTAGAGCTATAATTTATCATTATGGACAGTAAGGAAAACAAAAAATGCCCTATACAACCAAATTACTAAATGCACAAAACGAAGCAATCGATTTTCAAACTGTAGTAAAACCCTCTCTTCGGGGTAAGAAGCATCAAGTTTTTGAGATTTACATCCGCGAAGGAAACGAGCGAAAACTCGTGGGCGCCATGGATTACAACCTGCGACCCCACTGTATACACATTAACCGCATGGATAATTTGCAAAATGGCTTTACTCAAAAAAATAAGCAAATGATCAAGCACATGGGTTACTTGTTTCTTGAGCACGCATTAAGGGAGAGTTTTGCCAAGGGGTTCCAGGGTAAGTTGGAACTGGAAGCGATTGAAAATTCCCCGATTGTTTATTTTAAATTCGGATTGCGAAAGAACAGCCGTACAATCAATAAGATGATTGATGTATTTGATGTGATTTCCATGATAGAAAATTTCAATGAATCAATACCCATGGACCAGCGGAAAGAACTTAGCAGAGAAATGATGGGCAGATTATGTTTTGGGGGGTTATTTTTAAAGGAAGAGGATAAAGCTGCACAGAAGGACATTGAATTGGCTCTTGATAAAATGCTTGCTGGCGAAACACAGGGAGAAGTCAAGATTGCCAAAAAACAATTGTTTCATCTTCTGGAGCAACATATTAAATTAAATAATAGAACTCTTTGGGAAGAATTAGTAAAAAATACTGCATTACATTTAAATATACCAAAAGCTCAATGTGATACTTTACCGTTTAACGAAATTCTTGAGTATGGTTGTCAATCTTCTGACAATCTTGAATTTTCTTCCTGGTTAATGCATCCCGATACCTCCAAATTAACTGCAGAGGAATTTGCTTCCCAATATTCCATGCAGCTTAACAAGTGCATTATGCGAACTTATATGCATTTGCCTGAGTCGTTTATTCATAAAAAGAGGATTGAATTACAAATTGACCCGCAAAAGCCATTTGATGGGATAGAACATTTCGAGGACAAGCGAATTCCCCTTGTGGAGCAAATGATAGACAAATTAGGCAGGAATCGCTCGTCAAGAGATTTACTTGAAGCATTAAATGCCCTTAAACAAAAATTATTGAGCGGCAAAGACGATCCGGACTCCTTAAAAGAAGATCTGGAATCCATAAGGAGACAAATAGAGCAAAGGAAAAAAGATGTGAAGACCGATCAGAAAAAATCTAAATCTGTTACATTTTGGTCAGTCCCAACGGTAGATGAATTACTCCAACTGGGCGATCAATCAGCCCCAAGGGTAGCTTACGATGAATTACTCCAACTGGTCGATCAAATTGAGGAAGTTGCAAAAAAATCTACAGCACCTAATTTTTATTAATTAAACCCCAGACTCATCTTAAATGGTTTCCTGCTGGGAAGCCAATTTGATATCCACAAGAAGTAATAACAATTCACTTTCCAAAAAGGAAAATAGTCTGTTTGTTTTTATAAAGTGAATGTGTTAAAAATCATATACCTAAGGCTGCAATAAAGTTGCATAGCCCTTATTATATGAGATTTTCATGGACGAAAATAACAATAAATTCCTGGCTTTCCAGGTCTGGGTTGTATGTGCATTGGGTTTGTTCATTGATGGGTATGATTTATATATTGCTTCGGTAGCGGAGCCTTTCATTTATGCCCTATACCATCCTTCCTCCTTTATGATCGGTCTCACCCAAGCTGCAGCACCCCTTGGTGCAGTATTTGGGGCAATTATCGTTGGACGATTGGCGGATATGCTGGGCAGGAAAAGCATGCTCATTCTAAATCTTGTTTTTTTTGTCCTTATTGCTGTTTGTTCTGCTTTAGCATGGAGTATAACCTCCCTTTGCGTTTTTCGTTTTTTACTGGGTTTTGGCGTGGGTGCGGATTACCCTATTTGTGCAGCTTATTTGGCCGAGATGATCCCGGCACGTAAAAGCGGCCAATTTATTGCAACCGCCATGTTCATTAATTGTCTTGCCTCGCCTGTAGGGGTAATTGTTGCCTGGTTTTTATTTAAACTGCATCCCCAACTCGATGTTTGGCGATGGATATTTGCGTCCGGAGCAATTCCAGCCATAGTAGGGTTGTTATTCAGAGCCAGGTTGCCCGAAAGTTTTTTATGGAAAGTTCATCAAGGTTTAAAATTTAAAGCAAAGCGTTCTGTGCTAACTCATTATCAATTTATCTTTTCACCAAAAATGAGAAGAATAACTGTTTGCCTTTGTTTCTCCTGGTTTTTACTTGACATTTCTTATTACGGAATAGGGCTTTTTACTCCCTATGTGTTGCAGGCATTTTCTTTATCTACGGAATCCAATTTTCTGAGTGCTCAAACTGAGGTACTGAAAAGCACTTTGATAGTCAATGTTTTTGTTTCCCTGGGTGCTTTTGCAGTTATTTTTTTTATTAACCAGATACCTTTGATTAAACTTCAGAAGATAGGATTTTTATTTTCTTTTTTGGGATTATTAATCTTGAGCCTAAGTTATCTCTTTTCGAGCTTCGGTATTATTTTCACCGGTTTCATGTTATTTAATTTCTTTATAAATTTTGGTCCCGGGATTAGTACGTACCTGCTGCCTGCCAAACTCTATAATCCCGAATATAAAGCTACAGGACATGGATTAGCTGCCGGGACAGGAAAGCTGGGGGCGTTTATTGGTACTGTATGTTTACCCATTTTGCAGGCGCAATTAGGTATTTATCTGACATTAGCCATTTTGGCCAGTACATTATTACTTGGATGGTTGTTAACCCAATGGCTGGAACATGAAGAGAAGAAACTGGTCTTACTACCGGATAAAATTTCTGAAAGCGCTTTGGTATCAATGTCTTGAAGGGGGAAATGATGGATTATCAATTGAGTGAAGAGCAACACAGTTTCTGGAAAAAACAGGGATATGTGTTTTTGACCGATTTTCTCTTTGGAGATGTAAAACACTATTTGCAAACATGGTGTGATGAACTGACCTCCTGGCCAGAGACACCAGGAAAATGGATGAAATATTTTGAAAAGAATACCCAGGGGGAACGCCAACTGTGCCGGGTGGAAAATTTTATTGATTATCATCAAGGGATGAATGAGGTGGCCAACAGCTCCCGTACTCTAAACCTGGTTTCTTCGTTAATGGAGGAAAAGGCTGCAATTTTCAAAGAAAAAATTAACTATAAATTTCCTGGGGGTGGCGGATTTAAACCCCATCAGGACGCCCCTGCATTTATCAGCTTTAATCAGCAGTTCCATATTACGATGATGGTTGCTATAGATGATTGCACTTTAAAAAATGGATGTTTGCAGGTAGTCCAAGGCGGCGCTAACAAGCCTGTAGTTCTTCCCCAGGAAGCTGACGGTTCCATTAAAAAAGAATTGGCTGCCGAATTTCAATGGACTCCAATTGAATGTGGTACAGGCGACGTCATTTTATTTGATTCCTATCTGCCTCATTATTCTGAGCCTAATCGGAGTAATAAACCACGTAGGGCGATTTTTATTACTTTCAGCAAATTTTCTGAAGGAGGCGTTATGCGACAAGCCTATTATAAGGATAAAAGAGAAAAATTCCCTCCAGATTGCGAGCGTGATCCCAATAAAGACTATTCGGCGGGCGCTGCCATTTACAATGTTGCTAATCCTATTTCTGAAACGGTGCTATGAAAACAATGAATGCAATAAATCAAAAAATTGAGAGAGCTTTCCAGTATTTGCGGTCAGCTAAAAAAATGGATTACATTGGGGAGCCGATTTCGCAATTGGAACATGCCTTGCAATGTGCCTATTTTGCTGAGCAAGCAGGGCATAGTGAGGAAATCGTCCTCGCTTGTTTGTTTCATGATATAGGTCATTTTGCTGGAGAGACAAAACAAAACAGGATGGCAGATTTGGGAATTGTATTGCACGAATGGATCGGGGCGAGTCTGGCTTATGAATTGGGCTTCTCTGCAAAAATTGCTTTACTCATAGGCAACCATGTCAATGCGAAACGTTATCTTGCAGGAAGGAAAAAAGATTATTTTGAGCGCCTATCTGAAGCAAGCAAGAAAACCCTTTTATTTCAAGGCGGAGTAATGTCTGCAGAGGAAATGTTTTGTTTTGAAGCAAACATCCATTTTAAGGATGTATTGCGGGTGCGGGTTAATGATGAAAAAGCGAAAGAAACAGGTTTGAAGGTTCCCGAACTCGATTATTATCGTCCTTATTTATACAGTCATTTTGAAAGAACAATTCACCCTGAAGGGAACATAACGGTGCCTGATTTTATTGATGCTCAATGGGTAGAACGATTCAGAACATTTCTTGAGAAGCAAGCCGAGGTAGATGGAGTACTTAGCGAGTCCTAAAGATGCGATTAAAGCGTGCTTCTTTTTTGGGGAAACCCCATCACCACTAAACAGAATGGCCTTTCCTCAACTGTTCTGAGAGAAGGGGATTTTTAAATTCTTTTGCTACGGGCGGTGCAGGTGAAAAGAGATAAATAAGGAGTAATATCAGAAAAATAGCTGAAGAAATATAAAATAGTATTTTTGCAGAAAAAGCTGATGAAGGATTCATTCCTTTAAAATGCATATATCCGGAAACAATCGCTATAACTAAAAAAATAAAGGCCAGCGTCAACATGTTATCTTCCTTCTTCACAGTTAAAAGGTAGTACTTTTATTGATAAAAAACCTACTTTTATTTTCTTGTAAAAAAAACACTATTTGTACATATTATATAACATATTCCATAGATTAAGGATTTTTCGATTTTTTTTTGGCTTTTTCTGGTTTTATTATCCCCATTTTACCATGTTCCGTGTTTTAACTGGGCTACTACTTCATCATTACCTGCTGCATTATCCAGATGAAATTTCTCAATACTTGGGATGGAACGGGTGTCTTTCGGGGAAAACGGTTACTCAAGCAGGCAGAGGAAAAATACCTGGGTTTGACTTAATAATAATCCATATGAAAAAAGATCGATCTATGAAAAAAATGCTAAAATGAATAATTCGACCTTAAGTCGATCGCTAGTCCAACAAGGCAAATAAAATGCACATGCAAACAACTCAGGAAAAAAAACAACTCTGGATTATTTTACTTATTGTGTTAATCAGTTTTATCGGTTCATCCATTGCTTATCCCATTCTTCCCCCTCTTTTCTTGCAATCAACGGATCAGTTAATCATCTCTCCAGAATGGAGTGAGACGAGCAGGCGGATTTTGCTGGGATTCACCCTTGCTATTTTTCCTTTGGGACAATTTATTGGTTCTCCCATTTTGGGAAGAAATTCAGATGTGTATGGACGCAAAAAAATACTCATCATCAGTTTGACAGGAAGCCTGGTTGGGTATGTACTGACTGTTCTGTCTTTTTGGGCAAACAGTTTTTGGCTTTTATTATTCAGCCGCTTTTTAACCGGATTTATGGAGGGTACTTTTGCCGTCACCCGGGCATATGCTTCGGAGCTCACCAGCATTAACAAATTCGTAAGCTTTGGCAGGATTAACAGCATGGCGGGGATTGGTTATATCATAGGCCCCATCATCGGCGGTTTATTATCCAACCCCCATCTTGCTTCCTGGTTTTCATGGTCATTCCCTTTTACTGTGGCGGCTTTAGCTTCAATTAGTACGCTGGGACTGGTATGGTTGAAATTACCGGAACATAAAACACCGGGTATAATCCAAAAAGAATCCATCCTGGGGCAACTCAATATAATTCGGCAATTCAAACGATTATTCCAGCATCATCCCTATTTGATCCCTTTACTCATCATCAGTACCCTGTTTACCTTTGCAGTGGATATGTTTTATGAGTTTGGACCTGTTTTTTTGGCGGGGAAGTGGCACATGTCGCCAAGCATGATTGCCCTTTATAATGCTGCTTTATCAGCTGCCCTTGCTCTGGGTGCCTCCTGGCTTCCACGCCATTTATCGAAACATCTGCCCGTACATAAAATTATTACCCTAGCTATGCTTGTGACTGCATTAATTTTTGCGGCCATGATTGTGTTTCAATACCCCATATTCATGTTTTTATTGTTCGCATTAATTGGATTTAGTATCACAAGCGTCACCACAACCATGACCATCCATATCTCAAATATGTCTCATTCCACTATTCAGGGGGAGGTTATGGGCGTGCAGCTAAGTTTGCGTACACTTGGCGATGCCATTATTTGTATCTTTGGGGGGTTACTGATTGTTTTATCCATTATCTCCCCCCTTATTTTATGCTGCCTTACGGCTTTAACTGCAAGTTTTCTCTGCTTGTTCTATTTAAAACCAATCAGCAAACAGGCTAATTGAATACCGGATTGAATTCAGATTCTGGACGGATGGCTTCAATCGATGCATTGGGTGCTAGCAAGCCAAAACTTAGCAAACCAGGCATTGGTGAATGTAATGGCTGATGTTCCATTATTTTACCGTGACATCCACTCAATATAAGTTGCCCTTTGTTATCAAAAATCGAAAAATTATTATCATCGGGTAAATTGTGTATTGCTTCCATAGATAATGAGGTGTTTCTAGGATTGGTAACGAGGGCCGTATACAAGGCATCCATGCGCTTTTCTACCGATTCGTTCTGCATCGTTTCAAAATATTTGCGGACGCAGAAAGATAAGGGGGCTGCACTGCCGGCAAGTGTTTTTACAAGACCGTTTTCTCCAGAGGGAAGTCTACCTTCTTTCAGCAAAAAGTTACCCATTTTATCTGCCAGATAAAAGCTGTTATGCTCTTTTCGAATATTTAAAGAGCCCAGTGTGTAAGAACCGTCAGGACAACCGGTCGGGCCCAGGGCATCTGTTACCAGAATGATTTTATTTTTAATGGTGTTCTGAATCAAAGAAATAAATGATGGGGATAAATGCACCCCTCCATCAGAGATGAGTTCGACCCCAGGAGGGCAAAGCTCGGGGTTTTCGAGTATCCATTGCACTAAATGACTTTTGGCATCATGTAAAGTGAGTGGCTGTGTTTCCCTGCTGCATGATTCTTGACATCCATTTCCTAAATGAGTGAATCCACAGGCACCTGCTGCAACAGCCCGACCAATGGCTCCTTTATCCTTCGGGTTACAGTGGCCAATAAATACTTTTACAAAAATGCCTTCCTCCTCCAGAGCTTTTGCCTGTTTAATGAATTCTTCTGCTCCTGGTAAATCAGCGGCTAGGGTAATTTTCCATTGTTTCACTTTGGGTGCTGCATCAATAATCTCCCTAAATTTTTTCATGGAGATACTGTCTTGAAGGGCATCTTTGGCATGGGCACCTTTACAACTTTCGGAAATAAAAGGTCCTTCCAGGTGAACTCCGACGATCTGGGTGCAACCAGGGGTAGGGTGCTGTTCTTGTTTTTCTATAAAGTCATTAATTTTTGCCAATGATTTTTTCAGGTCGGGTATAGGCAAAGAGACTAGTGTTGCTAAAGCATAGGATAGGCCGGTTTTTCCTAATGCCTGGGTAATACGCTCCAAAACCTCATCATTCATTTCGCCAGGATTCGAAAAATCCCCACCGCCCTGGCCATGAACGTGAGAATCCAGCATTCCAGGCATTAAAAAATGACACCCTTTGGAGTCGACTATTTTTGGATCTTGAATGGAGGATAAATCATCATCCAGATTAAAAATTATCCTTACCCCTGTCTCGGTAAGTTGCACATGCTTCAGTTCCCTGATTCCTTTATCGTTATATACATAAATATTTTGAATGAGCATTTTAACATCCTTATTCATGGTGCAAACTCAATAGAAAGTTATTTCTGGCGTCGAGATCCACCTTCTAAAAATACCCTAGAGTTTCGCAGTTAAATTAGCTAGAATCGCTTGTCGATAAGAAAATTTCATTATAAATCATTAGCATCCTGCAAATGGTGATTGTAACAAAATAAGGGAAAGAGATGAATTAAGAGATATCCTCTTAATTTAATTTTTATTAAATATCGGATGGAAACTGCGAATTCTCGGAGAAATACATGTTTAGTTGCGTTTTGGTTAGGGAAACCCCCGAAGGTATGGCAAATAAGGCGGCAAGAGCAATTCAAATGAAAATTATGGAAAATAATGAGAAAAAAATTCCTACTGTCCTTGGACTGGCAACTGGCAGTACTCCCGAACCTTTGTATAGAGAATTAGTTCGTCTGCATAAGGAAGAGAAACTAGATTTTTCCCGCGTAATTACATTTAACCTTGATGAGTATTTAGGTTTGGAACCCACGCATACTCAATCCTATAGTTATTACATGCATCACCATTTGTTTGATCATGTGAATATCAAAGAGGAAAATATTCATTTATTGGATGGAAAGCTCCCTCTGGAACAACTCGACCAGCATGCCAAAGAATATGAAAACCTAATTCAGGAAGCAGGTGGAATAGACATTCAAATTTTAGGTTTGGGGGTGAATGGTCATATAGGTTTTAATGAGCCAGGTTCTGCACTGGATTCCAGAACACGCGTCATTAAATTGGATGAAAAAACCCGGGAGGCAAATAAACGATTTTTTAATTCAAAGGATGAGGTTCCAACCCATGCCGTAACCATGGGCATAGGAACGATTCTGCAATACAGTAAAGAATGTTATTTATTGGCATCCGGTTCATCCAAAGCAGCCATTATTTCGGCGGTTCACGAGGTTTCTTCACCAACCGTAGACATTCCGGCAACTGCTTTATACGCACATAAAAACGTTACCGTGATTCTGGATGAAAAAGCAGCCTCCTTATTACCCTCAACAGTTAAATCAACTAAATCGCCCTTATTATCACGAAGTTTGTATGCTCATAAAACATCAGAAGAAAAAGAATTATTTTCTGGCTGCAAACTCTCTCCGGTATAAGCTGTGTCAATTTGCCCATGGGGTTGGTATAAACCCTGGCTGATGCAAGGCAAGCGAAGTTTGAGAAATGGTCACTTTACGCTTGCCTTAAAAACTTATGTTCTTCTTAAATTGATCTAATATTTATATATGCAGTGATGTTTGGAGAAAATAATGCCTACAGGTGCTGAAAATTTGATTGAAGCCATAAAAAAAAGAGACTTGGCACAAAAAGCGTATGAAGAGCAAATGCTCAAAGCAACCGGGGCGCAAAAGAAAACTCAGACTCTTTACGAAAGTATCATAGGTTCTCCCGAGCCGGATGTCCTTACATTTAAAAAATCTGCAGAGAGTTCCAATCGTGCTGCCTATGAGGCGTACCAAGCAAAAACTGCTTTAAATAACGCTAAAATTTCAGTTGCCGAATCAGAGTATGAAAAAACTTTAGATGAGTTGAATGAGAAAAGATCTGAGCTTTCCCCTGAAGAGTTTGATAAAAAAAAGGATGAGGCATATCAGAAATATGTTGATACGAAGAATCAATTAGATCAGGACAGTCAGGATGCCTATGGGATTTATCAACAGACATACCTTGATAACAGGAAAAAATACGACAATTTAATTAACGCCCAGGAAGAGGACATGAGTTTGTCAGCACCGAGTCAAACCCAGACCACGCCTACCATAATAACACCTGTAGTGTCCGCCAAAAAAGAAGTAACTGTTGCCAGTCAGCTCAGCGATGAGATCATGAAGATGTTTCAGGAGAATTTTAAGGATGATCCCTGGTACAAAGATAACCCTCCTAAAAAGGGTGAGGATGGAAACTTGAGTTTATCATTTAAATCAGAAAATGATATGAGTTCGTTTTTCCAGAAACTTGCTTCTGAAAAAAAGGACTTTATTATGGTCGATGGAAAAACAAAGGAAGTTATGGGGTATTCGAAAAATGGGGAACTATTTCATGCGAACGGAGACCAATTTAAAACGGGAGATACTTTTAAACCGGGAGGCACAAAGTTTGATTCTTCTTATAAAATACCGGAAAAAGAGCAAGAGCAAACCCAAACCCAAAGTAATACGATGAGTAGTCCTGGTTAGGGAAGATTTATCGTAAATTATCCCTAAAAGAAGTTACATTTTGAATTGTCTCTTCCTCAATAAATTCTTTATCCACTGAATGAGGATGTTTTTTAGTGGCCGGTTTGCTTTGAAATAGTGCACCAAAATAAGGCACCTCGGACAAGAAATTTGTAATTGTTGTTTCTGGTTTGCGACTCGCATTCTGTGGAAACATCCCATAGCTGTGATTTATTTGAGCCTCTTTCGGCGTGGAGGCAGATCCTGATGAGAAGCGGTTTATTATTTTATTGGAGAGATCATACGCGCCCAACACAGCAAGGGAAGGCACAAGTAAAACAGAAGTAAGTGCAGCAAGTACCGCAGAGCTTGCCGTAACTGGTGCGATTAATAAGGGAAAGAGAAGTGCCGTTGTTGAGAGGGAAGTAATCAGAGGCCCTTTTCCTGGGTCCTTTAACGAGGTGTTCATATCGGGATAACACCACTCAGTGAATTTAGTAGCCAGTTTTCCCGCAGCCATTAAAGTTGCCCCGAAAATAACGGCAGGAGAGCAGAGTGCAAGCAGAGCGAGCATCAAGGCCACTAGCGCTACGCTGCCTACAGTAGTTAAGGGCAACATGAGGCAAGTCAGAATCATTACACGCATCATTGCATTCCGCAAACAAAACTTGTGTTTTATTTTAACAGAATGAGATTAAGTGATTCTTAACGACTCATTTAATTTAAAAAAATACTTCGATTCGGAGTAAAATATTCCCAAAAGCATGAAAAGTGAAGTTAGGCGGAAAGCCCAACTTTCTTTCGGGAGAAAAATGCATTCCATTTGCAATTAGGCTTCAACCATTGTCGTCTGTTTCACAGTTTCCTTCTCTGAATTTTTTCGGGTCCGTTTATGAAGCAGGTAAATCAGTACGGTTCCCAAAAGGGCGCAGACCGGGATAGCAAGTAAGGCATGATGATAAGATTGGAGACTGTATTGTTTCAAACCTGCCTGGGACAGGTTTCCTTCCCAGTAATAATCCATAATTTTACCTATCAGCGTATGAAAAAAAGACCCACCCAACATATTGATGCAATTAAGAAAGGCGATGGTTATTCCCAAATGTTGGCTGGATACGAATGCAGAACCTGTTGCAAATACAAGAACCTGGTAGCAACACATAAGTCCAACAGAAAAGAATAGGGCACTTAATAGCCACCAATTACTTACATTCTCACTGAGAAGGACCAGGAAGGCTAAAGACAGGCCGACGCCACAAGCTCCAAGGATCATATAATTACCTAATTTTTTGGCCAGCAACGCAAGCATGGGGCCCCCAAACAACATTCCCATGAAGATAAAGGAGACAAGCAGGGCTGCATCTGATTTAGCAAAACCATAGGCAGCAGTTAAATAGGGAACACCCCAAACATCAGCAAAACCTTCGAGTGCACCTACCATTAGCAAATTGGCTAAAGCAAGAACCCATAATTTTTTAAAGGTAAATAAAACCGATAATTGCGACAGGCTTATATTGTTCGTAGGTATTGTTTTAGATTTTTTGGGAGTACGTACCACCATACAAGCGAGAACTCCTATAGCTATAGCACCAATCGCCAGAACCAGTCCTAAACGTTGGCCTCCGTAAGTTGAAAGCAGCTGGGTTAAGGGCTTTCCTCCATAGACTGCTCCTAAAAGCCCGACACTAAAAGACAATCCAATCATGTGCGAGTATTGCTCGGTGTGGAACCATTCAGAGACTACCTTGGATACTCCCAGAAAACCAACAGCTGAGCAGGCGCCAATTAAAAAACGGCTAAATAAAGCCAGGTAAAAATTATTCGTAGAGGTAAAAAGCAAAGCGCCCAAGCCACAAAGAAGTGCAAAAACGAAAATCACTAATCTGGCGCCAAATCTATCCAACAATAATGCCACCGGAATTTGCATTCCAGCATATCCATAATAATAAAAAGCCGCCAATAAACCAAAACTGGATGCATCAATTGAGAAGTGCACCATTATTTCTTGCATCATCAAACCTGGCCAAAGGCGCAATATAAATTGAAAGGCAAAAAATGAGAGTGGGAAAAACCATACCACAAAGGGCATATAATGGGTTTTAAAGCGAAAGAATGGTATTTGAGTCATGAACCCTCCAGCATTAATAATCAGTTATTTTACACACCCGATATTCCTCCCCTAGAGAGGTTCGGAGAAGAAATAACTGACCGCTCTAGGGGAAAGAGGGCAAAATAATAATAATATTTACGGAAGAGATTGCTGCAGGCAAAGAATCATTGCATAGCATTACCTGTGCAGTTAATACTGCAGGGAGGATAGTGCTTTGGTTCGTAGTGCGATGATTCATATTGATGGCAGATTGATTAAATTTTATCTATATTTTGCTTACCATATCAAATTAAACTTTATGATGTCAATTTAATTTTTTAATTGTTTCATTAAAAACAAAATGGAGACACTTACAGTGCTTTGAACTAATTTTAAAATTAAGTACTAAAATTAACATATGGAGATCAATTAAAAATCTTATGGATACGAATTACAAGCTTGCGAAGCCTTCCACTGTTTTTAAAGATTATGTGAATAAATATGCTTATATTGGCTTAAGTATTTCAATTTGCAGCATATTAATTGCTTCACTTATCGTGTCCTATCAAGTCACAGGATTTATCAATCTAAACGGATTTGTCAGAGCGCAAACATCAAATCCTGCTATTTGGATTCTTGATCTAACGCCGTTTTTGTTTGCTTATTGGGGACAATCGTTTTGCTATGGGTTGGCTAATACCGCGGAAACACTGGTTGCCGATAAAACACAGGAGCTTCTTTATAAAAGCGGCGATCTGGAGGCAAAATTAAAATATGAAAGTGAGCATGACTTGTTCACTCAGCTGCCTAATTCCCTTTTGTTTGGGGAGCAAATTATGCAGGCTATCAACAAGATTGAGCGCTCAAATGAGTTAGCAGTGGTACTTTTAAAATTGAATGATTTTAATGTAATCCACAACAATTTTGGTAATTTTAATGCAAACAGTGTCTTAATCCAGTTCGTAAAAAAGTTAAAAGACATGTTACTTTCCCCTTTCATGCTCGAAGCAACTATGGGTATAAATAGTTTAGCCCGGATTGAGAGTGATGAATTTGCTCTATTGTTACCCAGGTTAAATAAAAATATAAATTGGAACAAGTTATTGAATGCTGTTGTTGAGGCAACCACGCTTGATTTTTATGTGGACAATATTCATATCAACCTTAGTACTACTGCTGGGGCAGCCATTTATCCTCAGGATGGAAATAATAGCGTTTCCTTGATAAATCATGCACGGACTGCAGTTTTCCATGCAAGAAAGAAGGGAAAGCCTTATGCACTCTACCATGCCAATATGGAGGAGGATTTTACTACCAACAGAATCATGATGAGTGGGTTAAAAAAATCAATAGAAGATCAGGAAATGAAAATCTATTTTCAACCCATAGTCGAGCTGGAAACAGGGAAAATAATTGGGGCTGAGGCTATGGTCAGCTTTGTGCACGAAAAATATGGATTGATCAGTATGGAAAAATTTATTCCCTTAATTCAAGGTTCGAGTTTGATTCAGCAATTAACCTCATTTATGTTAACCCATGTAGTCGAACAATTAGCCCTTTGGCATAAAGCTGGATATAAAATTTTTGCTTCAGTTAATTTATCAATCCAGGATGCAATTGATAAAAAATTACCGGTTTTTATCAGAAAACTATCGACTGAATATAAAATTCCTCCTGAATATCTGATTCTTGAATTCAAGGAGCGGGCTTGTTTATCGGATCAAGCAAAATCTATTGAGGTGTTAAACCAGTTAACCGACCTGGGGATTAAAATCGCAATCCATGATTTTTGCAGCGGATATGCTTCCTTTACTTATTTAGTCAATTTTCCCATTAATGAAATTAAAATAGAAAAATCTCTTGTTTTAGACATGGCAAGAGACAAGAAAAAATCTAAAATTGTTGAAGCCATTATTAAACTTGCAAAAATCTTTGAAGTAGAGGTATTTGCTGATGGTGTGGAAAATGGGGATATCAGGGAACAGCTCAAACACTATGGTTGCAAGTATGGACAGGGAATATATTTCTCACGCCCCATGAGCCCCTATGAATTTATCTCTTTATTGAACTCGGACGTAAAGAAATAACAAAAGCAGGTCAAGATGCTTTTTTTCCGCTTTTTAATTCGTCAAACCTTTAGGTTTTATTTGTTCTTTCTCTTCACTCGTGTTGGTATTGTTCTCGGTACCCGAAGTATTAAAAACTCCAACTTTCACCAAAGCATCAAGTAAAATAGCGGTATTTTGCACTGCAATTTTGGGTTGAGCCAGTTCACTTGATTTGGATTCCGGAATAGGCAAATCTTCTCTTTTTTCTTTACTCACTGCTTCTGGTTGGGGATAAACCTGGGATCTTGCTTCTTCTTTAGGAGTTCCAGATTTGGTTTGAATCACTGCGCCAGTCAAGCCAATTGCATTGGCAAATTCGATGGCATTGTCTACATATTCTTTATTAGCTGATTCTAGAATTAATTGAACATCCCTGCCGGCAAAAAAGCGGTTCAACGTGCCGTCAAATAAGTAGGGTGCCAAATCTTCTTTTTTTTGCGTACAGAGATTTAAATCACCTTTGTAGATTACTTTATCAAAATCACCTTCAATTGTGGATAATAAATTAAGAAGCTTGGTTTTCACAATCCCATCATCAAAAGGTTGGGGAAGTATTTCCTCCAGTTGCTGCAAGTCTTTTGGTTTAATGTTTTTATCTTTCGATTTAGCCAGAGGTAACGCATTTGCTTTGGACTGTACCTTATCATGATAACTTGAAATAAGCAGTTCTCTATTTGAGGTGATTACATAATTGATGTAAATATTAGGCATAATAATAAAACCTCTCTTATTTCTGTGAAATAAGAATTAAATTAATTAATTATAATATAGACTATTAAAGTATTTTTGGCTTTTATTATGTGGGTAACAGCATCGAGTTGCTAGTGCACACGCTCTTTAGCAATGCCTCATAGGATTGAAGAAAAAATTCCCTTGCTGGGGCCGGTGAGTCAAATCCCAGGGAATTACTGTATTTGAGACCCTGCCCTATGCTTGCATTTTGAATGCTGTAGTGGCTCTCTTTTAAAATTTGTTCTGCTTTATCCAGTGATTCAAGAACTCGTGAATGAGTTAATTGCATCTTTCCAATTTCCTGCTCTTTAACCAGCCAAAAACAATAGTGGGTAAAGGCTTCGGCTAAAACCATATATCCGTAACTGCCGTAATGAGGAAGCATTCTCTCGCTATTGGCAATAAGTTCCTGATAAAGGGCCTCGGCGTCATTGTCGCTTGCTTGCTGAAGTTTTGAATAAAGATAGTCATTATAACGTTGGACTGCATGTACAGAGCCGTATTGAATTGCCATCTTGATTGCTTCCATCTCGGAATAGCCAAAATCGCGTTTTATTTCTTTTCTCATTTCTTGAGACAAATTAAAAAAAAATGCACCCCGCACCAAATTGAACTGATTTAATTGAGGTTGAGAAAAAAATAAAATTACAGGCAATTTTTTTTGCAGCGATAATGCGGCACCATAACTACACCAGATTTCTTCCCAGTAACTCCTTAATTCTTCCCGATTACAAAATGTTTCGAACTCTTTTTCATGATAAGCAGTACGGGCAATCACTTCAATTTTTTGCTTTTTAATTAAATCTATTTTTTCGTTATCTTTTGCCTGATGAAACAGATGTAAAAATAATCGGTCATGGGAGGTTAATTCTAATGCGTTGAAGGTTTGTAAATTAAAAAATGAGTACATATTTATCCCTTTTTTAATTGTTCAGTATAGGTTGCTTAATTTAGTCTCCGGGAAAGAGGATGACCATGGTTTTTTCAAGTTGGAAAATAATGAAAAATAGTGGGCGCAAAGGCCCAACCTATACTGATTAAATACTATGTGGTTAAAATATAGCCATTATACAGGATAAAGAGGGTTGATTTCTACACTTTGGATCTAAAAATACCAGTTTAGAGCTAATGCTACAGAGACAAATTTAGCAGCATGCGGTCCGGTCACCGAAAACCAAACACCGCCAATAAGCCCCAAATTGGAGGTAAAATTGTATTCAATTGCTGGAGCAAGCGAAGCTTGTTCGTTTGCCCTTCCTCCTAAAGTGGCAACTGTCCCTCCGGGAGTAAATCCAGGGTTCCCATCAAAATGACTTCCAGGACTGTGTACATACAGCACTTCGAAAACAGGCACCCAGTGTTGCGTTAATGTATATTCAAACGCCAGATCAGCAGAATAACTGTTATCAAGTTTTACCTTGCCCACTGTTCCGGGGGCACCGCCAAAAACGTTTACTCCATGCACGGTGATATCGCTAAATGTTGCCCCAACCAAACTCAAACGGGTGCGCAAATAATGCTTGTTAGGCAAGAGAATCAATTTTTGAAAGTTAAACCCAAGATAGGTTTGGAAAGCGCCTAGCCCTGTCTGATCCGTTCCCAATTTATCGGCATCCAGGTTTTCATAGCGTCCTGTTGGAAAAATTTCCTGAAGTACAACCCGCAGATCAGGAAGCCAAGAATTATCTTTTTGTCGCAAAACTTGAACGCCTACGGCCAAACTGGTATCTCCAATGCCGTTTCCATGTTGTCCATTATCCCAACTGTAATCATAAGGCAAGGAAGTTTGTAAATCTAAAAAGCTAAGAACCCCAAGGCTTACAATAGGAACTACTTCAAAATTTCTAAATCCTTTTGGGTAGCCGCTAAAAAATGCATAGGGTTCAAAATTAACATGTCCTGCCGGTATTGTTCTTCCAGCAGGTGCAAGCAAAGGGCCTGTGAACCAGGGATCTGCAAATGCGGCATTGATAAAAAAGAGTAATAGGAAAAAAAGTTTTGATTTCATGTGAGTCGTTCAACGGTAAAACTTAAAATTTAAAGCTTTTTTTATATTAAGGGAATTTATTTTTAATCCGCGTACACTCTTTTTATAAAAAATTTTGCAGCCGCAGATTTTGTTGTGAAATTTTTTGCAAGTTGAGATTTTTATTTGCCATAATGGTTAGATATTGTCTGCGGTATAAAAAGCCCGCGAAAGAGGAGAGAGACTCAAGAGTTGGACCACGATGTGGAATGAATTGCAATTGAATGGACTCGGAGCATGAGCTCCGAGTCCAAAAATTATTTTGCAGAAACTTCTTTCCACCAATTAGTTTTGGTTTCAGTTGCCCAGTGACCGTCACGCATACGAGCAACGAAAGCCTCGGCTTTTTCAGGAGTTGATGATTTTTGATCCAGCTTAATGCACCAATCCCATTCACCTGATGTAGACCACATACTCTCTACGCCATCCCATTTCGCCATTGCATTCATGTCAGACATTGACTTGTTGCTTTTCACAAAAATTACACTATTCCATGCATTCATTATTCATATCCTTATAAATATAGATTAAAAAAATTTGGTTTGAATCGATGACTCAAACTTTTTAAGAATAGAGTAATTCCCGAATTCTTTCCAATGCAGCAACAAACTTTCTATTTTTTGAGGTATTGTTAATTGATCGCCCCACCTGCAGGCCGTGAATAAGTCGCGAGCCCTAGGCAGTGGCGATGAGTGCCTTGGTCTGAGTGGGGGCATGTCCTTTCCATGCAGGAAGAACACAATATAACAATACCCCCCAAGGATCCTGTTTTTACATTAAGCAGCAGGGGCAGTGAGGATTTGAATTTCGTTATCGTCTGCCTGCGGCAACTGGGGATAATTACAAATCCATTGATTTTTGAACTCAATTTCTCTATCTGTTTTTGCCTGACTGAAAAATAAAGTTTTACCAGTGGCTAATCGGCCTATGCCTATAAAAATTCCCACGCCCACAAAAGCAGTAACTATCATGGCAATGTCTGCAAGGAGTCGGCGAGTATCATGGCGGTGATTAAATTCAGACGTTGCCGCTTTCATGATGTTCTCAGCCTGTTTTTTTATGGGAAGTTCTGATAAGCGGATGGTCAGAGCTTTTTCATAGAAGTTATTTATTGATTGATCATATTCATTTCCATATTCATTTTCCTTGCTTAGGGCAATTTTTTTGTCACGGAAGGTCTTTAGGATAAGTAAATCCTGAATTAAAGCTGGGGTGAGCTTTTTATTCCCCGCTTTTTGCGAAATTGCCTGCCTGAAGAGATTATCTTCTAAAGCAGCTTCTATGAAGCGGATTTTAAGCGTGTCTTCAAAGTCATCCAATAAATGTCCAAACTGATTTAAAAGTGTATCTAACGGCTTGGTTGGGGAAGATTTTTTTAAAAACTCCGATTTCAGCAGATTTTCATAAAAAAATTGGCTTCTTTTTATTTGTTGATGACATCTTTTTGCGCATTCAGACGTCAGTTCGGGATTTATGGTGTTAAAATGCTCCTGGGTTCCCAAACATACAGGATTATCAAATACCCGTTCTTTTTCATTTACTGAAGTTGCACTTTCAAGGCTGGAAACCAAATCAAATAAATTATTTTCAACTTGTTTTATTTCATATTCCGGACTCAATTCTACCTTGGAGGCAGGCGCTAATTTTTCAAATAATTGTTTTAAAATACCAAAATTTATTCTTCTTTCTTCAATAGTTGATGCGGCATTGATTTTTTGAAGATAATTGTGATAAATGGCTTCTTGCGCTCTAATCAAGTCCATTTCATAATGTTTTTGCTCTTTCGCAGACAGTTCCTTATATTTTTCTTCTAACGAGGCTAGGGCGGTCATGCTGTCTTTGTTGTCTGCCAAACTCTGGAGCCGCAGGAAAAATTCTTGCAGCTCATTTAATTCGTCTTGTGCTTGTTCAAGGGCTTCGGCAGCTCCGAAAATAAAGGGGGATTCAGCAGCTGCATGCTGCAACTTCACGAGGAGCTCCTCTTTTGTTTCCTGAGCAACGCTTTCTTTAAACTGTTGTATTAATTCCCAAAAATGACGAATCTGGCATAATGCATTGATTTTTTCCCCGACATTATCTTTACGTCGGTTAAATTCAGCCGCCTCATCTTGAAGAGCCTGAACCATCCGTTGACATAGTACTTGATCCGTGACGATGCGTTTTATCAGAACACTGGGAGTTTTCGCATTTAATTCTTCCAGACACAGGGTAGCAAGTTGTGCCCCGTTCATTTTTTGTAATGCTTCATCCTCGATAGTATAAAAAAAAGGACTTTCAAAAACTTCTACAGAATCATTGGGGGTATTTTTTTGAAAATACTCTACTGCTTCATTTGCTTTTTTAAAGCGCTCTATAGCATCCTTAAGTAAATTTGCCGTAGCTGCCATTTCTTCCCAGGAAGCTTTGGCTGACTGTTGTTTGTTTAAGATGCGGAGCATGGCAATGACATCAGAGCCGGCAGTCAGAAGCAGATTGATATTATCCCAGTACGAATTAGGATGAATTTTCCTGTATGCTTCACTAGGTTCTTCAAAGGGTTTAAAACGCAGGGTACCCAAGCTTGCAAGATCCAGTGAAAACAAACGTCTCAGGACGGTACTTTCCCGGTACTGGCCCACAAAAGCATGACCAAGCTCAAGCTTGGGTGGGTTCGTAAAGAATTTATTTAAGATATTCATTGTTTGGGAGGGTTGGTGCCCCCAATAATTCAATTCTTCGGCCTGTTGTGCTAAAGCATCAACATAGGCATTAAATTTCTGTCCCAGATCATTAAAGTCTAATTGTGAATAATCAATAAGATTTATTTGGGTAAAGGGTAAAAATCTTTTTTCCCAATTTAATAAGAGTTCGGAAAAAGAAAGTTCTTCTTTTTCAGTTAAAACAATGGGTTTGATGAAAGATTTGGCGGCTTCTATAGTTTGCTTCAACTGGTCCATTGATTCTCGTGTAATCGACACAGGGTTATCACACATTACCCAGCTTGACAATAAATCAACCTCCTCGGGAATAGGGGAGAATGGATTTTGCAGCGCCTTGATGTGGGTATTAATTTGGTTGAGAAAAAGATTTAGCGAATCCTGTTCTTTGGCAAAAGGTAATTGTTGGAAATGCCTTTGTACCTCCAGCAGTTTTTCCAGGATAACTTTACTTTCTTCTTGCAAATCGTCATAAATGTTTTTTAATAAGAGTTCCTCGTGGGTTTGCTTAAGTTTTGGATCAATTTTGAACTGTAATTCAAATAGCTTTTGGATGCGAAGAATAGCCTGTTGATATTCGGGTGGTATTCCCTGGAGTTGCATGAGTTCGCTGATTTGCTGTTTAAAGGGGCCATAACTCTCGATATGGCCTTTTTGCAACTCTTTGATCATAATGGCTAACCTGGATTGCAAATCAAGGAGGTGCAGTTTTTTTTCGGCCTCCAATTCGCTTTCCTCAATGAGTATCTGATATACATGTTTCAAATAATTATTGAAATCAAGAGCAATATAACTTAGAGAACTAAAGTCACCCTTAAGGGGCGTTGCAGTTTTAGGTTTGCTTAACAGTAATTCTACCAACCCTTCAGGGTCTTTCTCTGCCCCCATTTTCAGTTCATCTAAAAATTGTTTGATATGAGGCCAATTTTCATCAGTAATTGTGACTCGCATAGCCCCATATTTATCGGGTGGAAAAACCCCTTTTTCCAATAGAAGTTTTGCTTGATAAACGGGATCGCTAAAGTATAAAGATCCTGCAGCAGTATAGGTGTCAGACGCACCTTTTAAAGAATGTCCCTGACCAAATTGGTCATGATCTTGTTGGACTTCTTCGGGATATTTTTTTGCCCCAAGCAGAAAGTCCAGGGCAGATGCTGCCGGTGCTGTTTGCTCCAGACCAAGCAGGAGTAAATGTTCGTTGTCATTTCGATGAAAATAAAAATGACCGCTGCAGCCATTATCTGATATTTTTTTTCCATAAAAATTCGTTTTTCCTGCACCACCCATCGCGATGTTAACCCCAAAGTCTTGCGGTGTTTTGATAATTCCCGGTAATTGCCCCATAATGCCAATCAACATTCCCTTGCCTTCAACCGGCACTCCTTCTCTACTACGATTCACATTATGAGTGGCTGAACGTGCAAACACGTTATTTTTCTCTCCGGGAGCGGGAAAATATTTGAGTAACTCTTCCCGGTTAGTCCCAGTGAGATTTTGATAATCAAGAATAATTCGGCTGGCATGAGAAATATAATCGGCAATGGTTAATGCATCCGAAGGGGCTTGCAATTCAGTTGAATGGGAGAGAAAAGGACGGGTTTTGAAGTCACCGCAGGCCACACAAGCCAGCAATAACTGGGTCATATTTACTGCGCTATCATCTTTCGCATTATGTCTAAATGTATCAGCCCACTGTTTGGCAACCGCCATTTGATCTTCATCAATGGTGCACGAAAGAATTTCAAATTTCTTATCAGGCATTTTAGTTTGACCTATATTAAATTGTCATAGAGCTCACAAATGACAAAGGTTTACTGCGAAACATCAGATTGGACACTTGCTAATAAAAGTTTTTCGAGCTTTGATGAATCGTTTATTTCAAATATTGGAGCCAATTATACTCATTAATCATTAAGAAAATATTAATTTCTGCAGTGAGCTTAAGCTCCGTTTAGCGAACCGAGTCTTGCAGTTTTTTAATAATCTGTGGAGAAATGAAGCCACAGGCTTGGTAAAAATAGTTTCAGCTTAGGGAAAAATCCCCCATCATTTTAATACTATAATTAATTTATAGGCCTCAAAGATCAGTTGAAAATCAATGGGTGTATATCGCATACTCCATCTCAATTAAATTAATGAAGACTGTTATGAATTACCAAAAAAAAATTATCTGCCCCTCATGTGGAAAACCCAATACCTGGCGTCCTGAGAACCGGTTTAAACCCTTTTGTTCAGAGCGGTGCAAACTTATAGATCTTGGTGAATGGGCGAGTGAAAACCGGAAAATCCCTGGAAAATCGGTTGATCCGGAGTTTATTGGTTCGATCGATAAGGATCAGGACGAGCTGCTTTAAATAGCCGGCTCACACCGTATTTTATTGGGAGTAATGGGGGAGCGGTATAAATACATGGGTTAAGGAGTTGCTATGAGAAATCAAAAATGTTCTGCCTCCAATAGCATTACCATGCGTATTCGTATTAAAAATGCTCCCGGTACTTTTGGAAAATTAGCAGCTGCAATCGAAAAAGAGGGGGGACAAATCGGGGCAATAGATACCGTTCGCGTGGAGGCAGATGCCCAAATACGCGATATTACCATCTACACCTATGGCCCAAAACACGCAGAATTAATCGTTGATGTTTTGCGGATGATCTCCAATTTGGAAGTAATCCATGTTTCTGATCGCACCTTTCTAGCCCATCTTGGGGGAAAAATTGAAATTAAAGGCCGGATCCCATTAAAAACCCGTGATGATCTGTCCATTGCCTATACGCCTGGTGTTGCCCGAATTTGTACCTCAATATATAAAAAACCTGAAGATGTTTTTAATTTAACCATTAAAAAAAACTCGGTTGCTGTGGTCTCTGACGGCTCAGCAGTTTTAGGGCTCGGAGATATAGGGCCTTATGCTGCCATACCTGTTATGGAAGGCAAGGCTCTGCTATTTAAGGAATTTGCCAATGTCGATGCATTCCCTATTTGTTTAAATACTCAAAACGTAGATGAAATTGTTACCACAGTGAAGCATATCGCACCTGTATTTGGAGGAATTAACCTGGAAGATATTTCTGCCCCCCGTTGTTTTGAAGTGGAAGAGCGCCTTAAAAAAGAACTGGATATCCCCGTTTTTCACGATGATCAACATGGCACAGCGGTAGTACTTGCAGCCGCAACAATTAACTCCCTGAAACTGGTTAAGAAAAAAATTGAAGAAATTAAAGTGGTAGTGGTAGGGATCGGCGCCGCCGGGACTGCATGCACTAAAATGCTATTGAACCTTGGTGTAAAAAATATTATCGGCTGTGATTGTGAGGGAGTGCTTTATGCGGGAAAACCCGGGTTAAATCCAGCCCATCAATGGTATGCGGAACACACCAATCCTAATATGGAAAAAGGCACTGTCCATGATGTGATAAGGGGTGCAGATCTTTTTGTAGGAGTTTCAAAGCCTGGGGTGATTAATGCTCAAGACATAAAAAAAATGAATCAGGATGCGATTGTTTTTGCGATGGCTAACCCAACCCCTGAAATAATGCCTGAAGAGGCAAAAAAGCATGCTGCGATTGTCGCAACAGGACGTAGTGATTATCCAAATCAAATTAACAATGTACTGTGTTTTCCAGGTATTTTCAGAGGGGCCCTGGATTGTATGGCTACAGAGATTAACGAGGAAATGAAGCTCGCTGCTGCTTATGCCATAGCCAATACCATAGAAGATCAGTATCTAAGTTGCACCTATATAGTTCCCAGCGTATTTGATACGAGCGTGGTCAAAAGAGTAGCTCAAGCGGTTAAAGAGGCAGCTATCAAAACCGGAGTGGCACGGAAAATCAAAACTTAAGTGCAAGCAGATAAGAACTGTCACCAAGTCTCATTGCAATTCTCTGTTTTTTATTTAAATTTCTAAGTGTGATCCACAATATTCTAAAAAGATTATAAAAATTAGAATGATTATTTTTATGAGAGCATTTAATACTCGTTTTCATGAAATATTTTGCGGCGGGCAAATGCAAAAATGAATTTATTTTAATAAAGGAATAAGAAAATGTCAGAGAAAATCAGAGGGACCGTGAAATGGTTTAACGAGCGCAAAGGGTTCGGGTTTATTCAATGTGATGGTCAAGATTATTTCGTACATTTTAGCTCAATTCAAGGAAATGGTTTTAAAAAGCTTTGCGAAGGCGATCATGTTGAATTTAAGCAAGGAAAAGGACAAAAGGGCCTGTTAGCAGAAGATGTTCAACTGGTTCATTAAAATTTTACTCATTCAGGAACGGCCTAGCCTCCTCATAGAGAACAGGTACTTGTTGCCTCTTGAACGTTACGGGATCCGAATCGCTATTTTTTTCTGGCTCGAGTAATAGACCCTGGATCCCATAAAGGCGACAAGGAAGAACCTTGAAAATCTTCCGGGATTAGTTCATAGAAATTCTTGCGTCTATTTCTCCAGATTTTTTCTTAAAAATTCAGATAACTCATGCTCTTTTAAATGAATCACATCATTTTTGAGATTATGGACGACCAACTGATTAACATGCTTATTCAGGTGATGGAATAAAAGTCCATTCATATGTGGCGGTGCAACTACAATAAGTTTTTCATACTCATTTTTGTTTCTCGAGTGGTTTAATTCTTCTGCAATTTGACGGGCAAAAGCATCAATCTCGATTTCTTTTGGATCGGATTCTTGGCTGTACATCCCTTGAGCGGATGTACCTGTTTGGTAGCGGCCTGAGCGATCCGAAGTTAATTCAATATCTTTGAGTTTACTTTCAGGATGTTGCAGTTCTTTGAGTAGTGTTAACTCGTAAGGCTTGGTAGTCGCTTGATAGATTCGACAGGTAGTGGTGTCCGCCGCAATAATCCATGTGGTTTGGTGATCAAATTTCATTGCCATGTCCTTATAGTGACAAAAAATTTTTCTGGTTTCGCAATAAACCAGAAAATTGTTTATCGATAATTTGCTATTCTAGAATTCATTTTCCTCTTGCAACTCAGTATCAAATGTCGGTAACAGCTCTTTTTTTATGGCATATTTTTTTAATAAATACAAGACGATTCCATCGATTTGTTCCTCTGCTCTTTCATACAGTGTTTCTGATTTTTTATTATCCATAACGACTCCATCCATTGTAGATTAATTTATTTCATAAATTACATGTACTGTCCACCATTGATGTAATATGAGCACCTGTAATAAATCCAGACTTATCCAAAGCTAAAAAAACCACAGCATAGGCAAACTTTTCAGGCTGACCAGTCGCCCACAGAAATAGATCCAATAATAGGTTGAAGAATATCAGTTTATATACTGGCAGGCATCGGCGTTTCAATATATCTAGGGATAGTTTACCGTAATTCCATTTTTTGCTACTTCCAGGGGCAAACTTTTACTAAAACCGAACAGGGCTGCTGTTGGAGTGCCTGCCATTTCTTTGCTTGCTCAGATTTCCATTTTTAAAATAACAGGGAATAACCTGATAATCTGCTTTATCCAGACGTCTGCAAATGGCAGACCCAATTCCCCCGGTAACTACAGCTACTTTGCGTTCCATAAATCTAATCCTTTTGTGGGTTCGCTTACCTTACCGCAATATAGGATTAACAGTTTAATTTTTAGGGGAGTAAGTTGACAATAGTGATTCTCTTTAATAGCGATAAGGAGAATCAGTATTGATGTGTGTTTTTATGCCACGAGGTTTATGCAGTTATGTTCGCTTTACGGTACATGCCTGCTTCAAAATGACCTGGAATATTACAGGCGAATACCACGTCGTGTTTTGGGGTTGATTTGAATTTCCAGGTCAAGGTTTTAGTTTCCCCAGGCTTAACCGTAATGGTATTTCCATCTTCATGGACCATATCGGGCATAGCACGCATCATTTTTTGATGTGCTTGCTGTTCTTGTTCATCACCAATTGAAAACTCATGATTTACTTTCCCGGTATTGGTCACTTTAAACGTTATAACTTCTCCGTCATGAAACTCAAGATCTTGTGAAAAGTGGAAACGCATATCATCTGAAGCAGTCACTAAAATAGTTTTCGTAGCTTTTGCAGCACGTTCAGGATTTCCTGTGGTGCTTTGTTCATGGTGCGCATGGGCAAATACGGAGTTGATAAAAATTCCTGAGAAGAATACGGTCAAAATAGTTGTTTTTGGCAATGAATATATCATATTTAAAAAATCCCGGATTAAAGAGAAGGTGTAGATTAAACGAACAATTAAATGAATTCTACTGTTTTGGCAAAGTAAAAATAAACCAGGCGCCTATGCCATTGTGTTTGTTAATGTAAAGTTTTCCCCCATGCGCCTCAATAAGATTTCTGCATATGGTCAGACCCAAACCAGTTCCTTGGGCTTTGGTAGTGAAGTATGAATGCAGGATTTTATCCTGGTATTCAGGGATAATACCCGGGCCATTATCATGAAAATGAATTTCAATGAATCCATCTTCCTTATCAATTGTTTTAATGGTGAGCTCAGGGGTTTGATTTGTAGTTTCCTGGATGGCTTCAATGCTGTTACGGGTTAGATTGGTGATGATTTGCATCATTTGAATTCGATCAATATTTAATTTGGGAAGGTGTTCTTCCAATACCAGGTTAATCTGTAATTTGGAGTGGCTTATTTCCGAATCCAGAAAAATGATCGTGTCTTTAATTAAATTGTTAATATCTGTTTCTTGCGGGAAATGTACGTCTTTAAAAATAAAACTTTTCATACGAGTCATGATTTCACTCGCAAGTTTTGCTTGTGAAATAATTTTATTTAATAAACAGAACACACTGGGATCTAATTTCTCTTCCTCCAATTTGAGTTGTAAAAGGCAGGTTTGACTGTAAAGAAAAATTGCGGTCAGCGGTTGATTAATTTCATGGGCCAAAGCTGATGCCATTCCTTCCATGGTATTGAGGCGAATGACATGCGCCAATTTGGATTGCTCTCTCATTTTAGAGCGTTTTTGCAGGTAATAGTTGGTCAAGTCCTTAATCAACAAGATAACTTCGTTTTCCTGGGCGGAATGGTTATAAAGAGGGGTAAAGTTAATTTCAAAACAAAAAATAGCTTCGTCAAACTCATTGGAATTTTCAATTAAAATGGTAGTTGATTTCCCTAATAGAGCTTGCTCGCATGCGGTGATTAATTGTTTTTTATATTCGGAAAAGTCGGAAATAAGGGTTAAAAAATTCATTCCGGTATGAATTTTCATGGCAAAAATTCGGGAAAAAAATTTGATAAACGAGGGATTTATTATTTTAAAGTAGAATTCTTTATCCAGGGTAGCTATGGCATCTGACATATTTTGAAACAAATTGGTTACTGTTTCCAGGGACTGATTGAGTTGGATTTGTTGGGATTCCAGTTGGCGTACATAGGTTATATCCTTAAGGGCCATCGCTATTAGCTTATCCTTTGTATAATAACATTCGGCGACAACAAACCTTCGCTCCCCTCCTTTTTTTAATAATTCCAGTTCGCATATTTGCTTTCCCTGATTTCTTGCAAGCGCCTGAATGCATTTTTTTAAAGTATTTTTAGTAAATGTGCTAATTAAATTTAAAAAACTGGTGTTTACTAATTGGAATCGTTCGTAGTTTACCAGCACAGCGCCCTGAAAATTTACCGCGTGTATTTTGAAATTTTCATCGACAGTAAAGAAAGGTTTGGAGTTCAAATCATATAACTCCGCAACTTGCTTTTTTAATTCCGCTATTTCCAAATTCAGAGAATAGATCTCTTGTTCTTTTTTATTTAAATTGTTCTGTTTCAACAGCAACTCGTCCTGGATATTTTTAAGTTCATCTTGAATCGGTAAAGATGATTCCTTATTGCCATTTGAACTCATTGAATGGACCTTTTAAAAAAATTTGGGAATTAAACAGTTTTATCAGTTATTAATTTAAGAAAATATGTATCTCAACATTCGCAAGCAGATACGAAAGTACAGCACCGTTTCGTTCTTCTTTGGCAATCAAAAATGTACCTATTTATTTAATAGTAATAATAATATAGAGTTCATCTTTTGAACACTTATGCTGTAATCACTTCCATTTATTTTAATTTTACACTCGTTGTGCTCGGTTTTATGTGCAACAAACTCCTCTAAAAAGTGTCTCAATATGTCTTTTTCCATATTAAGTTTAATTTTAAACAGATTCTGGGAAAGCAGATTTGCTTCTTTTTCCTTAAATTGTTTTATAAAGCAATTATTGAGGAGCAGAATCTGGAAGTTCTTATCTAAAACCAAAGCAGGGCAAGAGTAGTCATTAATTAATTTTTCTACGATTTCTTGGGTGATTTTATGCTGACTTTCCAATCGCATTAATTCATTTTCCGCTTTCTTTTGATTATGAATATTTAAAAAGGTGATCACCACACCATCAATAATATTGTTTACAGTACGATATGGAATAATACGGACAAAATACCAACGTCCGCTTTTATCGACTACTTCGGTAGTTTTGGATTCTAATGTTTTAAGTACCCTGCGCGCATCCTCCATTAATCTATCGTATTCCAGGTTGGAAACAATATGGTTAATGGGACGGCCCACATCAGTTGGAATTAAGTTAATAATTTCTGTTGCCCTTGGGGTGAAGCGTTTAATACATAAATCTTTATCCAGAAAAATGGTCGCGATTTCTGTGTTATCAAGCAGGTTTTTAATATCGTCATTTGCACTTGAGAGTTGTTCAATTCTGCTTTCAAGTTCCGAGTTTACGGTGGTGAGTTCTTCATTTAAGGATTGTAACTCTTCTTTTGAGGTTTCAATTTCTTCATTGGTACTTTGTAATTCTTCATTGGTTGATTGCAACTCTTCGTTACTCGACTTTAATTCTTCATTGGACGTTTCCAATTCCTCAATAGTAGATTGCAGGCTTTCTTTGGTGTATTTAAGTTCTTGTTCTAACTGGATAATGCGTTTACCCAGCTCGCTTTTTTTATCATTTTTGGGCACTTCATTTAACTGTAATGTTGTGGGGGTCTCTTCAAAAATTAATAAAAGCAATGTTCGATTAAAAGGTTTTGCTTCCGGGAGTGGTCTTACCCGTATATTGATGTATTTAAATTCAGTATCTTCTTTAAAAGGAAGGCCATTAAGGATCTCCTCTTTTTGCAGGGTTGATACTTTACGCATTGCAGCTAAAACCTTGGATTTTAGTTCGGGCCGTATCATATCAATAAAATTTAATCGGACTTCCCCCGCTGCAAATTCAATATATCGGCTTGTTCGCCCGTAGGTATAAATAATTTTTCCTTGTTCGTCGAGAACAAATGAGGCCGGGACGTAATTTTCCAGTAAAATACGCTCAATTAAACGGGATAAATTTGGTTCTGTATTTTGATTATTCTGTTCCATAATATCAATGCTCATTAATTCAGTTTGTTGCGTGAGAAAGGGGGGATTCATTATGGTGCTAAATAGAGCGGATCCGCCTCGCCTTTGAAAAATCTTCCACCTTCTATTTAGAATTGTAAATAAATCAACAGAGCCACTGATCGCTTCTGATGTTCCTAAAAACAGGATCCCGCCGGGATTTAAGCTATAGTGAAATAGTGAAAAAAGTCTCTTTTGTAATTGCGAGCTTAAATAAATCAGTAAATTTCTGCAACTTAATAAATCAAGTTTTGTAAAAGGTGGATCTTTAATGAGATTTTGTACGGCAAAGATAATCATTTTTCTTATGTCGATATTCACCTTATAAGAATGTTCTTCCCGCATAAAAAATCGATTGAGCCGGTCCTTTGAAATATCATTCTTAATATCGAGGGGAAATACTCCAGAGCGAGCTATTTCAATTGCTTCTTCGTCAATGTCGGTCCCAAAAATCTGGACATTAAAATGACATTTTAATTCTTCCATGCATTCTTGCAAAATAATGGCTATTGAATACACCTCTTCACCGGTAGAACACCCCGGAATCCAAACCCTGACATGTTCACTTTGGGATTTATTTACCAAAATCTGGGTAAGTAAAAGTTCTTTGAGTTGCTCGAATGCTTCAGGATCGCGGAAGAAATTGGTGACATTGATGAGCAATTCCTTGAATAAAATTTGGAGTTCATTCGGATTCTGTTGGATGTATTGGATATAAATTTCCAGATTATCGAGGTGTAAAAGACTCAAACGCTTTTGAATCCTGCGAAAAATGGTATTGGGTTTATACAAGGAAAAATCATGCCCAGTATTGTTTCTGAGCAAGGTTAATATTTGCTTTATTTCTTCTGCAATGCTTGCCTGTATGGGTATATGGGCATGCTCAAAATGAGCGGCATAGTTAATGAGGAAAGGGTATATTTCTTCGGGAGCAAAAATATAATCAACCAATCCAGTATTTATAGCACTTTTGGGCATCACATCATAAAAGGCTGACTTGGCTATTTGAGCAATGACAATTCCACCTTGCTTTGCAATGACACGCAATCCGATAGTGCCATCATTTCCTGTCTCCGAAAGAATAACGGCAACACTCTTTGAGCCCTGATCTTCTGCCAGGAGACGGAAAAATAAATCTATAGGATGCATTTTTGTTTCTGGGGTCGGCTCTTTCAGAAAAAGGATTCCTTGATGAATGTGGACATATCTTCCCGGGGGTAAAACATAAACATGTTTCGGTTCTATTTTTTGATTGTCGGCAATGGTGGTAACTTTCAGTGAGGTAAATTGCTGCAATATCTCTGGCAAAATACTTATTTTATCCGGGCTTAAATGAGTCACTACCACAAAGGCAAGCCGGTCATCCGGTTTGGAATGAGAAAATAAGGCTCTTAACGCTTCCAATCCCCCCGCAGAGGCACCAATCCCAACAATTAGGAACAAGCTTTTTTGGGGGGGTGTTGTACTCAAAGAATGAGAGGGGTCCTCTGAACTAGTAATATTTTTTTTAGAACGAGTCTTATTTTTTCTTGGGGTCATTTAATAGTTCCGGGATAAATTATTCATTCACTCCAAATGAGCCAGAGCCAGTTACATGATTTATGAGTAAGGATGCAATATCCTCCATGGGCAAACAAAAATCCACCTCTGTTTTTTCCGCTGCATGTTTCGGTAAATCCGGAAATTCAGCTTCGTTCAAGGATTGGATAATTGCAAGGCCATTGTGTTCTTTAACCTCTTTTAAACCGGCACTGCCATCATCTAGGACGCCGCTTAACACAATTCCTACCACTTGCTTTCCATAATTGGCTGCAGCTGAAATAAATAAAGGATCAATGGCAGGCCTGCAATGATGGATCTCGGCATCCTGAGTCAGGTAAATTTTGTCATGTGCAACACGCATATGAAAATTGGGTGGGGCAACATAAATGTGGTTCGATTTCAGTATCATGCCATCAAGAGGTTTACTTACCGGCATTTTAGAATAAGGTTTAAGTACGTTAGATAATCTGCTAGGGAGATGAGGAGGGAGGTGGATTACTATCAGTATTGCGGCGGGAAAATCTGCAGGTAACCGAGGCAGCAGGTTTTGTAATGCGGTGATGGCTCCTGCAGAGCCTCCAATCACAATAAGATAATTCTTAAACAATGTCCTGACTCCTCTTGAAGAGATTGTTATTATATAGCAAATTCTAGAATGTCAATCTAGGGTAAACCCGAACTCCATGGAGTTTTTCAGAATATTTTTTTTTAAAAATCAATACTACATTTTAATATGAAAAAAGCAGTTGATGTTGTTGCAAATAGGTGTAAGTACTCTATTGCCGGTTTTTTTCAGATTTACACAAATTCATTATTCCGTGCCAATTACTCTATATCCATTCACAGCGGCTTGTTTTTGTTCTTCCAGGGTGAGAACAAGTCGCAAAATGGGAAGCCAGAAGGAGAACACTGGCTTTTCAAATATTTTAGAACACCATTTTATCGATATAGAGAGTGAGGTTTGTAAAAAGCGATACAGAGAAAATGTTTCAATCCCTACACTATTTTTTTCAGAAGATGAAACAATTCATTCAAATCAAAGGGTTTGGGGAGAAAAGTCTCACAAGACATTTTTTCCATTTTTTCCAAATTGGTTTTAGCTGAAGTTATTATTGTTGGAATATTACATATTCTTGACGATAATTTCTTTTTCTCCCTGAATTCAAAGCCATCAAGAACAGGCATCATGAGGTCCAAAAAAATAACTACAGGTAAGGGATCTTTTTCAAGAAGGGTTAATGCCTCCTGTCCATCTTGAACAGCCACAGTTAAATACCCGGCATATTCCAAGGCCCAAACCAGGGCTTCCCTTACTGCATTGTTATCGTCAATTAACAAAATAAATTGTTCTTTTTTTTGCAAACTCATAGGCCCTGGTTTAATCGTAAGTTAAATAATTCATTACATAGTGCAAAGACTATGTTTGAAAACATTCAAATCCCATGTAGTGATGGCAAATGTCACAATTAAGTGGATTCATTCAAAACAGCAGGGGAGTTAATGACTTTATCATAAATAAGATTAATTTTTATCAGTTCAGCTAAGGATTTAACCCCCATTTTTCTCATGACGTTAGCACGATGAACTTCCACCGTGGATATCGATATATTAAGCTCATAGGCTATTTGTTTATTCAGCTTACCTTCCACAACCAAATCCATGACCTGCTTTTCCCGTTTGGTCAAACTGTTCATTCGCTCCTGGAAATCACCTTGAGACTGGGTGGTATTGTTTTTAATTTTTTTAAGGCATCTTTGCGTGATTTCCAATAAGTTCTGGTGATTGACGGGTTTTAGGATGAAATCCTCCGCGCCCGCTTTCATAGCCCTTATCGCCATTGCAATATCCCCATAACCCGTGATGATTATCACTGATAACTGATTTTTTGTTGAATGCAAATGCTCCAGTAATTCCAAACCGCTCATTACCGGCATGCGTACATCAATGATCAAGCATCCACTTTGATTATTATAATTATCAAGAAAATCTTTAGCATTTTCATAAGTTTGAACTTGCAGATTAATTGACTCAAATAACCAGCGGAAAGATTTGCAAATTTCAGGATCATCATCAACGATAAAAATAGTTGTATTTTTATGAGGCATATTCCTTTACCCTTAGTGATATATCATTATTTGAAAACAAATACCATCAGTCAATAAATCAGCTGATAAGGTTCCATTATCTACATTGAAAAAAGTACGACAATAAGTTAATTCCTTTTCCAAATCATTTTCTTCCATGAAACAGTTACTTATTATTATTATTTTTATAGTGTCCTTTTGCACGGTTGTTTGAATTTCCAGTTTACTATTCTGTATTTTGTTTTTTTCTACAGTAGTGATGCATTTTTTCAGTATACGAAACAAAACATGCTTGATGGGGAATTTATCCATCAGAAGAGCGGGGGTATGGTCTTGTAAATTTAAGATTAATTCAATGTTATAGTGTTCCATTTCATAGGAGTACAAAAAAATAATCTCAGCGATTAAAGCATCAATACTTTGAGTATCTACCGGATTTTCCTGAGCTATAAGTTCCTGCATTGAGGAAATCTTGTGTTGCAACAATTCGGTGTGTTTATTAATTTTTTGCACGGCATTAATCATTTGCTCAGCACTTAAATCATTTTTTTGTAATCTAAGTTCACATCCACCAAGATAGGCTTTAATTGCTGTTAATGGTTGATTGATTTCATGAATTAACTTTGAAATATTACACCTATGAAAATGCACTTTCATTATTTTGTTCATTTACTACTTCCCAACGGAGATACTAAGAACAAGCTCAGATTTCCAGTTTCTATTAGGTACCAACATAGAAATCATTTCTTTCATTGTGTTGGGAAAAAACCAAGTCTGCTATGATTATTTACTTTATGCTAATTCATATTAGCGCTATAGTTTATTCTGGTTAACCTTAGTATATACTAAAAGTTGACCAAATCCTCAATTAACGTGGCCCTATTTTCCTGCAACTGGAATGTGAAATAATCCGGTTCACCCTCCTAAAAATAAAATGATGATTTCAAAAGGAGGCTTTGGCAAAATTTTGTGCCTGTTTGTATCGCAATACTCCATCTCATTTATATGCAGTTTTTATTGGATTGTCTTAACTATTTTTTTCAGTTAATTTATTGTTTCCATATATTTTTTGGGGCAGTGCTATGGCCAGCCTAATTATTTTGGCAATGCGCAACTTTACCATTACTTGTTTTATTCTTGGTTTGCTCTGTGCTTTTCTGGCATGCCTGCAAAGGGTAATCCGTTCAGGAGCTTTGAAAAAAGAGGGGGTTATTGAACGTATTTTTTCCTGGTATTTATTATTCAATATCGGCTTGGCCTATTTATTTAATTTTGTGATGCATGTTTTCTTCGGCGATTTTACTGCACAGTTTATTGGCTGGCCGCAAAGTCCCTTTCAAATGGAAGTAGGATTTGCCAGTTTGGGAATCGCTTTAAATGGTCTAATCAGCTTTAAAGCCCCCATTGCTTTTCGTGCTGCAACAATTATTGTGCCTGCTGCTTTTTTATGGGGGGCTGCTGGAGTACATCTTTATCAAATGATAGTTGCCCATAATTTTGAACCCGGAAATGCGGGCAGCGTATTTTGGACTGATATCCTCATGCCGCTTTTTGCCTTTTTCTTGTTGTGGTTGAATTACCGAAATCCGGAAAAGAAGTAACCCACATGATGTGATACACTGCGCGCATTTGTCATTACTCCCCCTCCATATGGGTAATTGGGTGGAAAACCCCATTTGAAAAATGTTTATTTTTGTACCAAAATTAATTAGATCCTATAGGTCAAATGGAGGTAGTCATGAGCAGGGTAACACAGTTTAAGAAAGGTCCTGGGAAAGGGGCGTCTTCTAAGGGATCTTCCATTCAAATTAATCGTTCACAAAACCCTTTTTTAAGTTTGCAAAACGAAGTGGACAGATTATTTAATGACTTTACCGAGTTTTTTTCTCCAACCAAATTCAATTGGGGACAATTTGAAAAAATGGATCTTTCCCCTTCAATGGATATCGTTGAGGATCAAGAGCATTTCTGCGTTCAGCTCGAAATGCCCGGGATGGATGAAAAAGACATTAAAGTCTCAATATCAGACAATATACTCACTATTAGTGGGGAAAAATCTGTTTCTAAAAAAAATGAAGGTAAAAGATATCTTTCCCGAGAAATCAGCTTCGGGAAGTATGAACGCTCTATTTCCTTACCCTCTACCGTGGATTTAAATAACGCGAAAGCAACCTTTAAGAAAGGAATGCTTTGGGTGGAATTGCCCAAAAAAGCGGAATCTAAAACCGGTATTCGAGATATAAAAGTTGAACAGACCAAATAGTCCAGGAATAATCCCATAGAGTGTTGACTATGGGATTATTTATTTATCTAGGCATTAATCCAGAATATACGGACTAAAATATATAAGATGGTCATTCCCACAATAGGAATTACGAGAAAAGCAAGAAAATTATAAAATCCTATCCTGTTTTCCGCAGAGGAATTATAAAACTCTTTGAATTTTTTCCATAAAGTCATTTTTAGTACCTTATTGATTAAGCCCTGGCTTACAGTTTAAAAAATCAAAGTTATCTATCTGTGCACCAAATTGCACGCTTGCTTGCACCAAGACATCGGTAATGATGGCTTCAATGAGCTCTGCAAGAGGATATTCTTTGTAATGCCTCATTGTCCTGACCTGCTTTTCCAGGTTCTGGTTCACAAAAAGGTGGGGAGTGGCATGAGCCAATTGATATTGGCCTAAGCCGATTTTACTGGTTATTAACTCCAGTGCGTGAGGATGTGATTCAGTAATACCCGATTGAACCTCTTGCAGTACAGATTCAAGAGAAAATTCAAGTTTTAGCAAGTGAGCGCTTAACTCCGCCAATTGATAGATTTTGTCTACATAGCTGGGCTCGTCCCCCAACATTAAAAATTTCATGGCAAAAGCTGCTGCGGATTTCACCTGTGATAAATTTGCAGTTTCCTTGGTAGCCTCTGTAAAAAGGGCTTCCAGGGAAAACTCGGATTGACTTGCATCAGTCTTACTTTGCACGATGGGCTCCAAAGCAGGATTAAGAGGAACGGGTCCGTTCTATAGCGCAACTTCAATAAAAATTATTGCTCATTATGAGTTTCATATAAACAGAAGTAAAGAACATTAAAATTAACAAAGTTCTATTGGTTAACCTTACCCTACTCTCCCCTATGGTATACTCAGTTATTTTGAACTGTTTTAGTGAGTTGTTCAATTGATTACGCATCAGGTTGATCTTCGTTCCTACCAAACTGAAACGTGCAGTCATGCTCATGATTTTGCCCAATTGGTGCTGCCTCTTTCGGGCACCATGGAGCTGCAAGCAGGCCATTATTCCGGAATAGTGAATCAGGATGTGGGTGTTTTTATTGCGCCCAAGGAACGCCATTGTTTTGCAGGAAGTCAAAACAACCTTTTTTTAGTGGTAGATGTTGCTGCCCGAAAGGTGCCTCACAACAACTCTCATGCATTTAACTTAACTCCCAGCCTAAAAAAACTCATCCAGTTCACTCATTTTTATTTAGCAGCTGATGACGGGGATTTATTTACGGAGTCTCTAATTAATCCACTGCTTGTCCATCTTGCTACAAAATCATTTGCCCCCAAGCTGGATCAGGTGGTGATAAAAGCTAAAAACTGGATTGATTTTTATTTTGCAGAAGCCGTAAATGTGAGTCACGTCGCCAAGCACTGTCATCTGAGCGTGAGCCAGTTACAGCGTCGTTTCAAACAAACGTTGGGTTACAGTATTGCAGAGTATTGGCGATTGAAAAAATTAATGCAGGCAAAGCAGTTGCTTTTGTCGAAAAATAGTTCTATTGAAGCTGTAGCCCTTGCTGTGGGCTATGAAAATGTTCCCGCTTTTAGCCGACGGTTCAGTAAGGTTTATGGTGAATCGCCTTTCCAATGGAAAACAAAGGCGTTATCGGCAAAAAAGATGCGTGAATTGGATAACTCCTAGTGAAGCCACTATTGATACACTGCGGATTCAGTTTCATTTTTTGACAGTGATCATGAAAAAATCAAATGTTTATTATGAGGGCATGTTATTTCTAATCCTGGCGCAAGTCATGGTAGGGGTGAATATCGTTTTTTCCAAATACGTGCTTGCCTCAATTCCGGTTTTGCTTGTATTAACCCTTCGCTTTACTTTGGCGGCGATGATTTTACTCCCGTTGCACTGGTTTAGTCCTGCTAAGAAGATGACGGTGAGTTATTATTTTCTTCAACTAAAAAAGCGCGACTGGTTTTTTATTGGGGCGCAGGCGTTATCTGCAGGCGTATTATTTAATTTTTTTATGCTATGGGGTCTAAAGGGCACGGATGCACATGTAGCCGGGATTATTAGCAGTGCTTTACCTGCCATAATTGTCCTCATGTCCTGGATTATTCTCGGTGAAAAAATTTCAGGAAAAAATGCCATTTGTGTGTTTTTTGCAACCTTGGGATTAATCATTATAGCGTGCACCAAAATAACAGGAGTGCAAGTAAATCATTCTTTTCGGGGTGATGTCCTGGTTTTAATTTCTCTTTTACCTGAAGCGGCATACTATATCTTAAATAAAATGCATCCCAATACGCTTCCAGTTTTTTTAATTTCTTCATTGCTCAATGCGATTAATGCCATTTTGTTATTAATTTATTTGGGCTTTAATGTCCTGGATGAGGTAAGCATCCGCTTTGGGGATGGATTAATTTTGCTTGTTTTGGGATTGAGTTCGGGGCTTTTTTACGTTTTTTGGAATATGGGGTGCCAAAAAGTGGATCAGGTTATGGCTTCATTATCCACAGCGGTGATGCCGTTAGCTACAGTCCTCATTGCCTGGGTTTTTTTGGGTGAACACTTGACTTCTGTTCAGGCAATTGGAATGGGGATGGTTATTTTATCTATCGCAGTATCTGCAAAACGGTAAGCGGCTTAATTTAACAAGAGGGGACATCTGCATGGATTTATTTTGCAACATTGCTTCCCCCCAAGTTATGATGTTCCATGATTTATTTTTATTTTAATTTTTTATGCCTCATTTGCTTTTGGAATTAAGTAACAATATCAAGAACACAGAGCATTTAAATCAGTTGTTTACTCAGCTACACCAGGTGCTGTCTGAAAACTTGCCTACCCCGTTATCAAACTGCAGGAGCAGGTGTATTGTTCATCCCATGTTTTTTATCGGTGATCAGAGTGAGTACCATGCTTTTGTTCATTTAACGCTCAAAATACTTGCGGGCAGGGATGAGGCTAAAAAAAGAAGCATAGGCCAGAAGCTTTTTGATTTATTGGATAAGTTTTTTAGAACGGACCCGTCCGGGTTAAATATTACTTTATCTGTAGAAATCCGGGATTTGGATCCTGTTTATTTTAAAGGCTAGAGTGTTTCAAACTTGATGGAATAACGGTGATTTTCTATGAATGCAAAAAAGGGATGGGAACATTTTTTCCATGAATCAGATATCGGGGTTAGAGGGTTTGGTGCGACGCTATCTGAGGCTTTTGCGATGGGGGCGCTTGCCCTCACGAATGTTATTACTCGTGCACAGTTAGTCCATCCCCACAAGAAAATTCACATATCGTGCGAAGCTCCGAATCAGGAAATTTTATTTGTTGACTGGTTAAATGCCATTATTTATAACATGGCAATCCATAACATGCTGTTTAGTGAGTTTGATGTAACCATAAAAGGTCTGAAATTGACTGCTATAATTGCAGGTGAACCAGTAGATATTCATCGACATCAACCAGCAGTCGAGGTCAAAGGTGCTACATTCACTGAATTAAAAGTGGATCAAGGCGATAAGCTTTGGGTGGCTCAATGTGTAGTTGATGTATAACCGTTTCATACCCTCTAGTCAGGCTCTCAGGAGATAAGGCAGGAAACCTATGGACTTAAACCGGTTAGAAAAAATCAGTGACTTTGAATGGCGAATTCCCAAACATGGGAAGATGCGTGTACCGGGAATTATTTTTGCCTCTGAAGAATTGATTCTCAATATGGATATGAAAGTCTATGAGCAAGTTACCAATGTTGCAACCTTACCCGGAATTGTCCGCGGTTCCTATGCAATGCCGGATGCGCATTGGGGATACGGGTTTCCCATTGGGGGAGTTGCTGCCTTTGATCCTGATAATGAAGGAGTTGTCTCTGCCGGAGGGGTTGGTTTTGATATTTCTTGTGGTGTGAGACTCTTATCTACCGGACTGAAGCGTGAGGAGTTTGAACCCTATAAAGAACAGCTCGCGGATGCCTTGTTTGCCCATATTCCTGCTGGTGTTGGCAGTAAAAGCCGTATCAACCTGACCATGAGGCAGATGGATGATATGCTGCTCGGCGGAGCTGTTTGGGCGGTAAAGCAAGGGTATGGTGAAAAAGAAGATTTGGAACGAATCGAAGATAATGGCCGCGTAGAGGGAGCATTACCTGAGCATGTTTCAGAGCATGCAAAAAAACGCCAAAAAAATGAAATGGGTACTTTGGGTTCGGGTAATCACTATTTGGAAATTCAGGAAGTACGTAAAATATATTGTGAAAAAACTGCAACAGCATTTGGTTTGGCAGAAGGGGATGTGGTTGTAAGTATCCATTGTGGTTCACGTGGTCTGGGTCATCAAATTGGAACTGATTTTTTACGCTCCATGCTTATTTCCGCACAACAGCATGGAATACAGCTTACGGATCGTGAATTAGCTTGTGCCCCTATTCGTTCAGCTATGGGAGAAAGCTATCTCGGTGCTATGCGTGCAGGAATTAATTGTGCATTGGCTAATCGGGAAATACTTACCCATTTTATGCGGGAAGTATTTCAAGATGAAATGCCGGGTACCCAAATCAAGCTCATCTATGATGTATCCCATAATACCTGCAAGGAAGAAACACACCAGGTTGAGGGGAAAACGATGCGTTTGTTTGTTCATCGCAAAGGGGCAACACGAGCTTTCGGTCCCGGACATCCGCAATTGGTAAACGCATTAAAAGATGTAGGACAACCCGTTATCATTGGCGGCAGTATGGGCACTTCCTCATATGTTTTAGTGGGAACAGAACTTTCTGAGCAGAAATCTTTTGGTTCTGCCTGCCATGGCGCCGGACGGGCGATGAGCCGGCATCAGGCCACTAAAAAATGGAGGGGAAGCGAGATTATTGCTCAATTGGCCCAACAAGGAATTTTAATACGCAGCAGTTCGTATCGAGGTGTCGCAGAAGAAGCTCCCGAAGCCTACAAGAATGTCGATTTAGTGGTGGATGCAGCACAGCAGTCAGGTTTAACCAAGAAGGTCGCCCGCTTGGTACCTATCGTTTGTGTTAAAGGCTGACCGTTCCTTTTCATGTTCTATCTTATTTCCCAAAAAACTCATGGGAAAAGTGGTTTGCCATAAGTCACTTAATATTAGCTTAAAAATAAATCAGCTATAATTTAAAATGTTGCTTTAGTGAGTGGGAGTTTATATGCCTTTAACTGCTAGATCCTATAAAGGGGCAATTAAAAAATTGAGTGGCCCCTCAAATCATCTCCAGGGACGCCCTGATAGCGTCGATATTGTTGCTTTCGATAGAGAAGGGGCCGAATGGGGGATTTTTTCCAATTATGCAGAAATTCCTATCGAAATGCAGACCCCATATGGAAAAAGAACTTTTCCAACAGTAGAACATTATTTTCAATATCAAAAAGATCCCCAGGATAAAAAATATCTGGATAAAATCCTTGCGGGGGATGCGCAGAATGCCAGAGATTTGGGGCAATCAAAAAAATGGGCGGATTTTAGATTGGCAGATGAGGCAATGCAAAGAGCAATCCAGGAAAAATTAAAAAACCCCAAAGTACAAGATGCGTTGAGAGATACAGGTAATGCCTGCCTTATAGAAGATACGGGAAGCAGAGCCAACAATCAGGATGGTAATTGGGGGTGGAAAAAAGGAGGGACGATTGATTCGTTTGCTAAGACCGGCAATAAGCTTGGCATCCTGTGGATGGAGGAGCGAAATCGTTTGTATCAACAGGATGGCAATTATTCCATGATCGTCAAAAATCCTGCTGAAGTATCGGAACGTGCCCGTGGTGTCATGACCAAAAATTATGGAAACACCGATCTTATTAGCCTTAGTGCCCGCTTGCCTAATGCTGCAAATTCACCAAAAAATACCCCTAAAAATGACAGTTTTCCTTCCTCTCGTGTGAAAAGTTCCCTAAAAGGATTGACCCAGGGGCAAACGGGTCAAGAATCAAGCGCCGCAGTGAGTGCCGTGATTCGCACCATGATGACTGCCAAGGCCCCTTCATCCATAGAACTTCCAATGGTGAGTAAGGGACAAATGAATGGTACATTCAAAATCGCTTTTGATAATCCTGCAGATGCAGCGGCTTTTAAGGGGTTACTGCAAAAGCAGGGATTTGAAACCTCCTATTTTGGTAATGGAGAACGTTATCCTATGCAACATGGAGGAAAAACTTTAAATCATATTGTTCGATTTGAAAACAAAGGAAGCAGCAGCGAAATCCCTAAAGAAGCCCTGGAATTTCTCAAACAAAAATTTAATGATGATGACAAAGTGGCCAGTATTGTGGAACAGATGGGATTTGAACGACCAGCACCAAAGCAATCCATGCACAGGTAAATATTGAAAAGGTGCAAGAAGTACTTTATCGCCATCGTATTGTAATGAAATAAAGAGTTTCAATTAAACCCCAAGCTGTCTTAAAAACAGGCTCTCATTATGGACTATCGCTTTACCTTAAATGCCGTTGCTCCGTTTCGTCTCGATTATACTGTTTTTGCTTTGCGAAGAAGAAGCAAAAACAAGGTTGATCTCTGGGATGGAAATTGTTACACACGAGTATTAATCATAGAAAATACTCCAGTTAAAGTGGTAGTTGAACAAAAAAAAGGAATCAACGATCCCGAATTGCTTTTGCACAGTGAAGGCAGCAAACAAGTCTCTCAAAATCAAATCCATGCGGAGATGGAAAAAATGCTGGGATTAAAGCGCGACCTGCATGATTTCTATTGTCTTGCCGAACAGGATGCCCGGTTGCATCCGCTTGCGCTTCGATTTAAGGGACTTAAGCCGCCGCGATTTCCCTCTGTTTTTGAAGCTTTGGTCAATGCTGTTTCCTGTCAGCAAATCTCTCTGGAGGCGGGTTTGCAAATTCAAAACCGCTTGGTTGAATACCTGGGTTTGAAAATTAAAGGCAAAGAAGAAAAAGTGTTCTATGCCTTCCCAAGACCAACGGAAGTTGCCAATTGCTCTGTCTCTGAATTAAAGAATATAGGCTACAGCACACATAAAAGTGAAACCTTGATCCGGTTAGCGTCTGCATTTATTGGAGAGGAAGCTTATTTTGGAAGTTTGGAAAATAAATCAAATGAGGAGATCATCAATTTTTTATGTGCTTTTAAAGGGGTGGGGCGCTGGACAGCGGAATATGTTTTACTGCGTGGTTTGGGACGAATCGATATTTTTCCAGGTGATGATATAGGCGCACAAAACAATTTATATCAATTGCTGCATCTTGAGAGAAAACCGGATTATAAAAAAATAGCGGAAATTACAGCAAAGTGGCATCCCTATGCCGGTTTTGTTTATTTTCATTTGTTATTACAGCGTTTGCATGAAAAGCAAGCACTGACGTAATCTTATTCATCAAAAAAATCTTCTGTTTTTTCCAGTAAATTTTATATAAAATTAACAACTTAGTTGTGCCGACCAAAATTTTTTATATCACAAGGAAACGTGCTGAATGGAGAATTTACACCAGGATGTGGTTGAGCCAGTCAACCCAGATAAAGTATCCAATGTATTAAAATGGGTTCTTTTAATTACTGCAATCATTTGTTTTGTAGTATTAATTTGGGGTACTTATAAAACCTATCAACTTGCCCCTCCCTTACCCCAGCAATTTCAATTCCCCTCCGGTCAAATTGTGATGAAGGCGGATGATATCGTCGCAGGTAAAGCAGGTTTTCAACGGGCGGACCTGATGGATTATGGAAGTCTTTATGGAATGGGTTCTTATTTTGGGGAAGATTATACCGCCAAATATCTGGTAACCCTGGGAAGACTGACCGAAGATAACATAGCGCAACAGCATTTTGGCAAGCCATTTACGAATCTCGATGCCGGAGGACAATACATTGTACGCCAAATGATGCAGCGGGACTTGCAGCATACTGATCTGAGCAAGCCCGTCAGTATTTTGTCCGAACCAGTCGCCAATGCAATTGTGCAGCTACGTCAGCAAATTGCAAAAACCTTACTTAATCATGATGCAACAACTGGTTGGACTAAAGCATACAGCCTGGATGCTCAAAGCGCGTTACAAACCGCTGACTTTCTTATCTATTCTTCACTGACTACGATAGCGCATCGGCCTGGACAAAACAGTTCATATACCAATAATTGGCCTTATGAACCCACTATGGGAAATAATCCCACTGCAAACACGTTTTACTGGACCTGGGTCTCATTTTGTTTTGTATTCCTGGGCTTTGGAGCCGTGTTGTTTATCTATCATCGATATCTAAGTGCTCCTGATGATGCATTTAAAACCCCAGTATTTTTGGGATTTGAGCCACTAACCCCGAGCCAACGCAAAGTGGGGCAGTATTTTGTGGTGGTTGCCCTGGTTTTACTGATTCAGATTGCTGTAGGCGCCATAATGGCACATTATTATACAGAACGTAATGGTTTTTACGGGTTAAGCATCAATGAGTTTTTACCCTTTAATTTCTTGCGGGATATACATATTCAGACACCCATAGTCTGGATCGCTCTTTCCTGGGTTAGCGCAGGTGTTTTCATGGCTCCGCTTATCAGCAAAAGAGAGGCTAAAAGACAAGGTTTTTTTGTGGATCTCCTGTTTTGGGTCACTTTGTTTATTGTAGGGGGTGCCATTGTTGGAAACTACCTGGGAATTATGGGGTATGTGAATGAGTCCTGGTTTTGGATTGGCAACCAGGGTTTATCTTATCTGCAACTAGGTCGATTATGGCAAATAGGATTTTGCGTGGGCCTCTTTCTTTGGAGTTTTATAGTTTTTCGGGGGATGTGGCCTACCTGGAGTGACTTAAAAACCGCTACTGTGGCATTTTGGACGGGGCGAATCCGGTTAGAGCATCTTTTTTGGGCAAGTACTATAAATATTGCCGTGTTGTATTGTTTTGGAATGATTCCATTAACCGGGATCGAAAAATCGTTCACGATTACCGATTTTTGGCGCTGGTGGGTCGTCCATCTTTGGGTTGAGCAGTCTTTTGAATTCTTTGCTGCATGCGCTACGGCTTATGTATTAATGGGAACGGGTTTAATTTCGCGTGCCCTGGCAGAACGGACCATGTACTTTGAAACCATTCTGGTATTTTTAGGTGGAATTATTGGTACAGGACATCACTGGTACTGGACAGGTACGCCGGATTTATGGGTGCCACTGGGCTCAATGTTTTCATTTATTGAAGTCTTGCCTTTAGTGCTGCTTATTATTGATGCAATCGAACATCATCAATTAATCAAACGCGAACGTGCATTCACGTACAATCTTGCCTATCTCTATATTTTAGGGGCTTCCTTCTGGAATTTTGTAGGTGCAGGAGTATTTGGTGGCGGGACACTTAATGCACCTCTTGTAAATTATTATGAGCATGGAACTTTTCTTACTTTAAATCATGCACATACGGCCTTGTTTGGAGCATTTGGTTTACTGGGATTAGGGCTCATTTATTTTTGTTTACGCTATGCCGCAGGGGATCGTTTTTCCTGGGATGATCGTTTAGGAACCTGGGCATTTTGGCTCTATAACATAGGATTAATCTTATGGATTGTATTGAATTTCTTTCCCGTTGGATGGGCTCAGTTAATGGATGTTTATGAAAACGGTTTCGCTCATTCAAGAAGCCTTGAATTTTATAATACAACTTTGATATGGCAGTGGTTGCGATTTCCCGGGGATGTGGTATTTGCTCTTGGTGCCTTATTTATGGCCTATGATTTTATAAAAAAACTGGGCCCTTTTTTCCCAAGATGGGTAAATGCCAGAAGTTTGGAGCATACAGCCCCTGATGTTTAGGAAACTGTCTCGATGCCAGAGATGTCATTGGACATGCAACACATCCTCTGTAGGAATTTCTGGAAATAATCCGCGCACATCATATAACGCATCATATTGATGTGCGTACTACCCAAATAATCCCCCAACGTTCTTAATGTCATTTTTATTGCTTCAAAGTCTATTCAAATTAAATGCAAATGATAATCATTATCATTGACATTCGGCTTTTATCATGTAATGCTGTTCTAAAATTGCTTATTAAAATGGATAAATGATGATTATGTTTGATGAAATGAGCACGAGCTTACAGTCACACGATATATCATTAAGGTTCTGCGCCAAATGTTTAAAAAAATTTTGCCCCAGTACAGAGCAAGTAAACTCTGATATGGTGAGATTTTTTGTTCCTACTCTGGATGCATTATTTAGAAATCATTTCGCTTATATTGAGTTACCAAAAAAAATGGTTGATATAATCTATCATATTGAAGAGCATTCCAGTATTGACTTATCAGAAATTGCTAGGGTGTTGCATGTTGAGCTGGGGGATTTACCATCCTCTGAAAGAAAGGAGGAGATAAAGTCATTTTACTCCTATTTTTTATTTTATTGAGCAGCGTAAAAAAATTGATGTGTAAATATGTGTAATTCTTAGCGAAAATCAGTGTGCTAACTCCATACCAGACCTGTTACAAACTACGTCATTTGCAACGGGATTCCACGCATCTCGACTGTAATGTCTTTTGTTTTAGCACTCTCCAGAAAATTGTTGATAACCTCCAGCACATCCTTATCGATGTATTTTGAGCGGGTCCCGTCAATGATTACAGAAGCTTTGGGTGGAATTTTTCGAAATTGATGAATGATGCTCCCTTTATTTAAAAAGGACACTTCCTCAGCTAACTCCACGTGGTAAATTATGCCTTCTTCCATAACGATGCTGGTATCGTGTGAATTTAAATAATGGTTACGTAAAATAATAAAGAGGGCTACTGCAAAGCCAATGCTAATACCAAAAAGTAGATCAGTGGCCACAATTCCGACTACGGTAACAATGAAGGGTAAAAATTGCTCCCAGCCTGCTTTAAACATTTCCCTGAACACAGAGGGTTTCGCTAATTTATAGCCAATAATGACTAAAATTGCGGCCAATGAAGCTAGTGGAATCTGATTTAAAATACCAGGGATGCTGAGCACACAAATTAAAATTAGGAATCCATGCAAAATTGCGGATAACTTTGTTCGCGCTCCAAAGGTAATATTAGTGGAACTGCGTATAATTACCTGCGTGATAGGCAGCCCTCCAATTAAACTGGAAAGCATATTTCCCAATCCTTGTGCTTTTAATTCTCTGTCTGTGGGGGTAACTCTTTTATAAGGATCCAGTTTATCAGTGGCTTCAACGCATAGTAAAGTTTCAAGGCTGGCGACCAAAGCGATAGTGGCTGCTATTTTATAAACCTCTAGGTTAGTAAACTGATGAAAATCAGGTAACGTGATTACTTTGCTCATATTGGCAACCCCTTGGAATTCAGGAATTTGCACGAGCTCAGTAGGCTCTAAATGGAACGGGAGCAATCCATTTTTGTACAGCCAGGATAGTAAAAATCCGCATAAAACGACTACCAATGGAGCTTGTAACAGTTCAAAAAGCTTAAATCCCTTATTTAGCAGAAACTGCCATAACAACATTATAAAAAGCGACACAATGCTTATAATGACTACTCCATAATTGATGTGCTCAATCGCTCTTTCAATATAAAAATATTCGAGCCGACCATCGCCTAAATCAGTTAAAATAGGGGAAATATCATAGCCAATCAAATGAGGAATTTGCTTTAGAATGATGATGATCCCAATCCCCGTAAGCATCCCTTTAATTACCGCAGAGGGGAAATAATAAGCAATAATCCCTCCCCGCAAAAATCCGGCTACTACCTGAAAGATCCCGGCAATAAATCCTGCAAATAAAAAGGCTTCCCAAGATCCCAATGATTTCTGAGCCCCGAGTACTATTGCCACCAGCCCGGCTGCCGGACCACTGACCCCCAATGGGGATCCGCTAAGAAAGCCAACAACGGAACCACCCACTATTCCGGCAATTATTCCTGAAAACAAAGGAGCTTCAGATGCCAATGCAATGCCCAGGCATAAGGGTAAAGCAACAAGAAATACTACAATGGATGCTTGTAGATCATATTTGATACTGGAGAATTTTCCTTTTATCATTCAGCCTCCCTGTTTTATTCCCTTATTATAAACAAAAAATCCCATAATTTTCCTAAAAAGGGTGGGATGAAGACCTCCTATCTGAATTTAGATGCCTAGGCCATTTTTATCAAGTTTATTTCAAACTTTAATACGCACCTTGAACAATTTTAGCGTATTGAAAAAGGGTCAGTTTGTATTTAGGGCAGGTTTCTTTCGCTTCATTTCAAATGAAATTTCCCCTCCTCGCTCCAGGATAGCTGTCTTTACTAATTTAAGATCATTGGTTCCGTTTTGCAACCGTAACGATTGCAAGATGTCATTGACAGTAACCCGGGTACAATCCAGATTTTTCTTAACCAATTTTCCATTTTTAATGAGAATAATTTTTTCTCCCTTGATGTATTTCCCGATTTTATGACTTTTATAGGTTAAAAAAGCCATTATTTTATACATTACCACTATAATTGTGCAGACAATAACGGAGGGTAAAAGAGGAATATTATTGACAATAGCTTCCCCTAAAATCGCACCTAAAATAATATAGATAATAAAATCCAGACACGTATGGCTTCCATAAAGGCGCGATAAGTTGGTGCGAAAAATAACAATCGCATATAAGGTAATTAAAATGCCCCGTAAATAAAGTCCATAATCAAAAATTTCGCTTATCCCTAAAAATTTTTCCATGGTTTTTCGGCTTATTTAACGTTTCCTAATTATAGGATGCCAGCGGCCGGTTTCTCAAATGAGATAATAATTTATCTCTCGATTGGATGAGTTTTTATTGTCAGTCACCACACTAATATCATGATGTGAGCTACTATAATTAAAATAAGGAAGAGCAATCCATGAGGAAAATCATGTTTAAAAGAATAGTCTTATTTCTCGCAACTAACCTCGCAATTCTCGTGGTAATCTCTTTTATATTGAGTCTGTTCAATATTGGGCCGTATCTGACCCAATATGGATTAAATTACCAAGCTTTATTAATTTATGCAGGAATTATTGGTTTTACTGGAGCATTTATCTCCCTGTTTATTTCCAAATGGATGGCAATTCATGCTTTTAATGTTCAAATAATTGACAAACCCAAAACTGAGGCTGAATTTTGGTTGATGAAAGAAATAAGGAATTTAAGCCAAAAAAGAAATATCGGCATGCCTGATGTAGGAATTTACGATAGCCCCGAACCTAATGCTTTTGCCACTGGGTGGAATAAAAATAAAGCGCTGGTAGCCGTTTCCTCTGGGTTGCTCAATACAATGAATGAAGAGGAGTTACAAGGAGTTCTGGGACATGAACTCGCCCACGTCGCCAATGGGGACATGGTAACTCTGACTTTAATTCAAGGGGTAGTAAATACCTTTGTAATCTTTTTTGCCCGTGTTGCTGCATTTCTGGTGATGCAGTTTTTCAGAAGAGACGACGAGGAGGGGGTGCAAGGTGGTTTCGTTTACTATAGTGTTGCCCTAATCTTTGAACTGCTGTTTGGAATTCTCGCTTCCCTGATTGTAATGTGGTTCTCTCGTTATCGCGAATTTCGAGCAGACCGAGGCTCAGCAGAATACGTAGGTAGAGACAAAATGATAAAAGCCTTATACCGTCTGCAGGAACTTGAGGATAAAACGCCAAGAGATGAGCGGGCACCGGCATTTAATACTATGAAAATCTCCGATAAAGAAAGTTGGCTTGCTCTTTTTTCCAGCCATCCTCCTTTAAAAAAACGCATTGAGGCCTTACAACAATACTGATAATTTTTTATTAGGTCCTTGGCATTTTTAATCTTCAGGCACTCAAAGGTTATTGCCAGGGAAAGTGCCGAACAATGAAGTTTTTGTGATAATCATGGTGACCGTTTACTTTAAACTATTTTTTGTTACAGAGGACTTCGTTTAACGTACTTAAGTTGCCACATAAATTCCTGAGTTCAGACCTCCCAATGATTTTAATCGAGCCCGAGTGTGCTTTCATTCTCATCTTCCTCTTTTGTATTTACTTTTATGGTTCCATTTAAGCTTAGGGGGGATGTATAAGTGCCAGAAATCTGGGAGGTTTTGAAAAGCGAATAATGAGTCGGTAATTTGTAGGTTACGGGAGAGGGGGGAGTGTGGATCTTGAAAGCTTCTTCAATGGTCTGGCAATCTTCCTCGGTTTTTTCTTTAAAGTGTCCTACACCAATAACCCATAAATTAAAACTTTGAGGTACTGATTGGATCCAGGAATAAAATTTTCTTTCGCTTTCGAAGTAATGCTCCTCAAGCGGATAAATACATTTCCCCTGATTGAAATTTTTCTCAGTTAATAAAACCACCTGTTGAATTCCGAATTCTTTCAAGCGATCCCAGGCAGGTAGTTTCTCTTCCTCAATTTCAGTGAAGCCATGGTTGGGCTCAAGAATTAAACCCAATGAAGAATCATGCAGTTGCGGCGAATGTAATAACAATTCGTCCCGGGGTAAAGAATCCTGTAACTGATCCATAATTCTTATTTGTGAGGTTTCATCAGACACGATGGACAATTGCCAGATGCAGTCAATCCCATGCATATATAATGCATTTGCTACAGGCGCTTCATGCCCGGTAAAGTTAATGAACAATGTATGATCAAGGCCTTGACGGGCATCCAGTGCAGCTAAAACAGCAAGGGTAGTGTCTTTAATTTTTTTATCTATGGCTTGGGGGATGAAATGCCGGCCCTTAGGTATTACATCCGGCGAACTACTAAAATGAATATAATGTATTTCTGGGCCAAGTTTTGATAATACCTCTTCTGAGGGTTTTATCCGTTCTAATAATTTTTTTAAATTATGAATTGGTGACCGTCTGGATTCCTTATCTGGGTTTGAGTTGTTTTTTTGCACGGGGGGATTTTGTAAGGCCTTCATCTTTTCGGTAATTATTTTCAGTCGGCTTAATTCATCAAGAGGAATTAAGAAAGCATATTTCCCTTCGATGTTTTCTACGGGAACACCTAGAAATTTTTTAAAGAAATTATCCCTTAAAATATATTTATTATTTCTGCTTGCCTTGATGTCCTGCTCAACTGGGGTAGAAACCAACACGCGGTTTTCTGCTTCTAAAAATTCAATTTTATCCAGATAACAGTTGAAATCTGCTGTTTCGTCAATAACTGCATTTAAAGCGTCTATTATCAGCTTTACTTCAGGTCTCATAGGGTTTTTCATCCCGGAGTAGAATGCCTGGAGAGCAATAAATACACTATGGCTCGGACACTCTTGTGTGTACACTAATAACTATTATAGGATAAAAAACAAACAATCTTATCTCGCCATCTGTGAAATTTATACTAGAAAAACAGAAATACCGGATAGTCCGGGACTTTATCTTTTCCTTGGCTCTTCATATCCAAAAAGAGTTGCATGCTTCCCTGAATGCATCTTTTAGTATAATTTTAGGATAACCCACTAATCCACCTAAAACTCTTCAAAATGTATTTCGAATCAGATCAATTAATTTTTTCCCCCTCGGATCTTACTCAATTTATGGAAAGTCCCTTTGTCTCGTGGATAGAGCATCTTGCAGTGATTCATCCTGATTTGTTACCTGCACCTGATGAGAAAGATCAATTAATTGACGTATTGCAGCATTTGGGAAACCAACATGAGTTAGAGCTGCTCAGCCAATTTGAAGACCAAGCATGTTCTGTGGTTAATTTGCGTGAGCAGGCAAATTCCTATGAGTCTACCTTGAAGGCAATGGAAAATGGGGCAGATGTGATTTATCAAGCCCATTTACAATTCTTTCCCTTCCAGGGCTATGCGGATTTTTTAATTAAGGTAGCGGGTAAGAGCCGGTTTGGGGATTACTGTTATGAAGTTTGGGATACCAAGTGGGCCAAATCAGTAAAACCTGGATTTTTGCTGCAATTGTGTTGTTATGCAGAAATGCTCGAAACAATGCAAGGATCTGCTACGGAATACATCACTGTTGTATTAGGAGACAAGGAACAGAAACGCTTTCGCACGGCAGATTATTATTATTTTTATCAAAATCTGAAACAACAGTTTTTATTGGCACATCAAAATTTTGATCCGGCCTCCTGTCCTGATCCTGCTGCGTCTAAAAATTGGGGACGGTGGACTAATTACGCCCAAGAGTTATTAACCAAGGCAGATCATTTAATCCAGGTCGCAAATATTACCTCAGGACAAATTAAAAAACTGCATCAAGCAGGAATTAATACCATGACCGCTTTAGCCCAGGCAAAAATTTCCTCGATAAAAGGGGTTAAGCCTGAACGATTCATGCGTTTGCAAGCCCAAGCTAAAATTCAAAAGGAAAGCAGCGGAAAGGAAATTCCCTTGTATCAGTTGTTTTCTCATGTTCCAGGACAAAAACAAGGTTTGGCTTTGTTGCCGCCTGCATCCCCCAAGGATGTTTTTTTTGATATTGAAGGGTTTCCTCTGGAAGAGGGGGGCTTGGAGTATCTTTGGGGCATAACCTATTTTGATGAAAAGGCAAAGCGTCAGTATAAAGATTTTTGGGCACATAACCGCGAGCAGGAGAAAGCAGCCTTTCAAGCATTCGTACAGTGGGTATACCAACGTTGGCAAGAAGAGCCGCAGATGCATATTTATCATTATGCCAATTATGAAATTTCTGCCTGTCGCCGTTTAATGGGACGTTATGGGGTTTGTGAGGTGGAAATCGATCAGCTCTTGCGCCATGAAGTGTTTGTTGATTTATATAAAATTGTAAAAGCGTCCATGATTATTGGCGAACCTCGTTATTCCATTAAAAATATTGAGCATTTATACCGGGGCAAGCGAGATACGGCGGTGGGGTCTGGGGGGGATTCCGTAGTTGTTTATGAACATTGGCGAGAACATCCTGATGGGGAACATTGGCACACCTCCAAAATACTAAATGATCTCCGCGCCTACAATATGGATGATTGCAATTCCACGCAGGAATTGGTGGATTGGCTCAGGGAAAGGCAAAAAGAAGAAGGCATAATATATTTGGGTAACAGCGAACCTGTTGAAGTGAAGCCCAAAGAAGACTTGGGTGAGCATATCCAATTGCGCGATCGGTTATTGATGCAAGCAGAACATTTAAAAACAGCAGCGAACATGCAATTAGCGAAAATCCATTTAATTTTCGCCTGGTCTATTGAGTTTCATCGACGTGAAGCGAAACCTGTATTTTGGCGTATGTTTGAGCGATTGGGTTTAACCCGGGAAGAATTATTTGATGATATTGATTGTTTGGCTTATTGTCGGCGCACTCCCAAACTTCCTTATAAGCCGAGGCCAAAATCACGCAATTTAGCCTATGAATATTTTTTTGATCCGCAACAGGAGTTTAAAGGAAGTGCCAAGCAATATTATGTTTTGGGCGAAAAAACCGAAGGGGGGAAAACATTAACTGCGGCATATTGTGAAGACGATAGTGATTTGGAGCAGGGAATTATTGTTCTACAAATGCAAAAAGAGCCTACTGATCCAGTGACTTTAATCCCCAATGAATTTGTTGACCCTCATTCGATTCCCAAGGCAATTGCAAAGCAGGCCGCCGCATTTGAACAAGGGATGCTGGAAAACACTGCCCTACTTGATTTTTTGGGGAGAGCTTATCCACGAATTAAAGATCACCCCCCAGGAGCGCCTATAGCCCCAAGCCACCATCCGGATGAACGGTTAGCACAAATTACTCATGCGGTTTTAAATCTGAATAATAGTTATCTTACCTTACAAGGACCACCGGGAGCTGGAAAAACCTTTACAGGAAGACATCTGATTGCAGAACTGGTACGAAGAGGAAAAAAAATAGGTATTTCATCAAACAGCCATAAGGCAATCAATAATTTGTTGGTAAAGACTGCTGATTATTGTAACCAACAAGGAATAAAAGGTTTTTTTGCCTGTGCCCGAAATACCGATGGGCAAATTGACGATTTGAATATTACCCTACTGGATAATGAACAGATAATCGAATTCATTCAACCAGGGTGTGTTATAGGCACAACAGCATGGGGCTTTACCAGAGAAGAATTGGCAGATTCGTTTGATTATCTATTCATTGATGAAGCAGGACAAGTCTGTGTTGCCAATTTAATTGCGATGAGCCGTTCTACCCGCAATATTATTTTAATGGGCGATCAAATGCAGTTAGGGCAACCTTCACAAGGAAGCCATCCTGACGAAAGTGGTTTATCGGTATTAGATTATTTACTGCATACAACGCCTACCATTCCAGATTCTTTGGGGGTTTTTCTAGGTACTACCTACAGAATGCATCCGTCAGTCAATGAGTTTATCAGCGAGGCCATCTATGAAGGGAAATTAGAGACCGCACCTGGAAACGCCCAGCAGTTAATAAGTGTACCTGAGGGATATTGGGGAAGGTTGAATAAAGAAGCAGGAATTATTCCCATCCCCGTTTTCCATGAGGGCAATACACAAGCCAGTGATGAGGAAGTGGAGCAGATTGTATTATTAACCCAGGAACTTTTGGGTAGAACATTTAAAGAAAAGGATGGAGTTCAAAGAATCATCGGCTGGAATGATATTCTTTTTGTTGCTCCCTACAACCATCAGGTGAGTAAATTAAAAATTGCCCTTGGTGAACAGGCTAGAGTAGGAAGTGTGGATAAATTTCAGGGACAGGAAGCCCCGATTGTTTTTTTAAGCATGTGTACGAGTAATGTGGAGGAGTCACCGCGGGGCCTTAATTTTCTCTTTGATAAAAACAGGATCAATGTCGCCGTCTCAAGGGCCCAGTGTTTGGCGATTGTGGTGTATTCGCCTACACTATTGCAAGCCACTCCAACCAATGTTGAACAAATTGCAATGATGAATATTTTTTGCCGTCTGGTGAAAAACTGAATCCTTACAGCTACTATGCTCTCTTAAATTAAATCCTTTTATTTTTGAGCCAAAATAAGGGAGCAGTAGGAGAAAGGGGGTTTAGGCTCATCATTGGGTTGGATAATGGTAAAACCAATATCGTGTAACATCTGGCGATAGGCTGCAGTTGTTTTCATGACATTCGGGGTAAAATCATCATGAAAAATATAGCGATATTCTGAGGCAAGGCATCGATCATGATTTTCTTCTTTATAATATTCACAAATCCCTACAAAGCCATTTTTAGGTAGTGCCTGATAAGCCATTTTTAATAATTTTCTATCGGTCGCCTCATCCCAATCAAAAAGGACGCGGGTAAACAAGATGAGATCGAAGCCTTTAGGGAATTCATTTTCTTCTATGAAATTCCCTTCAATAACCCGGACTCGATCATTTAAATTTTTGGATGCAACCGTTCTTCTTGCCATTTGAGCTGGCATAGGCAAATTGTAAACTGCAGCTTTTAAATGAGGATGTGCCGTGGCAAAAGCACAAGCCATTGTCCCGTCGCCACCGCCTACATCAAGAACTGCTTTGATTTTATTGAAATTTATGTGCTCTAAAATACAGTTGATGGGTTGTTCTGCCGTCCTGTGCATCCAGTCTTCAAGCCATAACACCTCGGAATGTTTTTTGGGCGGCCAGGAAACACTGGTTTTGACTTTGCCATAACGCAATACATCGATCAGGTTTTCTTCCGAAGCCACCATCCAGCTCAAGAAAAAAAACTGCATTTCCCACCAGCGATCGCTGTGCATCAGTTTAATAAAACCCTCGGGAAGTTCATAGGCAGGTTGATTATCAATCATTATTTTTCTTAAAAAATGTTCGGAGGTGAGCAGATACAACCATTTTTTTGCCCGCAGCGGCATAAGTCCAAGTTTTTCAATAATATCCTGTTCCAAAACGTAGTAATTGTTTTCAAACAAAGCAAATACATTAAGGCTGAACATAGTTTCCACAAGTTTTAGTCGCGCCCCTTCTGCAAAGAGCGAAAAATAATTCGCATAAAAGTCGTAATTACCTTCTTCTGGTTGATTTGCGACTTCGGGTACATCCATGTTGTTTTGCAGGACACCCTCATTTTTGGAGGGCAGCCAGGATTTGAACCATGACATTATCATTTTTCAGGTGGATTTATTGAGGGAGTAATAAAAGCAAGCATAAAAAAGAAAAAGCTATTCCGCAATAGGCTGACGGCTTTACACATGAAGCAGATGAGATTATTTTTTCGCCAAAATTAAAGAATAATCAAGAGGATGCTTTTCCTCTGCATCGGCTTTGAGAGGAATTACTGTGAATCCAATATCATCTAACATGCTGAAGTACTCTTCTTTGGTTTTCATCACATGGGCTGCAAAATCATCATTAAAAAGATACCGATATTCGCAGGTAAAGCAAACATCGTGATTGTAATTCTTAAAAAATTCACAAATAGCGACCAGTCCGTTTTTGGGTAAAGCCTGGTAGGCCATTGTTAACAATTTTCTATTGACCTGTTCATTCCAGTCAAAAAGAACGCGTGCAAATAAAATGAGATCGAATCCGGTGGGAAATTCGTTGTCCTCAAGAAAATTTCCTTCGATGACCTGGACGCGATCGCTCAACTGTTTCGCCGCAATATTTTCTCTTGCCATCTGTGCTGATAAAGGCAGGTTGTATACCGCAGCTTTTAAATGAGGATGTGCTGTCGCAAAAGCGCAAGACATTGTTCCATCGCCACCGCCTACATCCAAAAGAGTAGTTACTTTTTGAAAATTAATGTGCTCCAGGATGCATTCAATGGTTGCGGTTGAAGTGTTTTTCATCCAATTCTCAAGCCAGTTTGCATGAGAATCTGTTTTTGGCGGCCAGGGGGCCGTTCGTTTGATTTTGCCAAAACGCAAAACATCCGCCAAGTTTTCCTCTTCGGTTTCAATCCAGCTATTAAAGAAAAACTGCATTCCCCACCACCGATGGCTGTGGATGAGCTTGATAAACCCGGGGGGTAACCGGTAGGCGGGTTGATTATTAATCGTTGTTTTTACCAAATAGCCTTCACTGCTGAGCAGATGCAGCCATTTTTTGGCTCTAATAGGCATTAACCCCAGTTTTTCAATAATCTCGCGTTCCGGAACTGAAGAATCATCTTCAAACAGGACAAACAAATTAAGGCCGAACATCGCTTGAATGAGTTTGAGCTTTGCCCCTTTGGCAATCAGTGAGAAATAATCGGCATAAAATTCGGCATTAGGTGAATTACTCTGCGACTCAGCTAAAGGAAGGTTTTTTTCTGGAGGTTCACTGATTGTGGGTTTGGTAAACCATGAGGTGATTTTTTTCATCTGTTTGTCAGTATTGGGCTGATAGAAGAAGCATAAAAAAGAAAATACTATTTCGCAATAAGAAAGAATAATATCAACCACATGCTCGTTTGTATTTTATCTTTGACTATTCATTAGTTCGTGCAGTTGAGTTAAAAGCAGATCATGTACTTTTTTCTTCATTTGCGTACTCAGCATCACTACAAAATGCGGACCCATATTATAGACTCTTAAAAAGGCCACTTTCTTTTTTCCCGAAACATTTGCCGAGTTCTCGGGCAGTGTCTCATTTATTGATTTGTCCCAGTCAATGTATTTGTTTTGGATGTATTCATCCTCGGTAATTTTATTAATGTAGGTATAAACCAATCGATAACGCTGATGTCGGGGGGACATAAACCGCTGATTGATAATTTCATTCTCCCATATTTCCACAAGCCGGGTATAACTCATATTTTTAAAATAAAGAGTAAAGTTGTCTTTGATTTGGGCGGCAAATTCTTGTGTGGTTAAATTTTTGTTATTGAAAAATACAGGCAACCCGGTGGCCAGATTGCCTATCAGCTCTTTGATATGGGGAATAGGTAAATTGCGGTTGGAAAAACTCATGTAAAAAAATAATTTATTTACCCCGGCTATTTGCGAAATCATTTGATGGAACACCAAAGCAAAAATAACACTGTAAGGGGAATCTTGAATTTGGTGTTGATGGGCAAACTGGTCTACCCATTTTTTTTCCAGGGTAAAACAGGTATTTCTATTTTCCAAAGTTCCTTGAAAAAGAGGTTCCAGGTGATTGTATTCATAAGGGTTAATTTGCGAGAGTCTAGTTTTTAGCTCCCTAAGAGTATTTTTAGTATGTTCCCGGAATTCAGCTGCCCGGTTCAGGGCGTTAATTTCCTCTTCTTGATTGATGCATTTTATTTCATGAGTTCCTTCGTATCTGCGAAAAATTTCTTCGCGCACTAATGCTGCAGACCATCCGTCAAGGGCGATATGATGATAGGCCATTATCAAAAAGTAATGATTTTTTTTCTTTTGAACATAAATTCTGACCAGTCGGTCGGCATGAACTGTTGTGATAAGGCGCTGCAGTTCTTTTTTTGAAAAGAATATAGGAGCTCTTAAATTAAAATCCGTTTGCATGCCGGCACTGACAAAGAAATAGTCAGAATCAATCCACTTTAATTTGCTGTTCAACATAAAGTGGTTGGCGAGGGTATCAGCGATAGCAATTTCCAACTGCCTTATATCAGAGATTCCTTGCAGACAAAGGGATGCTATAATACACAGACTTTGATCAAAATGTTCATCCAGCTCTTTGGAATAAAAGCCTCGTTGGAGCGGGTTTAGCATGACCTTATTTTGCGGGCTTGCATGGGTTAAGTTCAGCTCTACAAGGCAGGAACCAATGTCTGCGATTCGCATTTCATTGTGAATTTTGGCAACATCCAGCCATTTTCCAGTTATTCTCAGGAATTCCTCGGCCATTTCCAGATAATCAATCGATTCAAGACCTAAATCAACAATTTTCCTTTCGATATCAATAGGTTGTCTATCAAAAAAGCGTGTAAAATACTCAAATATAAATTTTGCATCTTGAGGAGTAAATTTTTTCTTCAATAAAAAATAATTGATTTTTCCACTCGATGTCAGCGGAATTTCCCGGGTAAAAATATATTCATTGGGATGCATGTAATTAGGAAAATGTGACTTGAGAAAAAATTTTATTTGCTTAAGGAGAGCGTCGTCAGGAAGCGTTTTTATGACCAGGTAGATTTTATTTTCATTTTCTTCATCGGAAAAAGTAATAAAATCCAGCTCTGGAAAAGATTTTTTTAAAGCAAATTCAAGCTCATCCAAATTAATAAGCTGAGCGTATCGTTTAATAAGACGTTGCGAGCGCGAACAAAAAAATAATTCTTTTCTCTGGTTTATTTCTTCGAGTTTGACAAAATCTTTGGTTCTCAGATAACGGCGGTTGTTGATGGTGATGTAGTGATGATGGGTCAGGTCTTCATCAAAGTACGCAGTGGATAATGCTCCGGCGATACATAATTCATAGCCTCTAGCATCTGGTAATAATTTATAATCACAGCCCGCTCTGAGTTGTCCCAGGTGAAGCCGTTCCTGTTCTGCAAGCGGTGCGTTTATCCTTTTGTAAAAGGGTAATAAGCATTCCGTGGAACCATATAAATTATAAAAAACAGTCTCAGTATTTATTTCAGCAAACCAGCGATTAATTGGCTCAATGTCGATGGGCTCACCGCTTAAAAGGACAAGACGCACGGGGAAGAGGTGGTGAAGCAGTTGGGTTCTTTTCAGCTGATTCATTAACAGTTTAAAAAAAGTGGGCGTCAAGTTAAGTACCGTGATCTGGTGATGAATGAGTGCCTTGGTCATCCATTGCAATTTGTTGGGGGAGTTGCCGCCAATAAAGGTGATGTTTGCTCCTGCAATCGCAGGTACAAACAGGGGGCGCAATGAAGCAATAAATGAAAGTTCTGAGATGAATAGAACGTGATCTTCCGGATTTATTCTGAATTCATCAAGACACCAGGATAAATAATTATGAATGGTGTGGTACTGATAATGGACTGCTTTGGGAAGGCCCATTGTTCCCGAGGTAAACAGTACAATTCCCGGGATGATGCAGGCCGTTTGCTGAATTTTCGGCAAATAATAAAAAAAGGTTTTATTCTTGGGCTGGAGCAGTTTGTTTTTAAACCCCTCGGCGAATTGGGTAATAAGGTGAGGGTGAATCCACAATAAATCGACTTGATAGGTCTTTAAATACACTTCCAGTAACTCGGATGAAGAGGAGGTATGTAGAGGGATATAAGTTTTATTGGACAGCACCAACGCATAACAGAGGCATAAGGCTTCAACGGAAGGCGGGCTCATGATCATGACTGAATGGATATTCAATTGTTCAATCCAGTCTATATAGTCCAGGATTTTTTCCAGACACTGTTCTCTTTTGAAAGTTGAACCCCCTTCAGTTAACGAAAAATTAGTGTCTGGAGCGAATAACTTCAGGGCTAAAGTTTTTGCCAGGTCATTCTGCATCGCATTGAGTGAAATCAACTTCATTTACCCCGTTTATCCCAAGATGATAAAGTAGCCGAGCTACTAAACCCTTTATTTTAAATTTTAGGGGGACTTTATGTGTTTTTCCAACCCATTAAAACGGCATCCAGTGACAAAAATCATCTGAAAATCGCCGTTTTTTTTTCGCAGTGTCTTTTTTTGTGCTATTAAGTTAAATAGAAAGCTCTTGAGATGAACATTCAGTTCTCAGAACTTGTTGGGGATCGATGAATAAGCAATAGAAGAAAAATTCAGTTCCATAAGAGTGGTACCTATCACACAAAAGATAACCAATACCTTGTTATAAGTCCCTATTATTGCTATTTTTTATTTTGGTAACAGCGCGGGAATTATGCCCCATGTGGAGTGTTAAGGTGGTAAAAAATAACCAGGAAAATAATGTAACCGATATTCTTAATGAACCTCTTGCAATCATTGGAATGAATTGCCAGTTTCCTGGGGTTGATTCAGATGTAGAAGATGTTGAGGCATTTTTCGCAATGTTGCTTAAAGGGACTTCGCCTATCAAAGAAGTGCCTAAAAGCCGTTGGAATGTTGACGAGTATTATGATCCGAATCGCGAGAGAGCGGATAAAATAATCGGCCGTAAAGGAGGCTTTCTCAATAATCCGCAATTATTTGATGCTCCTTTTTTCAAAATCTCTACAGTTGAAGCCAAACAAATGGATCCCCAACACCGTTTGTTTTTAGAGGTAGCTGTTCGCGCTTTAAACCATGCCAACATCACCCTTGGCTCTTTAAATGATACCCATACAGGGGTTTTTTATGGCACTTCCGCTCAGGATTACAGCCAATTAAATTATAAAGACCATATCGAGTTTAATGCCTATACGCAAATTGGGGCAGCAAGCAGTGCTGCGGCAGGAAGGCTCTCCCATTTTCTAAATTTAAAAGGCCCCAGCATGGCGGTGGATACAGCCTGCTCTTCTTCCTTGGCAGCACTTTATCTTGCTGCAACTTCATTAAGGACCAGGCAATGTTCGATGGCAATAGTCGGCGGGGTGCACCTGAATCTTTGTCCTGAAAACTTTATAGGGCTTACCAAAGCCAATATGTTGTCCGCCACGGATAAATGCAGCAGTTTTGATGTGCATGCAGATGGTTTTGTCCGGAGTGAGGGTTGTGGTGTTGTTATTGTCAAGCGTTTAAGCGATGCCTTGAAAGACAAGGATACAATTCATGCCCTACTTAAAAGCATTGTGATGAATCAGGATGGCGATGATGGAACCGTTCTCGTCGCACCTAACATCCAGGCACAAATTGCCCTGCATCAAGAAGTATTGGCGCAAGCGCATTTGACGGCAAATGATATTGATTACATTGAAACCCATGGAACCGGTACGGTTGTAGGTGATTCAGTCGAATTTAATGCAATTAAACACATCCATCAAGGATGCCATACCCAAGAGCAACCGCTGATTCTGGGTGCTTTAAAAAGTAATATGGGACACAGTATCGCCTCATCGGGGGTAGCATCGCTAATCAAAGCGATTGCTTCGTTAAAACATGAAACAATCCCGCCCAACTTGCATTATTCACAACCTAATAAAGCCATAGATCCGGAAAGCATCCCTGTGTTTTTCCCTATACAAGCTACACGCTTTAAGAAATCTACAAAGAAAAAGAGGTATGTACAAATATCTAACTTTGGTTTTAGCGGCACTAATGTCAGTGCCATCATTGAAGAATCCGATCATCTCCCCCCGCAGCCAACGGGCCCTGATCACAAACAAGCAAATTGTTTTGTCCTCTCAGCCCAGAGCGAGCATTCTTTAAAGCACCTCCTAAAGCAATATCCCTCTTATCTTCAAGGCACTTCGGCATCTTTGCAGGATATTTGTGTCACCTTAATCAATTGTCGCGACCATTTTAAATACCGTTGTGCAATAATTGCTGAGGATAAAGAGGATTTAGGGCGAAAAATTGCAGCGCAGGATTATGAAATCAAAAAAGCTGCAGTAAAAAAAGAGCCTCATGTTTTGAGGGATCTCGATGCGGTGCGAATTCAGGAAGCTTTTCTTAGCGGTTTTAACATCAAAATTGATGCCGATGAACTTGCCTCCAGGAAAGTTGAATTACCTCTTTATTGTTTTGATAGAAAGTCCTATTGGCATGAGCCGAGAAAAATGAATGTGCTTGACTCTCTGCGTCAACAATCCAAAGAGCAACAAATAGAATCAATCAAAGCACAGTTGGCAAAGCAAATAAAATCTTTTTTAAAAAAGGAATCGATCGAAGAAGATCAGGATTTTGGTTCTTTGGGTTTCAATCAGGAATCATTGGCAGAGCTTGAGCAAACTCTTTATGAGATGTTCTCTTATAAAATGCCGATTCCTGCTTTCTTGACCCTGGACAAATTAGCCCGGCATGTACAACAAGTCTTAATGCCAGAACCGGTATTTCGTCAACCCGCAGTTCAAGTACTCAACAACGAACCCATTGCAATTATTGGCATGAGTTGCCGTTTTCCCAAAGCAGGGAACATCGATGAATTTTTATCTTTATTGGAACTCGGCGAAAGCGGCATGTCTGATATTCCCCTGGAGCGCTGGGATAATGAAAAATTTTATGATCCAGACGTCAATGCTTTGGGACGACTCTACATCAAGCAACTGGGTTTAATCGAGAATATTAAAAATTTTGATGCGGATTTTTTTAATATCAGTCCCCGCGAAGCCAAACTCATGTCACCCCAATTAAGGGTCTTTCTGGAAACGAGTTATCATGCCCTGGAAGATGCCAATCTCCCCCTGTCTGCAATAAAGGACAGTAAAACCGGAGTTTTTGTGGGTTGCGGTACAAATGAGTATCCGCGATTATTGGCTGGCCTGGGTGTAGGTTTGGAAGATCTCAATATTTATTTCGCCACAGGTAATGTTTTAAATGCGATACCCGGTCGAGTGGCATATGCCTTTGATTTTCATGGGCCAATCCAGGCTATTGATACAGCATGTTCCTCATCGATGACTGCCATTCATGATGCATGCCTGAGTTTGCAAAATGGCGATTGTGATATGGCACTTGCCGGCGGTGTAAATATATTGTTGGCCCCAGACTCCAACATAACCCTTTCCAAAGCCAGGATGTTATCCCCTGAAAGCCGTTGCAAAACGTTCAGTGAGGATGCGGATGGTTATGCACGCAGTGAAGGATGTGGCGTGATTGTTTTAAAACGCTTAAGTTCTGCTTTGAAAGACAACGATACGATTCTTGCAGTAATCAAAGGGACCTCGATTAATAGTGATGGTAAGAGCGGTGGTTTTACCGTTCCGAACGGGATTGCCCAGGAAGAAGTAATCCGCAGTGCACTTGCTAAAGCAAAATTATCACCTGAGGAAGTGGATTACATCGAGGCACATGGTACGGGTACGCCGCTGGCCGATCCTATCGAAGCAAATACGCTGGGTAAAATTTTCAGCGATTACCACAGCCTCGAAAATCCACTTTATATGAGCTCGGTAAAAACGAATATAGGCCATTCCGAGAGTGCTTCTGGTGTGGCTGGCGTTATCAAGGCGGTTTTAAGTTTAAAAACCCATAAGTTATTCAAACACCTTAACTTTAAAAAATTAAACCCTGCCATTGAATTGAAGAATACAGTCATTCCCTTGGGTACCATGGAATGGCCTAAGAAAGAAGGTTTACGAAGTGCGGGTGTGAGTTCATTTGGATTTAGCGGCGCTAATGCCCATATCGTCTTGCAAGAAGCACCACCCGCAGAAACACAGGAGCGCATCCTCCCGCAGGAATCGTTATTGGTACTTTCTGCGAAAAGCAAAAAAGCACTTGAATTACTTTTAGTAAGTTATCAGAAATATCTTGCGAATACTCCTGAAGAGTTTGCAGACATTTGCTATACGGCGGCAACCTGTCGCAGTCATTTTTTATTTCGCACTGCCATTCAGGCGCGTACAGCGAAAGAGGCAGCCGCTCTTATGGAAAAAGGTGAATACACCATCCATGCAATTAAAAAGGAAAAAGCCAATCCATTTCCGTTGCAGCGCCGCGAATCCTTAGCGCAATTACAGTCGGATTATCAAGCAGGCTTTATGATTAACTGGGTTGAGTTCTACCAGTCATTCAATACCCAATTTAGGAAAGTGAAACTCCCGTTATACGAATTTGCCCGCGAAGAATATTGGTTTGAAACCAAAGATAAATTAAAAGATGCTCCTTTGCCTAAAGACTGGTGCTTTCAATTACAATGGCAGCAACAACCTTGTACTCGAAATAACCGTAAAAACCAGGGTAATAACTGGCTTCTCATTGGGGCGCCCCATCTTGCCCCCCGTCTTAAAGCACAGGGATTGGATATTGTTCTTGAGGATGAAAACCCTCCATTAGAGCAATTGGATGGGATTATTTTTGCAATGGGACTGGATGCGCCAACAACAACAGCTATTGAAACCAGTATCGAGTTTCAAAAGAATTCCATAAAAAAACTTTTAGCTGTGGTTAAAGAACTCGACAGTAAAGCCCTAGCTCCACAGTTGATTGTGCTCACAACCCAGGCGATCGCCGAGCTTGCAGCAGGGGAAATTAACCTGAGTAACAGCCCGCTTATTGGATTTTGCCGAACTTTAGTTTTGGAATTGCCGCAATTTAATACGGTCGTGATTGATGCAGAACAAACCGAGGATGAAAATTATCCCGGGTACATCGTGGATGAAATTAGGCATAATTACGAACAATGGTATGAACATGTAGTTGCTTATCGCGAGGGTAGGCGTCTTGTTGCCCGTTTGAAAAAAACCAAACTGTTGGATAGAAGGCGCTCTTTATACGGAGAAGGCCGCTATCTGATTACTGGTGGTTGTGGGGGATTAGGTCTGGTGACTGCCCAGGCTTTGCTTTCATCCGGTGCGCGGGAGATTATCCTTACCTCAAGGAATGCGGATAAACCTGCGATAAAAGAAGCCATCAAAAAAATTCAATACAATTATACCGGCCGCATCATCCGTACTGTAAGTGTTGATGTGACTGACAAAGAAAAAATGCGGCAGTTACTGGAAGAATTAAATGCCGATGGTTTGCTGAAAGGAATAATTCATGCGGCGGGAGCGGCGGTTAAAGCTTCCTTGCTTGACCATGAGGATAAAGATGTAGATTATCTATTTGCTGCCAAAGTCCAGGGAAGCTGGTATTTGCATGAGTTGAGTAAGCCTTTTGAGCTCGATTTCTTTGTTGTCTACTCTTCGATTTCCTCTGTATTTGGAAGTAATAAAGAATCTGTTTACAGTGGAACAAACAGTTTCCTTGATGCCTTAATTGCTGAACGTCAACGTTTGGGTTTGGTCGGAACCGCCATTGAATGGGGGCCTTGGGGCGAGGCAGGGATGGCGAAAAAACGCTCTCAGGATCAAAGTTTAAAAAACTCTTTAATGAGTAATGAACAAGGCTATACCTTCATTAAAATTCTTATCAACGATCAGATTGGCCACGCTGCCATTATTTCGCCCGAATACCTCAAGTTTATGCTGGATTTTGTTCCCAAGCCTGTACCTGCTTTCCATAAATATTTAGCCGATGAACTGATTGGGACAGAGCAAGCTGCCAATAAAGATTTGACGCCATGGCTTGATGACTATCTTCAATTAAATGAGGAAAACCGTTTCCAGGCCTGCAAAAATTTGGTGTGTGCGATATGTAATGACATTCTTGAAATAACCAATGCAGAAGACCTGGACGATGATGAAGGGTTTTTTGAATTGGGTTTTGACTCATTAATGATCACTGAGCTGGCAAGCAAGCTTAAGGAAAAACTGGCACCCACACTTAAAGTGACGGCTACCATAGGTTTTGATTATCCTTCCATCAACAAACTTGCACGGCATATGGAATCAGAACTTAACAGGCATCTGATTGCCAAACCTTCATCCAAAACGGAGACTGAACAAGAGGAAGATTCTATAGCCATTATTGGAATGAGCTGTACGTTTCCTAATGCCCCTGACATTGCCGCCTTTGAGGCTTTGCTTGAAGAGGGTAAAAACGGCATGCGTGATATTCCAATTGAGCGTTGGGATAATCGAAAATATTACGATCCGGACGTGGATGCGCCGGGAAAATCCTATGTGAATAAATTGGGCTTAATCGAAAATATTAAATGTTTCGATGCCAATTTTTTTGGAATAAGCCCGCGCGAAGCGAAATTAATGGAACCTCAGCAACGCATCTTTTTGGAATGTTCCTATAAGGCTTTGGAGAATGCGAATTATTTACCTGAGTCATTGCGCGGGAGTATGACCGGAGTATTTGCAGGTGTAGGGCCCAATGAATATTACGCGCAATTGGAAAAAGCAGGCTTCTCCAATGAAGAGTTAAGTGTTTATTCCATTACCGGAAATGTCTCCAATCTTATCCCGGGACGGGTAGCGTATACTTTTGATTTTAAAGGGCCCTCTATCAGTGTGGATACTGCATGCTCTTCTTCATTAGTCGCCATTCATTATGCATGTCAGAGTTTAAAAAATCGGGAAATTGATTATGCACTGGCTGGCGGGGTAAATGTATTGTTGTCGCCTGAGTCAAATATTACTTTATGTAAAGCCAAGGCTTTAGCCCCTGATGGTTATTGTAAAACTTTTGATGAACATGCAGATGGTTATGCGCGTGCAGAAGGCTGCGGTATCCTCTTCCTTAAACGGTTAACGGATGCCCTGCGTGATAAAGACAATATTCTGGCAGTCATTAAAGCGTCTGCCGTAAACAGTGACGGGCGATCTGCGGGATTGACTGTTCCCAATGGCAAAAGCCAGGAAGAAGTCATGATGAAGGCTTTAAGCCAAACTGACTTATCCAGTAGTGATATCAGCTATATTGAGGCGCATGGAACGGGTACATCCCTGGGAGATCCCATAGAAGTTCATGCAATCAACCAGGTTTATGGGAAGGGGCACTCTCAGGATAATCCCCTGTACCTTGGAGCAGTTAAAACCAATATCGGCCATCTTGAAAGTGCTGCTGGTGTCGCGAGTGTTATTAAAACCGTTATCAGTTTGCAAAAGAAAAAAATTTACAAATTGCTCCATTTTAAAAAATTAAATCCCCATATTCATTTAGGAGATATGCGCCTGCCCTTGCACAAAATTGATTGGGACACAGGCTCCAAGCCAAGATATGCAGGGGTAAATGCCTTTGGTTTTAGTGGTACAAATGCCCATGTTATTTTACAAGAACATCCTAAAGTCGCAGATCAAAAGACGACAGTTGAATCCGGCAAGCTCCAGTTAATGGTGCTTTCTGCCAATTCGCAGCCGGCCCTTGAGCATCTGGCTCAGGAGTATCAGCACTACCTGGCAACCACATCTGAAGAGTTTGGCGATATTTGTTTTACTGCAGCCACATGCCGCGATCATTATCCTTACCGCCTTGCTTTGGCAGCCCATGATGCCCAAGAAGCAAGCCAGATGCTAGAAACAGGCCAGTTTGCCTTGTCACATGGAAAAATCAGTACCCTTGATTTAGACAAGGAACCTGCACTTAGATCCGTGCTGACAGTTTACATGCAAGGTAAACAAGTCGACTGGGTTTTATATTTTAAGAACCAGGACTATGAATACAGGAAAGTAAGCTTGCCTAATTATGTGTTTGATTCTGTAGAATTCTGGATTGACAAGAAAACCTCTAACAAGACATCAGCCGATAGGGTCCATCCTCTTTTAGGGCAAATGTTTTCACTTCCCGGCAATGAATTTTTCTTTAGCAATAAACTGGATTTGGACCATGTAACCTATATCAACCAAAATTTTATTTTTGATAAGGTCATTTTTCCAGCTACGGCATTTATTGAGTCGGGATTGGCAGCTGCCAAACTTATATTAAAGCGTAATTCCTTTTCAATTGAAAAGTTTCACATTGAGCGTCCGTTGTATCCGAAACAAGATCAGGAGTTTCAAGTACACGTAAAACTGAAAAATGACCTCGAATATAAAATCAACATTTTTGCCAAACAAGAGGAAAATTGGCAGTTATATTCTGAAATGGAACTCAATACGCACGTACCGGCTATTACCGAATCCCTTAATATTAATGAATTAAAATCAACTGCGGATCGTCATTTTGAGGGCTCCCAAGTTTATGATTATTTCAACAAAAATGCCCTGTTTTATGGCGAAGAGCTGCGCGTTTTACAAGAGAGTTTTCTTCATGCGGAGAGTGTGCTTTCAAAAGTGGCAGTGATTAAAACCAATCAAGCCCTTGGCTATTATTATCCTCCTGTTTTGCTTGATGGCATTATGCAAAGTATTTTGCTGCTGCGAATGCATCAGAAAGAACACGCAACTTTTGTGCCTTATACTTTTGCCCGAATGACCACAATCCAGGAAGCGCCAAGAAGTGTTTGGATCAATGTAATTCAGAGAGTGTCCAGCCATGAGAATGAATTATGTTTTGATATCAAATTTTATGATAACTCAGGGTTACAGATCGGTGAGATTGAAAAATTTAAACTGAGAAAAGTGACGCAAAGCCATTTTATTCCCTATGAAGCCTATCTCCAGTACTTGTATCAACTCCGATGGAATCCTTTCAAATTTAACGTGCTTGTACAAACGCAAATGCCGGAGCTGCTAGTCATCTCCAATGACGTGGATAAAGCTAAAACCCTGTTAGGGGACCTGGATTATCAGTTAATCAGGAATGTCAACGAATTAGGTCCTATTGAAAATAAAAACATTATTTTTCTCTATCACCAGAGTCAATTTAACGACCTGTTTCATTGTTGCCAAATGATGTTCAAGTCACGGCCTAACCGTTTCATTCTGATTACAGAAAATGCCTATGCCATTCACCCCACAGATAAGGTCAACCCTTATCACACCATGGCTTGCGCTTTTTGGAAAACTTTTAGCAATGAGCTTGAACTGGGTAGTAATTATGCAATCGATTTAGGGGCTAATAGTACTTTGCCGGAAATAGTAAAGTATCTGTTTACTGGCAATAGTGTTGAAAATCAATTTGCAATCCGCGATGGGTATTATATTCCCCGTTTAAAGAAAACGCAGCTTGCAGCAAATCTTGCACAACAAGAGATGTTATTTAAAAGCGATGCAACTTATTTAATCACAGGGGGTACCGGTGCTTTGGCGAAAGCATTGATTGAGTATCTTATCCACCGAGGTGCCCATCATATTGTGATAACCAGCCGATCGGAATGCTCTCCCGAAACCAAGCTGATGATTGATCGTGCCCGGAAAAAACAAGTATTTATTAAACATTATCAAGCAGACGCCAGTAATTATCAGCAAATGGAGCACATCATTGCTGATATTGAACAAAGTTCCAACCGGCTTCAAGGAGTTTTCCACCTTGCCGGTATCGTCCGGGATGGTCTATTGGTGAATTTAACAGATGATGAGATGCAAAGTGTACTTAGTGCAAAAATGGACAGTGCCTTGATTTTGCATCAATTAACCAAAGATATTCCTCTAGATCTGTTTGTTTTATTTTCATCCTCAGCATCCGTACTCGGGGCACGGGGGCAAGCAAACTATGTTGCAGCTAATGGATTTTTGGATGGTTTGGCTTCCCTGCGGCAACATCAAGGTTTACCGGCGCTGACCATTAACTGGGGGCCCTTCCATTCAATAGGAATGACTGCAAATTTGGGACAGGCAATCCAGCAACGAGGGTTTACTTTATTAGATAGAGACAGTATTGATGTGCTTGATGTTTTATTAAAAAGCTCCTTGGTGCAAGTAGCTGTATGTCCTGTAAATTGGGATATTTATTTTAAATACGCACCCAAACAGGCATGGTTGGGAGATCTAATCAAGCATACACTCCCGGCAGATCAGCATTTTTTAATTTCTCTTCGCCAACATTCCAAGGAGGAATGTATCGCAATATTAAGTCAGGCATTGCGTGAAATTGCCATGGAGGTTTTAGGTCTGGATGATATAGAGCAAATCAAGGTTGATGATGGGTTGTTTTCTTTAGGCCTGGACTCACTGATGGCCATAGAAATTCGCAATCGCATTCATGATAAATTGCAATGCCCCACACTCAACCTGTCGATTGAATATTTTATTAACGAACCCAGTGTTGGCAAGATTGCGAAGAATATCGCCGATGAGCTGCATCATCTATTTGATTTTGAAAATAATACAGTACCCCAGGTGTCGGTAAATAGAGTAGGAGAAGAAGTCCCTTTATGTGATTTTCAATACGTTTTTTGGGTGCTCAACAGATTAGACTATCCCTATAATATCGGCACCCGCTTGCAAATTCAGGGAAAATTGAACAAGGATTATGTCGCCCAGGCACTGGATGCTGTTGTGAAGCAAAACAGTGCTTTCTGGTTGCGATTCGACAAGGAAAAGCCCACACAGGTATTAAATAAAAAGGGGCAGTTCGAATTAGTCTATAAAGATATTTCCCTAAATAATAAAGAAAAGGAGCTTGATCAGGAATTTCAAAGCAATATGAAGCGGGAAATTCCTCTCACCCGCCAACCGCTTATCGGGGTCTATCTGTACAAAATTAACAGTGATTTGCATGAGTTACATCTGATTATCCCCCACATTATTGTTGATGGCCCTTCATGCGATTTGATATTGAGCCAGTTTAAAAAATATTATCAGCAACTTGCGCAAGGCCAGCAATTGGTGTTGGAACCCGAAAAAGATTCTTACCTTAATTTTGTTAAAAAAAATAATCACCTTTATGCTGCCAATTTAAAACATAAAATTAATTTTTGGCAGAATTACAACAGGGGATTTAAAATGCTGTATTTGGGGCATAAATATTTTATGCCAGTAGAGAACCAGAAAAAGTATTTATACCATTACCCAATTGATTCACATCGGGCAGAACAATTCATCGAATGGCATCAAGCGAGAAATATCAATGTCAGTACCGGGTTGATTGCTGCCTGCCATCTCGTTTTTTATAAGCTAAGCCATCAGAAAAAAATTCCCTTTATCCAAATACACAGCGGCAGAGAGGGGAGTCAATTTAACTCTGTTGTCGGCATGTTCTCCGAATATAAACGCATAAATATCACCCTGGATGAGCGATTTAGTTTTACTGATTTTATTCGGTCAATTGAGGAGCAACAATTAAAGACCGCCACTTTTCAAAAGTGTTCCCATGTGATTAAAAACAGCGAGTTCAAAGACTCGGGATTAACCATCAGCCATTATTTATTTTATAGCTGGAACAAATTGCGTTTTGCAAAACAATTTAAAAAAACCAAACTGAATTCATTAATAGTTGATTTTTACCTGAAATATCTAAGTTGGGCAGAGGCAATTGGTTTTAATGCCTCGCTTAAAAGAAAATTGAATAAATTATTCCATTTGCATCTGCCTTTGCAAAAACCGGAACGGTTGCGAATCCTTGTGAATATTACGCCCTCGTTTTTTATTAAAGCAATTCCTGATATGGGTTTGACCAACCTTAAATTTCACTATGCAAATCACTTTGGAAGTGAAGACCGTCCTGTAAGCAATCGGTCTCTTTGGGTCTTGTTTTCCAAAAACCAGGAAGGGGAGTACCTCATTTCAATCAATGGCCCAGTCTCGGCGCATTGCAAAGATTTAATTGCACAGGAATTTAATAAGGTAATTGCCAAAATCCTGGAAAATGATGAATGGACCGTTGAAGAATTAATTCAAGGATAAGAAAAGTTAGGCCCTCTCTGACAGGAGAGGTATTCCTAAGGAGAAAAAGGAACTATGAAACCGGGACATTGTAATCACGAGCATCACCCCAGAAAGAATTCTTTAGAGGCAGAAAAAAACCATCAGGCAAGTCATCCCCACCTTAATCTGCCTCAGCATTCTGCCTCAGATGAGACGCTAAAAACCGGTATCTACACTTGTCCCATGCATCCAGAAATTCGGCAGGCGAAACCAGGAAATTGTCCGATTTGTGGTATGGCTCTAGAGCTTGAAACTGTGTCGATAGAACAAGAAAATCCCGAATACAAAAGCATGCAACACCGATTTTGGTTGGCACTTTTGTTAAGTATTCCGGTCGTGGTATTAGAAATGGGGAGCCATCTGTTTCAACATGTTCTTACGGCAAATCTCTCTGCCTGGATTCAATTTGCTCTGGCCTCCCCTGTGGTTTTATGGTGTGGTTTGCCTTTTTTCCAGCGGGGGGTTATTTCAGTCCAGACACGTCAGCTGAATATGTTCACCCTTATTGCAATGGGGGTAGGCGTGGCCTGGATTTACAGTACCATTGCTTTGCTATTTCCGGGTTTGTTTCCTATTGCTTTTCATCACCAGGGATTAATCAATGTTTATTTTGAAGCGGCTGCGGTAATTACTACTTTGGTCTTGCTCGGCCAGGTTTTGGAATTAAAAGCTCGCGAGCAGACAGGAGGAGCAATTCGCGCCTTATTGAATTTAGCCCCGGAACATGCTCGCCGAATTGATGTTCATGGTAATGATGAAGAAGTAACCCTTGATCAAGTTCGGGTCGGGGATAAGCTTCGTGTTCGTCCCGGCGAAAAAATTCCCGTGGATGGGCAGGTGCTTGAGGGACGCAGTAATGTAGATGAGTCACTGGTTACCGGTGAATCAATGCCGGTAAGTAAGGACATAGGTTCCAAAGTAATCGGGGCAACCATAAACCTGAATGGCAGCTTTGTAATGAGGGCGGAACACGTAGGCAGTGACACAATGCTGGCCCATATTATCCATATGGTAAGTGAAGCCCAGCGGAGCAGGGCCCCTATTCAACGTTTAGCTGATGTGGTTTCAGGCTGGTTTGTACCTGCAGTAATTTTGATTGCAATTGTGACATTTTTCGCCTGGTTTTTCTTGGGCCCGGAACCGGTTTTGAGTTATGGCTTACTTGCAGCAGTTTCCGTGCTGATTATTGCCTGTCCTTGTGCTTTAGGCTTAGCCACACCTATGTCTATTATGGTTGGTGTGGGTAAAGGGGCTCAGAATGGGGTCCTGGTTAAAAATGCTGAAGCGCTGGAACTTATGGAACAGGTTAAAGTGCTCGTTGTGGACAAAACCGGCACCCTGACGCTTGGCCACCCAAAATTAACCCAGATTATTACTGAAAAGGAATTTGAAGCAGATGAAGTACTTGCTTTAGCTGCCACAATGGAACGCCACAGCGAGCACCCCTTGGCAAATGCAATCGTTGCTGCAGCAAAAGAGAAACAATTGTCGCTAACCACGGTCGCAGATTTTGAGGCCATACCTGGAAAAGGGGTCATTGGTAAGATCAATGATTCACGCATTGCAATTGGGAACTTGCAGCTGATGCAAGAATATGGGGATACACCCAGCTCACTTAATGATAGGGCTGTTGAATTAAGGGCACAAGGTGCAACAGTCATGTTTATGGCTGTAGGCAGTAAAACAATTGCCATTTTGGCAGTGGAAGATCCATTGAAGCCAGACACATTTAAGGCCATAAATGAATTACAAAAGAACGGGATGCAAATATACATGCTGACTGGCGACAGTCAAATAACAGCGCAATCGGTTGCCGGACAATTGGGAATAAAAAACGTCATTGCAGAAATTATGCCAGATGACAAGCGGCGTATAGTCAGTGGTTTGAAAGATAAAGGTTTCGTTGTGGCCATGGCAGGAGACGGAGTAAATGATGCGCCGGCGTTGGCAAGTGCTGATATAGGAATTGCAATGGGCACGGGTACGGATGTCGCAATTGAGAGTGCAGGGATTACTTTGCTCCATGGCGACTTGGAGGGTATCGTGAAAGCGCGTCGTTTATCTTGCGCTACAATGAGCAATATACGCCAGAATTTATTTTTTGCTTTTATTTATAATGGATTGGGTGTTCCCCTGGCGGCTGGTGTGTTGTATCCGCTGACAGGGCTGTTATTAAACCCTGTTATTGCTGCCACTGCGATGGCATTGAGCTCTGTTTCCGTTATTGTTAATTCTTTAAGGTTACGGAAGCTTACCTTCTAGAGTAAGTTTAAGGCTATACCTGGAGTCCTTCTTTATGTCTTCTTATTGGAGTTTTTATGCCTAAAATCCTTATGAGTGCATGTCTTCTTGGCCAGAAAGTTCGCTATGACGGGGGGGATTGTTTGCAGCACCATCCTTTATTACAACAATGGATTAAAGAGGGAAACATTATCACTATTTGCCCCGAACTTGCTGGAGGATTGCCTGTTCCCAGAGCGCCGGCCGAGATTCAGGATAAAAAATCGGGCGCTGAGGTATTAAACCAAAATGCTATAGTAAAAACTGTAATGAATCAGGATGTGACTGATTGCTTCCTGCAAGGGGCGCAAAAAACACTGGAGCTGGTAAAAAAATATCACATAAGGGTTGCGGTTTTAAAAGCAAGAAGCCCGTCTTGTGGATCCGGAATGATTTATGATGGAACTTTTTCGCATACATTGATTCAGGGGGAAGGGGTTACTGCTGCGCTGCTAAGGGAGCATGGAGTACAGGTATTTGACGAAAACCATATTGATGAAGCATTACGTGCTGCCTTAGGATAAAAAACCAGCAATCTTCCATTTTACAACTACCCGATTTAGTCCTAATATTGAACAAAGAAATTAATTTCAAGGAGATTGGCCATGGAATATAAATGTCAAAAATGTGGAATGCGAGTAAAAAATTTAACCTGCGCGAAATGCGATACCCCTTTAGTCAGTGATGAAATCAAAACGGATAAAGGCAAAGTTCAAGTAGCAAAATGTCCTCAGGGATGCGGCCAGATTAAATCACCAACATGTTGTGGTCATGACATGGTATGCTCCGCTTGATTCATTCATCTTAAATTATCGAAAGCCGGATTAGCACTCCTAGTCCGGACCTATAAAATGTTTAAGGTAAACTTGCAAACAGATGGATTTGCAAATTCAGGACAAACCCGTATTTCATGCAATATTCCGCTGCATATTCATGATTGCGCTGGTTTTTTTCCAGGTGTAAAAGCCCTGGTTCCCAAAAGCTGACAGTTTCGTTAATTTCCGAGCGTTCTGCTATGGTGAGATCCCGCCCTTTTTCACGCATTGCTTGAGCACGTTGCGGCTCTTTCTGGTATCTGTTCATGGGGCTCACAAACACCTGCTTGCCGGTTTTTTCAGCCCATTCATGCGCCCATGCGGGTATTTCGCTGTAGGGTGTGTATTGACCATCTTCGGGTGCTGACATCACAAACTTTAAATAATCAGCGCGCTTCAACATTTTACTGTTAGGTTCTAGGTAGCGAATAACTTTCCCTTCTTTTTCAAGACACTTGGGACTGACAACCAAAGTTGTTTTTGCAGGGAGATCAGGAAGAATGGAAACACCATTTGATTCAATTTGAGTATATTGAAAATACGGTTGGGCTTGTTCTAAAAATGCGGATAAATTCCGCTGTAATGAAGGTTCACCGCCTGTAATCACCAGAACCATATTTTTTCCCAAACCCTGAGCCCAGGAGGGCGAGGTGAGATTTCGTGTTTGAAAAAAAGAGTGAATGACGGTGTCGGCTTCTTCCAGTAAGGAGGTAAAATCAATCCATTCCCCGGTATCAAAATAAGTATCACAAAAAGAGCACGCTAAGTTACATTTAGCCAAGCGAATGAAGTATGCAGGGTGACCACGAAATGGTCCCTCTCCCTGTAAAGTAAAAAAACGACTGGTAACAAAGAGTTCATCAGATTTCGCGTCATTAAAAAAGGATTTGCCCACCCGGTCATTCAACCCAAACATCAATATACCTTTCCTGTATAAAAACTCCTCATATTATACCCTATTATGGTGTAAAAGTGAGTGTTGATATTTTAGTTTATCCAAAGAGTGTGGCATTAGGCTTATTTTGTACGCTTGAAGTTGGAGGGCATCTGCCTTGCAGCATCCCGGAGGCACGAATGAGGTGCTATCAAAATGCAAATCAGGATTCTATCTTGAGTTATTTGCCCGCGACTGCATTAAGGCGAAACGTTTGAGTACATTCATTTTTTCTGATGCCAATTGATAAATTTTTTCAATTGTTTCCTGGCTAATTTGATTGAACAGAAATTTAATTTCATCCTGCTGGGATTTGGGTATGGGTTCATACCGATACGAACTAAGAATTTTTTTCATTGATTTTAAGTCAATTGAGTTATAGGAATAAAAATAATTGCGAGTATAGAGTTTCAAGGGAAAGGATGTATTTCTTATTCCGGAATTAAAATTTAATTTATTAAAGGGAAGTATATTGGAGCAGGAATAATGTTTTATAAAATTGATGCGATTGACATAAAAAAAATCCTGAGAAACGCCGCTCAACTTTCGGTTTACAATAGAGCAGTTAATCAGGGGAAGATCGAAACCCACATAATTGATGAACAGTAATTCAAAAACAGTTTCGATGTAGTGCTCCATTTGTCGCTCACGATGGCTTGTCAAGGCCTCCTGGATAAAATGATAGTCAAGGCCAATCCAGGGAGCGGTATCGTTATGTAAATACCATAGAATGTAATAAACCCCTTCCCATGGCCGGGTATAGTATTGTTCGGCTATTTTGTTTTGTAGTTTGCGAACCTCATGGACCAAAGATGGAGTAATAATGTAGGGAACTTTGGGTTTTAAACAAATCGCCATACCATTTGTTTTTTGATCATGAATGGCGAGTAATTCAATATTATGCACAGCAATCCTTATAAAACAGGTTAATATCTTGATAAGGTGAATAACATTTAAAAGTGTAGTAAAGAAATTGGGGTTTTACAAAAATTGCACAAATTTTATTATTTTTGACAATTTGACACCAATCGGATGTCTATTAATTTTGAAACGTGCTTCAGTTGATCACATAATTCGGACAGGGATTCTTTAGGTCCAGAGATATCAATAAGGTTGACGGCAATTGGCCCACGTGATTTATTTTCCATCTGTTCAATATTGAATCCAAGCTTTGAGATGTTCTGGGTAATTTTGCCCATAGCACCAGGAGTATTTTTGTTGATAGCCAGAAGACGGTAACAATGAGACACCTGAGTTCCAGAAAGAGAAATATTGGGAAAATTGACAGAATATTCGATAATTCCATATTCCAGATAATTGCAAACATTGCGAATCACCATTTCTGCCGCACTCTGTTCGGCTTCCTGCGTGCTTGCACCCAAATGGGGGAAACACAAGACATTAGGGTGTCCTGCGAGATTAATCGTTGGAAAATCGGTAATATAGCCCATCAAACGTTGATTATTCAGTTGCTGCAAAATGGCGTTTTCACATACTATTTGTTCGCGGGAAAAATTGAGCAAAAGGGTATCCGGTTTCACAAAAGAAATATTTTCTTCATTAATTAAGTGGGTAGTAGCGGTATTTAAAGGGATATGCAAAGTAATAATATCTGCATGGGATAGTAACCAATTCATATCCATCACTTTTTCAACCCCAGGCATTAATGCCAAGGCGTTAGTAAGGGTCATGTTGGTATCAAAACCCAAAACGTTCATCCCCAAGGCCAATCCGGCATTAGCCACTTTAACTCCTATATTACCCAACCCTATGACGCCCAGGGTTTTCCCTGAAATTTCATGCCCAACAAATTTCTTTTTCTTTGTTTCTATTTCCCGGTTTAGGAGTTGATTATTTTCTTTGGAGAGTTCGGTAATAAAAGAGCGGGTTTCATCTAAATGCCTGTAACCCATGATCATGGCTGCCATCACTAGCTCCTTGACTGCATTGGCATTTGCGCCAGGAGCATAAAATACAGGAATACCGAGCTTGGTAAGGACCTCAACAGGGATATTATCAGTACCTGTACCTGCCCGGGCTACTGCTTTTAAATTCCTGGAGAAAGGATGCCCATGTAATTTATGGGAACGTACTAAAATAACATCAGGCTCGATTGGGTTAATGCCTAATTGATATAGGTCGGGATGGAATATACTTAAGCCTTGGGGAGAGATATTATCAAGAACCTGAATAGTGAACATGGTCATTTCCCTTGATCAGAACCGCAGAATTGTTAATTTCTCTAAGCCCTTGTTCATAATAGGCAAGGTCTTGGGAAGGTAATTGTTGCAACTCGTCTTGCGTTAATCCCAAGGCGATTATTGGATAAAAGCTTGTGTTGGTGATATAAAAATCAGAGTGTTTTTTTACCCATTCTTTAGGGCTTAGGCCTGCAAAACCAATAAATCGGGTTACTGTTTCTCGTGCCTCCCAGTCACTCATTCCATCCCCCACTAATAAGGATCGTTCACCAGGACTCAGCACCGAGGCTATCTCTACAGCTTTTCCATTGGCTTTGGTCATATTGCTTTGTTTATCAAATCCAAAATACTTACCCTGCGCATCAAAATATACATCCACTGCAAGTACATGGTTTGCAGGCACCCCTAAAGCATGGGCAAATGGGACTACTGCCGCTTTAATGCCGGCTGAAATGATATAGGTCTTTTTATTCAAGCGATGCAATAACTGAATGAGTTCCGAAGCGCCAGGAGCAACATGTTGTATATAGGATGCAGCTAACTCCTCTACCTGGTTGCGGGTAGGTTGCACATAGACCAAACGCTGTTGATAATCCTTGGGGGTCATGCCCGTTTTTCCCATGCACCGAGCTGTAATCTGATGAACCTTTTCAGCAACGCCGTTTCTTGTTGCAAGGACATTAATTCCCTCAATGAGTGAGAGCGTACCATCACAGTCAAAGAAAAAAGAATCAATAGGGGCGTTTAAAGCCCAGGGATTTCTATTATCCATGAAGAATCTACCGTTATTTTCAAACGCAAATTCAATTACTTAAGTATAGATGTACTATAATCCATTTATTAAGGAGATGCCAATTAAGTGATACACGCCTGATTGGAATGCGGTGTCGAAGAAAGCAGAGCCAGGGAAGTGTGCATTATGTTAGAGATACTGACATCTTTTATTATATCCCTTCTGATTGGTTTTCTCATCGGTATTGAGCGCGAACGCAGTCATCCGGAAGGGGCCCAATTTATTGGTGTCCGAACATTTATCTTATTATCGGTTCTCGGAACTTTGATTGCCACCTTAAATCAAACGGGTCTTACAATTACGACAAGCGCTTTTGTATTTGGTATATTACTGCTCAATTATTTTCAAATCAGTACGAATCAACGTAAAAACAGTAATATAGGTGCTCTGACAGAAATTACCGGGGGGATTATTTTTTGTATTGGTTTTATGGTTCCCAGCTTGCCCTTAATTGCAATAACCCTGAGCGCCATCATTTTACTTATCCTTATTGAACGAAAAAGGCTGCATCGGTTGGCGCGGGAAAAATTCAAACCCCATGAAATGGAAACGGTAATTGTATTGGTCATTTTTACTTTGGGGATTTTACCGCTTCTTCCTGATAGAACCATTGATCCCTGGCATTTTTTTAACCCCAGGGCTTTTGGTTTATTGATTGCTACAATTGCCGGAATTCAATTGTGCGGTTATGTGGCCATCCATCTATTCGGCGAACGTATGGGGATTCCCTTAAGCGGTTTTATGGGGGGATTGGTTTCGAGTACTGCAGTGTTTGCCCAGGTTCATCAAACATTAAAGCGATATCCGCAGGCAATTCCTGCCATTTTAGCTTCCGGGCTTCTAGCCACTGTCGCCATGCTTGTTGATGTGCTTCTTATCATTTTTGTGGCCTCTCCCACATTACTTGTTTCCATAGTTGGGCCGCTCCTGGCAATGATAAGTACAGGAATTTTATTGGCAGTTATTCTGCTTTATTATCAGAAAAAAATAAATCACGATTTAACTCTATTAGCCAAGCCCCTGAATTTATTATCTATATTGCAAACTTCGATATTCATTGGATTCTTGCTGCTGCTTGTCGCAATGACAAAGCGAATTATTTCAATCAATTGGATCTTGTTGATTTCATTTTTGGGTGGATTGCTTGAAATTCACGGTATTTCACTAGCAACTGCCTTGCTTTATTTGGGCGATAAAATTGAGCTCGATCAAGGATGTTTGATGTTGTATACCGCCATTATGGCCAGTTTTATATCTAAAATAGTACTCTTATGGACTTTAACCCCTCTACGCTTTGCTCTGCAATCGACTTTATTATTAATGACAATGGGAGTAAGCGGCGGAATGGCTTATTGGTTTATGCTTTAAGCACAATGCATATGAAAATTATAAATTTCCTATAGCTCATGCGCTATTTACCAATTAATCCGGATTAAAAGGCTATACTTGAAATAAGGTAGGTTCAGGAAAAGGAATGCTCATGGATACCTATACTGCGGACATTCAACATCCCGTGACAATTCCAAGTAAAAATGTTTATTTGAATGGGTTTCTATTCATACCTGAAAAAGCTAAAGGGATAGTGATTTTTGTGCATGGAAGTGGAAGCAGTCGATTCAGCAGCCGCAATCAATACGTGGCCAATACCTTGAATGAGGGAAATTACGCAACCCTGCTCTTTGACCTGCTTACTTCCCAGGAAGATATTATCGATAATGTTACTCGTGAATTTCGTTTCGATATTCATTTATTGGCCTCTCGTCTTATTGATGTGATTCATTGGTGTACCCAAGAATTAGCTCCATACAATTTTCCAATCGGTTTATTTGGATCAAGCACCGGAGGTGGGGCTGCTCTTGTAGCAGCAGCGCAGGAGCCCAAATATGTGAGCGCCATCGTCTCACGAGGCGGCAGGCCTGATTTGGCCGGTAATTATTTACCTCAAGTCAAAGCCCCTACCTTATTGATTGTAGGAGGGCAGGATGAGGTAGTGATTGATCTTAATAAGCAAGCGATGGCGCAAATGAGTTGCCACCCCCAATTGCACATAGTCCCTGGAGCAACCCATTTATTTGAAGAGGCCGGAAAATTAAGCGAAGTCGCCAATATAGCCAAAAACTGGTTTGATCGATATTGTGGCGGAAAGTAGGGAGCGAGGAGGCTCTATGAATAAAGATGCTTTGCAAAAGCTAATAGATGAACTCGATAATACTGTAGTTCCACTGAAAGAATCCGATGAAAATTATGATGCAGTGCTTGAGCATATTGGGGATGCTCGTATTGTAATGATTGGTGAAGCATCTCACGGAACGCATGAATTTTACCAGGCCCGCATTAAAATATCCCAGCGGCTGATAAAAGAGCATGGTTTTATGGCGGTAGCAATTGAAGGGGATTGGCCTGACGCCCATCGTGTTCATCGTTATTTACAAGGTGAAGGAAATGCTGAACTTTGTGAACAGGCTTTGGATAATTTCCAACGGTTTCCCTCCTGGATGTGGCGAAATACTACTCTTCCGCCCTTTCTGAGCTGGTTACGAAAATATAACGATAATTTACCTGCCGCACAAAAAATTGGATTCTTTGGCCTTGATCTATACAGCTTGAATGCCTCTATACAAGCTGTAATTGATTTCTTAAGCAAAATCGATCCTGAAGCCGCGCAACGGGCAAAACAGCGTTATTCCTGTTTTGATCACCTGCATCAGGATCCGCAAATATATGGTTATTTAATTCATAGTGGAATTAAAAAGGCATGTATCCATGAGGCTGTAGCTCAATTAGTGGAACTGCAGCACCGGGCTTTTGAATACCTGCATCGGGATGGAATAGCAGTAGAAGATGAATACTTCTTTGCGACTCAAAATGCCCGCTTGGTAAAAAATGCAGAAAATTACTATCGCTCCATGTTAGAAGGGAGGGTTTCAACCTGGAATATTCGCGATCAACATATGGCGGAAACCCTGAATGTGTTAGCGGCTCATTTGGAAACACGCTTCAAACAGCCGGCAAAAATCATTATATGGGCGCATAATTCACATATAGGGGATTCCCGAGCTACCGAAATGGGAGAGCGTAATGAATTTAATCTGGGACAATTAGTACGGGAACAATATGACACACATTCCTATTCACTTGGTTTTTCCACTTATGAAGGGACAGTCATGGCGGCATCCGATTGGGGAATGCCGGGTGAGAAAAAACAAGTAAGGCCTGGATTACAGGGAAGTTTTGAGGATTTATTCCATCATTTAAAGCATAAGAATTTTTTCTTAAACCTGTCTGATAACAAGAAACTTGAAACTTATCTGGATATTCCTCGTTTACAACGCGCGATTGGGGTTGTGTACCTGCCGGACACAGAGCGTTATAGCCATTATTTTTTTACTCAATTGCCTTATCAATTTGATGGTTTAATCCATTTTGATTCTACACATGCATTGCAACCATTAAGCCAAGAACAGTTAATCTCCCATGAATGAAGAACGCAGGCCCTGGCGAAAGGGTAGGAGCTTGATTTGGTTTTATCCATTAACGCGGGTTTGCTATCCAGCACTGCGGCTTTGGTCTGTCACTGTTTTATATTCAGGGAAAGCAAATCTTCTTCGTTTAGCGTTTCTTTTTGCAATAATAAGGTTGCTCCTTTTTCTAAAATTTTGATGCGTTTTTTTATTATGTCTACCGCGTCATCAAATGCTGATTGGATAATTTTGCGAACTGCTGCATCAATCTCGCAAGCTGTTTCTTCACTAAATTCACGATCGTTATGGGGAAGGGTGGGCTCCAGAAACATTGAATGTTCTTTCTGGTAAGTTACTGGTCCTAGGTCTTTATCCATGCCATAACGCATCACCATGCTCCGGGCAATATCTGTTGCCTTGGCGAGATCATCTGCTGCTCCTGTTGAAAAGCGTCCAAAAACAACAAATTCGGCCGCTCTGCCCCCTAGAAGCACCATCATTTTATTTGTTAATTCTTCTTCAGTCATAAGATAGCGATCTTCAGTAGGACGTTGAATGGTATAACCAAGGCTGCCTATCCCACGGGGGATGATCGAAACTTTATGCACTTGATCCACGTTGGGTAGGGAGAGTGCTATCAACGTGTGCCCCATTTCATGATAGGCTACTGCTTTACGTTCTTCCGGATTGAGTAAACGGTTTTTCTTCTCCAAACCGGCGACAATACGTTCTACGGCATTAGTAAAATCATCCATGCTGACTGAGTCGGCATCATGACGAGTCGCAAGCAGGGCAGCTTCATTGACGAGATTCGCTAAATCAGCACCGGAGAACCCGGGGGTTAAGGCAGCAATTTTTTCCGCATCAACATCCGCATCCTGTTTTATTTTTCTCAGATGAACGTTCAATATTTCTATACGGCCTTTTTTATCTGGCCGGTCTACGAGGACATGGCGATCGAAGCGTCCCGCACGCAGCAATGCAGGATCAAGAATTTCCGGACGGTTTGTTGCGGCCAGAAGAATTAATCCTTCACTGGGATCGAATCCATCCATTTCAGACAGCAATTGATTTAAAGTCTGTTCCTTTTCATCATGCCCGCCGCCAATAGGATACGCGCCACGTGCCCTACCCAAGGCATCCAGTTCATCGATAAAAATAATTGCCGGGGCTGTTTCACGGGCATGATTAAACAGATCTCGTACTCGTGCAGCACCTACGCCGACAAACATTTCTACGAACTCAGATCCATTAATTGAAAAAAAAGGCACTCCTGCTTCACCTGCCACAGCGCGTGCGAGTAGTGTTTTTCCAGTTCCAGGCGGGCCGACTAAAAGAACTCCTTTAGGAATATGGGCCCCTATGCGGGTATAATGTTGTGGGTTTTTGAGAAATTCGACAACTTCCATGAGCTCGGCTTTGGCTTCATCCACGCCGGCAACATCTTGAAAGGACACATGGGTTTCTTTTTCCATGTACATTTTAGCTTTACTTTTTCCGACATCCAAAACGCCACCCGCCGCTGAACCCATACGTCTTATTAAAAAGCTCCATAATGCAAAAAAAAGCAGTGCGGGAATCACCCAGGACAACAACATGGTCAGCCATTTACTTTCAATTTGTCCATTGAATTTGACTTTTGCGGCTTCCAAGGCCGGTACCAGGGAGGGATCGTTAATACGCACAGTAGTGACTTGAGGTTCTTTGCCGCCATATTGTTTAATTTCATTTAGTTTGTCTTCAGGAAGGAATGTTGCTAAACCCTCCGTTTTCACGTTTGCAGTAATGTAATTTTCTTCAAGTAAGACATTGTCTATCTTATGGGCTTTCAAAAGTTTTATAAAATCACTGTAAGCAATATTGACTGGATGGGAAGCGAAAAAAAAGTTCTGGAATAGAATGAGAATCCAGAAAAAAATTAGAACATACCAGAGCGAAAACTGCCATTGTTTGTTTTCCACACGCTCTCCTAAGACTTTATTAATGAGTAGAAAAACGAACTGGTTTCATATAAGTATATACCTTTTATCCTACCATTATTTTAATGCAGCGTCTTATTTATCTCCTTAAATAATTTACACCCGTATAGGATGGGTATTAAATAGCCACATCGTTGGAATAACCGTTCTTTTGGATTTATACTAAAGTTGTTGAATATTAATTAGGCATATCTATATGTGTAATGATAAATTAGATTATAATGTTGTTTCTCCAAATTATGTCCTTGATTATCCCGACTCAAAAGATATTGAAGAATTCCATAAGCATGTGAATCACAATGATGCGATGGCGGAAATTTATTTTAAAGAGGGACAGGAGGAATTAGAGGAGGACACAATCAAGCTTTTGAAAAATAATGGTAAATATCAAAATAAAAAGCAAAATAGATATGATCTGATGCTTGTTGTGCGGGATCAGGGGAAAATGATTGGCTTTATCGAATTGAGATTAACACAGGATTCCAATTTTATATCCCAACTGTTTAGTGTATTTGTAAGTGAAAAGCACCGCAATCAAGGACTTGCCAGTTTAATGATAGTGCATGCCTTTGATTTTTTTCAAAGAACAGGACTGACAGCGATGACAGTCAGTCCTACGATTGATTCGCTTGTCGTTTATAACAAATTTGGTTTTTATCCCCTCGGCTATGATGATGTTACCATGGAAAAATGGTTTAAAAAAACTGAGGAGGAGCGGCTCGACCAGCTAAAAGAGGAGTTCTCTGATCTCTTATTGAATTTGAGTAAAGAACCCTGCCAGGAAGTCTTTGGAAATCAATGCGAAAAATCTACCAAATATCGTGGCTGCTTTAACGTTTCTCCACGGGTATCAGAGGATGCAAAAACCAATGTACTAAATTGGAGAAAAAAACCGAGTTCCCCCCCGTTAATTTCAAACAGTGACCTTGGTGTTTTACATCCCTCCGAGGATACCAAAAAAAGAAAAGCTGAAACTGAAGTGAGGGAATCCGAATCTACAGAAGAAACCACCAAAAAAAAATCGATACATAACTGATGGGGATTTCATGTATCTGGCCTGGCATGACACGGTACAACTTTAAATCTGCCTCTGCGTTCATCAATGAAACGAAACATCCTGCAATTTTTGGATTTAAGGCTATTATTTGAAATAGGAAGTTTTGCTCTGAGGTTAAATTCATTATGTCATCCGTAATGCCTCCATATCGTATGTTCCTGTGCGGTGATGTCATGACAGGAAGAGGGATTGACCAAATCCTCACTCATCCTTGTGAACCACAAATTTATGAATCATATGTTAGGGATGCACGTGATTATGTGCGGCTTGCAGAAGACATCAATGGCAAAATTCCACTTAAAAACAAAGGAGCATATGTTTGGGGAGATGGACTAGAAGAATTAAATGCAAGAAGGCCTGATTTTCGTTTAATTAATCTGGAAACATGTATCACAAAAAGTAATACCCCATGGCCCTATAAAGGGATAAATTACCGTATGCATCCAAAAAATATCGATGTCATTACTTCAGCACATATTGATGTGTGTGTTTTGGCAAATAATCATATACTGGACTGGGGTAGAGAAGGTTTTCTAGAGACCTTGGCGACCCTGGATAACGCTCGGATTAGCTATGCGGGTGCAGGGAAAAACTTGGAAAAGGCAATTGCGCCAGCAATTCATTTTGTACCGGGTTTCAAGGGCAGGACACTGGTGTTTTCAATGGGACTTACTTCGAGCGGGATTTTCAAAGAATGGGCAGCGACAAGGGAGCGACCCGGGGTATGGTTATTGAGCGACTTGGGCAAACACACCATAAATCAAATAAAAAGTGTCATTGAATATTTCAGGAAAACAGAAGATTTATGTATTGTCAGTATTCATTGGGGTGGAAACTGGGGTTATGAAATTCCTGAATCCCATCAGCAGTTTGCACATATTCTTATTGATGAACTGGGGGTAAATATAATTCATGGCCATTCTTCCCATCATCCGATTGGTATTGAGTTATACAATCAAGGGTTGATTTTATATGGTTGCGGGGACTTGATTAATGATTATGAAGGAATTAGTGGATGGGAAGAATTCAAAAGTGATTTGTCCCTAATGTATTTTTTGGCTTTTGATGCCCAGTTGCAGTTAAAGCAATTGGAGCTGGTGCCTATGGTTAGGAAGAACTTCAAATTACGTTATGCAAGCAAGGATGAATGCCAATGGATGACGAAGAAGCTTGTTCAATGTTCGCGGGAATTCAAGACCTCTTTTGAATTGGATGATCAGGTCATTTATTGTTTGTAAAAGAAAATCAGTAATGCTGGTTCCGAGTTATCATGCTATCTCAGATTCAACTGTGAGGGTTTCAGGCTGCAGCTCATAATACAGGTTGGTAAAAAGGGGCTGAAAACCGATGCGTTTATAAAGATTTAGACCATCCTTTGAGGCTTCCAGAAAGCAGGTTTTAACTTTCAACTCCAAAGCCCTTTTCAAAGCATATGCCATTATGGCACTTGCAAAACCACGCTTTTGATAGCCAGGAATTGTAGCCAAATCATCAATGCGGGCAAGATGCTCTTTCACAGTTAAGGTTAGGGACACCACCGGCTCGCCCGCAAGAAAGCCCGTAACATGATAAAGGCCTTTGCATTTCTTTAATGCCTCAGCATGTCTTAAAATATAAATCGCGGTAATTTCCGGTGTTGATTGAAAACCATGAGTCAGTGGAATACTCCAGGAATGTAGATCTTCATTCATCATCTTAAATTCAAGCGAACTATCTGCAGATTGCCAATTATTCCCTAAAAGATTAAATGCCATACCAACACCCTTGTCGGCCAGGGTAAATTCTTTTATAAATTGTGTGTGCTGTTTTGAATTGAGCAGGCTTTCTTCTGGAACAATTAAGGCCCAAGGTACATTTTTTTGGATAAAATAGGACGTGCAATGAGCAAGATCTCTTACGAATTGCTCGCTTACATGTCTTACAAAAACAGGGTTAAGCCCTGAGGCAGGCACACCAGTTTCAAATGCAACCAGGGTTTGATAGTCGAAGCAGTTTGAGCTGACAAGCGAAAAAAAATGCCTCTCCATCTCATGATAATCATCAATTAATTGCATTAAAACAGATCCAATTATAAATTTTTGGTACATTGTATCAAATTTTTGTAAAAGATAGTATGTATTGAAAAAGCTTGCTTAAGCGAAAGATTAACGGCTGCTCTGATGCATCGTTACTCTTTCGCTAATCGAGGATCATTCTACTAAGGAGAATTATTTGCTGCGAATAAGAAGAACAGGCATTGACGCATTACGAACAACACCTTCTGCAACGCTTCCTAGTAATAAATGTTGAAACCCTCTGCGCCCATGAGTTCCTATGACAATTAAATTCGCTGGCCAATTTTTCGCTGCAGTAATAATTTTGTCTGCGACGCGCTCATGTGCCGGGTTTACTTCCAGCAGTTGAGCATCACAATCTGCATTCTGTTCACGTGCGATGGTTAGCATTTTATTTAAAAGTTTTTGTCCGTATTCCTTGAATGAGGCCTCAAGTTTTTCGTAATCAACACCAGTACCCAGATAGGGGGCATAAAACTCGTTTCCAACATGGATAATCCGCAATTTTGCATGATGTACCTTGCTTAAGGCAATGGCTTCATGAAGGGCTTGCATTGATGTATCACTGTCATCAATTGCAACAAGTATATTCTGATACATTTCTATTTCCTTATACGTAGTAGTGCCATTAATCTGAAATATCTTACCTATAATCTGCAATGAAACATAGAATAAAGAGAGAAAAAATAAAAAGAATCTTAGGATGGGGCATTACATGAAAGCGGTAAGGTCCATGAAGGATAGATAAACATCGGAAGTCGATGAAACCAAATTGGCTAATGTAAGCGGCTTTTAAGCCGTTTACATTAGAAAGGAATTGATTTAGCATTTCTTCCTGAAATGCAGGGAAATCTAGTTTGATTTCAAACCCTGGTTAGGGGGGCTCATATCATCGGCACTAACTGCTGGCGTTGCAGCAAAGAAACTATGCGGGTTAGTTGTATTGGGGCTCGCTTTTCTCTTTTTTTGCAAAAGACACTGATTCAGATCCTTAACAATTTCAGGGTGATATTCTTTGGGGCGCTCCAGGTTAAATAAATCCCGGACTTCTTTAGGGGTCAGGTAGCCAAGCCTTTCTTGATTTTGCGCCAGGAATACGTCAACTAAGGGAGCAAATGCATAGGCTGGTATAATCTCCACTGTTTCATTGTCTTCAAGATCCTCTATTTTCCCATATATTTCCTGAATAAACTGTTGCTTCGCTTCCGGAGGCAATTGCTGATAATATTCATTAATATAATTTTTAACAATAAATGGAATTGTTCTTCTCTGAAGGGTAGGAAATTTAATGTTGGTCACCGGTTCGAGTGCCATCAAAAATCTCATATAAGGACCCTGGTCGCATGAAGGGTGCTCTATTTGATCAAATAATTCCAATTTCAAGATGTGAAGTGCCTCGTTACCGTCACGGATAAAAAGTTGATTAAGCGAGGGATTAGAATAATATCCGACCATTGCAATGATACCTAGAAGCTTTTTTGCATCCTCTATAGCTCGAATTTCATCGGGTTTCATTTCTGAATGAATTGGAATCACGGCCCTTGTCTGGATTGATTTTAAGTAAATAAGGGTCTTATTATAAGTATTAATCCTTGTATGGATTTCTTTGATTTCTTCTGAATCGCTTTCCCGTCTAATACCATAGATATAAGCAACAAGTTTTTTTAACTCATCAGGATCTTGTATGGAAGCAAGTGATTCCGTTATATGCTTTTCTTTTTCAGAAACTAAAAATTCGAAAAACCGACCTAGTCCTTTTGTTATTTTTTCACCTTTGTCCTCTTCTGTACCCAGAGCTTGAAGCCATTCTTGATATACTTGGTCAGCATAAAGATGATTTTCCTTGGTGTGGATTGCTTGAGGATCCTTTGTAGGATCCAAATCAGCTTTTAATAATATTTTGGTACGAATTTCTTCAAAAGGAGTTTCCTGTTCAGTTCCTTGGACCTGGTGCAGGCACTGATTAACAATTATTTCTACTGCTTCCTGAGCTTTCGGGGTTAATAGTGATTTTTTCTGGAAGTTAAGCTGCAATTCAGCAATATTTTCCAAAAAAACCATAGGTATGGGGATTTTTTTCTCCTTTAGCTTTGTCAATAAGTAGGAAATAATTGCTGAATTTTTTTCTATAGCCCAATGATCTTTTGAGCTTAATTGATTGAGTAAAACAGATAAAAAGTCAAGTTTGCGGCCATTAAATGCAATGGTTATGGAAGTATATTTAAGCCATGAGGGGAACATTTGTGATATAATTTCCAATAATTGCACTCCGGTATGCTTATTTGAATTAATCATATGCAGAGCGAATGTCATCAGAATTTTGGCATCGAGCTTTTCATCGCGAATTTCTTGAATATGCCTAAAGAAATAAATCATCACTTTTTCCAGATCAGGCATGAATATCCCTTTTTGGTCATCAGATGGACACTGTAACTTCACCTGCACAATTAATAAATTACATAAGGCCAGAGGCACTTTTAAATGAATTGCAGTTTGTTTTGCTGAATTAAGCGAAATTGTTCTAGTTAAAAACAGCATGAATTCTGGAATTGCCTGGCGCCAAGCTAAACCTTGCTGGGGTTGAAACTCTTTCACCTTTGCATGCAACACATTCAGTAAAGATATATATTTACTTATTACTTGAATCATTTCATGAGACGGAATATCCAGGGTTAGTTCCTGCAAGAGCTCATTAAATAAATTATTCTTATGCAGTTGATGATTATTTGTTAAATAAAAATATAAAAATAAATTTAATAATTCGGATTGATTCACATTTTTTTCTTTAAGAATGTGGATCAGTTTTTTTAGGGATTCATCCAGCCTTTTGGCGTCCTTGAAGAGTAATTTCAATCCAAAAAATAAAACTTCATTAGCTAAAGTAGTTTCAGGAATTATGACTTGCGTATTAATCGAGGAAGCGATGCTTGCACTTAGCCCTGCTGTCATGAGTATCTGCAGATCAGATTGGGTTTTATTTTGGAAAGTTGGGCTTGATTCCCAAGGCATCTCTGCAGGAAGCTCCGATAAGCAGAAAATTATCTTGTTGATTAAATTCAAATATTTTTCAGATTGCTCCTCTCTGTGAGAGACAATGTAAGTATTGTATTTATTTTGGGATAATGCATCCTGAAGTAATAACTCATAATCACATCCTTTAGGGATTTTTTTCAGAAGCTCTTTAAATAGATTGACGTCGATAAGAGGGTTTTCCAGGAACAGGAAAAATGGATCCACCTCCTCAGAAAAAACTAAAAAGTCTTGAAAAGCACCATCCCGAGTCACAATGGTATATAACTGGGTTATATCCAGGCTAAATTCCCCAATTTCCTGATCGATATAAAAGGAGAAAAGTAACTCATTAAATCTTTGTTGGGAGAAAGGTCTAAAACCTTCTTTCCAAAGAGCTAACAGATATTTTGCGTATTGAGGATGCAAAAAAAGGTCAAGTAAGTTCTTGTAGTCCCCATTTTCATTAACCTGTATGGGATTAGTCTTTACGTGTTCTATGATGTCTGAAAAATAGGTGTGAAGAAGTTCGAGGGGATTGGCTGTTATTTTTTCTACATCGAAGAGGTGATGGATAATCACAAAAATGTAATACTTACAAATAACCGCTTTTATTTTATCTCTTCGTAATACTTCAGCCAAAAGTGCTTCATTAGCGCATACCGATTTAACTAAAACCATGGCTTCATTCGTAGAGCCTTTTCTTCGCGGTTGGTACTTTGGCAGGTCTTCAATACATCGCTCCAGTTCATCAAGAAACCACTGAAATACAGGATCTGTTTTATGATTAATATTTTTAAAAAAATCGAATTTGAATAATAATAAAAATTCAAGAGGATTTTTTGTCTGGTCTCTAAGTTCCTCAAGCTTTTGTTTTACTTGTTCATGATTAAGCAGGTGAGTTTTATAATAAGCTTCTAGGATGGGAAAGGATTGTTTTCTTAATTTTTTAACTGACATTGAGTCCGTTGTAAAATGGTCATTTTTTTCAACTGTTTGTTTTTTTCCTTTTTTTCTACTTTTTCTACCGCTATCCTCATCAGTCGCTTGTTTTCGCTTTGTGTGCTCCGTTTCTTTCAATTCCTGATTTATAGCTTCTTCCTTAGTGTCAATTTGCATGGAGTCATTTTGTTCTAAATTTGAATCAAATTTATTATTTTTCATTTCAAGAGATTAATTATAGTCAAAGTGCGCAAAACATATCTTTCATGTTTGAACGTGTCAATAGAAATAGGCTTTGTAGCAAAGTAAATTTTATTATAAGATGAATTTGCTTTTTTGATTTTTGATTGTTTCATCTAAATAATTCTTTCATGCAAAGTTAAAAACCAAGATTTTTTAACCTTATATTGCTCAACACAATGGAATCGTTGTGGAGGAATAAATTAAGAGCCAGTCCCAAAATATAAAATGGATTTTTAGTAACACTGCACGAGGCAAGAAAACCATGAATCATGACATTTTGTTTACCCCGTTTAATCTAAGTGGACTCACGTTAAAAAACCGTATTGTCATGGCGCCCCTGACGCGAAACCGTTCACTTCATGGAATGGATACCCCTTCGGAACTTAATGCAGAATATTATGCCCAACGTGCAGATGCAGGCTTAATTATAGCTGAGGCAACACAAATTTCGCCTACTGGAAAAGGCTATGCCTGGACACCGGGAATTTACTCTGCAGAACAAATTGCCGGGTGGAAATTGGTAACGGATGCGGTGCATGCAAAAGGGGGGGCAATTTATTTACAGCTTTGGCACGTAGGGCGAATTTCACATTCTTCGCTGCAACCAGGGGGGACTGCTCCGGTTGCCCCTTCTGCTATTGCAGCAACTGGCCAACGCACTTTTATCGAAAATGGGACTTTTGTCGAAGTGGGAACACCGCGTGCATTAAAGATTGGGGAAATCCCTGGAATTATTGAAGATTATCGGGTGGCTGCCAGGAACGCAATTTTAGCCGGATTTGACGGAGTTGAAATTCACGCTGCCAACGGCTATCTTATTCATCAATTCTTGTGTGACGGTACAAATCACCGCAGTGATCAATATGGTGGCCCGGTTGCAAACCGGTTACGTTTTGCATTGGAAGTGGCAGAGGCAATTGTATCTGAAATTGGTGCACACCGAACAGGAATTCGTATTGCTCCAGTAAGTCATGCTAATGGAATTACAGAAACATCACCCTCCGCTGTATTTTTTCCGCTTGTACAGGAATTGAACCGATTTAACTTGGCTTATATTCATGTTATTGAAGGAGAAACTCAAGGACCCCGAGAGTTTTACGGTTTTGATTTCCATGCCTTACGTAAAGAGTTTGCTGGTCCCTGGATGGTAAATAATGGCTATACTTTGGAAATGGCAGCAGAAGCGGTTTCAAGTGGTTATGCTGATTTAATTGCTTTTGGGAGATACTTCATTTCCAACCCTGATCTGGTCACACGATTTGAAAAGAACGCTCCCTTGAATGAATTAGACCGGGCAACTTTATACGGCGGGGGGGAAAAAGGTTATACAGACTACCCCTTTTTACCATAATGCTAAGAAAGACGAAATGAGATGATGTTGAAACAATTACTCTTGATTTTTTTTATTATTATTCTAATTGTTTCATTGTCTTACTCATTTCAACGTTATTTCATTTATTTTCCCTCTCCTGAGCAGCCGAACCTGAAAGTTTTTCAAGCAGAAGATATGCGGGTCATCAAACTTTCTACTGCAGATGGATTGACTTTAAATTCCTGGTATAAACCATCTAATGGCACAAAACCGACGATTGTCTATTTGCATGGCAATGCAGGGCATATCGGGTATCGGATGTATCTGGTTCGACAGTTGTTGGCAGAGGGTTTAGGCGTATTATTGCTAGAGTATCGGGGATATGGTGGAAATCCCGGCAAGCCCACTGAATCAGGGCTGTATGAGGATGCCCGAGCGGCTATTAAGTTTTTGCAACAACAAGGCATCCCGGCAAATCATACAGTACTCTATGGGGAATCATTAGGGACCGGAGTCGCTATACAAATAGCTACCGAATATTCTGTATGTGCTTTGGTTTTGCAATCGCCGTACACATCATTCACCGCTTTGGCACGATTTCACTATCCCTGGATATTTATGCCTTTGAGGGATAAGTATGATTCTCTCTCTCGTATTCAAAAAATTCACGCTCCTGTTTTAATGCTGCATGGCAAGCTGGATAATATTGTGCCTTATCAACAAGGACTTGTCCTTTTTGAGCGTGCCAACCAACCTAAAAAATGGATTGAATTTCCGGATAAAGGACATCAAAACTTATGGAGCCCACTTTTTGCCCGGGAGGTCATCCATTTTATTAATTCTTATTGTGCGCATGGTACATAAAAAGATGCCTCAATAAGTTGCTTCCCTATTTTTCTGAGTAAAATATTTACAAATACCCTTTCCTGGATTAGTATTCCCTGCAGGCTTTATGGGACGCCTATACCCACGAAAGAGGATCTCACCCTGTTTAGAGTAAGTTTATTTATTCATAAACCTTTTTGTTGCTGGAAAAGTGGGTGTCTGGCAGATAACAAAGGGGAATTACATGAATAACCAACACCATTCATTCCGCGTTGAAGAATATAAAATTCAAGCGTCTATTTTGCTAAAATCCTTATATTCCACGCATGCTGAAACAGCACTGAAAGCGGCGAAGCGCCTGCAAAATTTGCCGGAATTTGCAAATTTTACCCTTACGGAAATAATTCAGGCGAATATAAAGCGTAAACATGCACTTACAGTAGTTGCGGTGGGAAAAGGTTTTGCTTCATGGAGCGAGTTGAAATGCCAATTGCCATTTATTCGGGGCGGATTTCTGAATCATTGGTTTGCCAATTACGCAGAAGCCAAATCATACCAGCGTGCACAGCGAGGGTTCTTATTGCCATTTAAAAAACAATTTTTTATTTGTGATGCGCATTACATTCGCAACCTGGGGTTGAACCCCGAGGATCCGGATTGGGAACTCATCGGCTATGACTGGGCAAATCCTGACCAGCAGCAGGCTTGGCAAAGATTGTATAAAAAATGGATGGATATTCAAAAAAGAAGATAAACTTTAAGATTCTGCTGCGATCCACGTGTATCTCAGCAGAATTATTACGGGTAAAATTTTTTGTAACTTTGTCTCAAGTGTCTTGCAGTAGGAAAAAAAATTAACATAGAATGGATTATGCTTTTTCTATTAAGAGGTTATGGATGACCCATTTGAAACATATTCTTGTAACTTTTTTCATGGTCTCATTGAACCCGGGATTTCTTTTCGCACAAACAAATACAAAGGTTTGTGATGGCAGTCTTTCCCATCCTTGCATTGTAACAGACAGCGAATATTCTTCCTCCCCACTAAAATGGTTGCGAGAGGCAGCGATGATTGCCTCTGCTTATCCAGGAAATATACAAGGTATTGCCGAGTTAACTATTTCTGGCAGTGAGGAGCCCAGTGAAAAGGGATGGAAGGAGATTGCTGAGTATATTGCCAGACGTGGAGGCAAAAAAGTATTGGTAGTTGATTTACGTCAGGAAAGTCACGGCTATATTAATGGAAGGGCGATTACCCTAGTGAGTGAATACGATTGGATAAATCGTGGGAAAACTAATGCCCAGAGTCTTGCAGACCAGGAAAATTGGCTTCAATCCTTAAAAAACCAAAAAAAGCTTAAAGGTGTTTTATCCTCCCAACAATTTGCGGCCAAGGAATATTCCAGCGGAAAAACCCTGCGGGTGAAGGTGGTAAAAAATGAGCAGGAAGTAGTATCCGGATTGGGTTTTAAATATCATCGTCTCTATGTGACCGATCATACTGCTCCCTCTGATTCAGAGGTGGATGCATTTCTAACCCTGATAAAAAATGCGCCTAAAGATACCTGGCTTCATATTCATTGCCGGGGCGGCAAGGGGCGGACTACAAGTTTTTTTGTGATGTATGACATGTTAAAAAATGCCGATAAAGTAAGTTTTGAAGAAATTATTGCACGTCACGCCTCAATACCCCCATATTATAATCTGTTTGAAGTCCACAGGGCAGAACCATTTCTCACCCCTTATTATGAACAGAGAATTATGTTTCTATCTCGTTTTTATCAGTTCGCGCTACAGGTTTTGAAAGGATATTCTGGAACCTGGAGCCAGTGGAACAGAGATAATGCGATAGACTCCACGGCCTAGGTTGCCCATTGATAAAGAACGTTCTCATTCCGAAACTATTCCAGGTTAAAACGCCCTCTTCCTTCTAGGGGGATGGATTTTCCTGGGTTTTCTTGTGGATAGTGGTATACCATTTCTCTCCAAGAATTATTTGCTCCCACCACTCCTGCATCCCCGCCTCACTCATTTGCTCCCATTGGACAGGATGTAATACCAAGCCATCAGCCATTCGTTTTGATAAATCATACATAGCAAGACGCTTGGGAAGGGAGTCTTTTTCCCATGCAAAAACAGCCTCCTGGAAGTCTTCATATTGTTCGAAGTGTGCATTGAGGGTGAGTGCATCCTGGATTGCCAAGGAAGCCCCATTTCCTACATGTGGACGTAATACGGCGCTTGCATCTCCCAACAACAGAGCACCTGGAGTTACAAGTCTATGGACGCACACATCCACAATTTTCTGCATAAAGGGTGCGGGGGTATCAAAGATGACTTGGGCCGCGACCTCGGGCAATTTTTCTTGAGCTAATTGATATAGATGGTTTTTGGCTTTAATAGAAAAATTGCTTAAAGAAGTCGAACCCAGATTTTCCAGATCGGCAAGCGCTAATTTTTCATAAAAAACCCAGTTCAATTTATTCGTCTGATGGTGGTATACCGGATAAGTTAACAGGTGTCCTTTATCATAACAGTAGTAAGGGACCTGATTACGGAAAATGTTTTTATTTTTAAGCTGCTCAAATTCCACTGTACCGCGCCAGGCGATATAACCTGAGTATTCTGGCTGTACATTGGAGATTAACCTTCTTCCTATAGATTGGACCCCATCAGCAAATACAATCAAATCAAAAAGCTGCGTTTCACCAGACTCCAAAGTAATCAGGCCAGTTCTATCTTTAATCTGAACATCAATGACTTTCATCCCATGGCGGTATATTGAGTCGGGTATTCTTTTTCTGAAATTGGTAAATAAAGTATCCCAGTGTAAGCTGGCCATGGAAATCTCTTGTTCCCATAAGAACTTACCGTAAACCGGCTCGTTTTCGGAGGTGGAATAAAAACTGCGGCTAGTGAATTGGTGAGCTAAGGTGTCGGGATCAATAAGATTTTTGGCAATTAAAGTATTCAACAGTTCTATTGAAAGCGTTATGCCTGCTCCGCGAGATTTTAAATCATGGGCTCGCTCAAAAATGGTGATTTGAAATCGGTTTTTTAACAATAAAGCCAAAGCGCAACCTGCAATAGAACCACCGATAATAGCGACTTTCAATATTAATTCCTTTCTGAAATTGAAAAAATACGAGGGATTATATAAAGCGGGCAAACAAAATCAATTAAGAGTAGAGATTTTTTTTTCAGCCAGGTACCGGTAAAAAGAAGTTTGTTAGTGTGTTTTTGTGTGGAAAGTTGCCATTGGAGGAGGATTAGTTGGATGCCGCGAACAAGTCGCGGCACGTAGGCGGCGGAGGTCGACACGAACCAGGTTGTGGCACGTAGGCGGGGACCGTCGTCACGTTGCAAGTCGCGGGCGGGTATACTCAGTGGCTTATTTAAAAATGAGCTACGAACCGCAAAATTCCATTGGTGCCTTGGGCGCGATTTTTAGCGTCTTGCTCGGAATAGACATTTAAAAAGACAAAATGATTTTTGTTAAGGCTATATACCATTCCTGGGCCAATTGCCCACACACTTTCCTTGCGGTCAGGAACCCCAACCCCATTCACGAGTGTGTCGGTAATTTGATTGAAAAAGTAGCCATTTACACCGACAGTAAGTTTTTCTACTATGGCATAACCTACAGCAATATCTGCAAAGACAGCCTGTCCTGCCTGGGTAGTGTGAGCATTGGGTCCAAAGGAAACATTAGGGCTATGATTCACTCCATTCCAAAGATAATGAAATCGTGCCGCCGTGGACAATTTGGGTGTCATCCAAAAGGTAAATGCCCAGTAGGGATTTAAAGACCAGAAATGGCTGCTGGGATTGATGGCATTGATACTGCTGTATCGTCCAATTGGTGCAATCACATCCAGTTCGATGCGTGAAACAAATAAGGGTCCTTTGCCATCTTTCCGCATTATCGGCTCAAACTGCAGGGCAGGGCCGACCCACAAATCACCAGGACCATTTTCAGCTTTCAGGACTGTATTTCCCAAGCCATCATTGACGCTGGCATTGACTACCCAGGGCAAGAGCGCGGAAAAACCCAGATTAGCCCCGAATACTTTTTTGGTGGTTACATAAATAAACTGGGTAACATTGGCAACAACATCCAGATCAGTGCGGGGCAAAGCAATTCTGTTGCCATTTTTATCGTTAAAGCGATTGGACGTATAGTATTGAAAATAATCCTGGAAGTAAAAACCAGGTCCTGAAGGTGGGCTACCATCATAAAAACTGGTATAACCCAGATTCACCACCGGCTCGTCGTAAGCCAGGGCCGATGATGCGGCCAACAGGATTACGAAACTAAAACAACAACGCAGTATTCCTTTCCATAGCATAAAAAAAGTCCTTTCCGAAACTGCCCTTAGGTGGTGCACAATTTTTCTTCTTAACAGTCATTTATTTTCTTATCAAGTGCTCATGCCTTAAAACTGATACATTAACTTTCCACGACCTACTTTTTGGGGATGATGAGATGAAGGTCATTTTTCATTGTAAACTATTTGGCATAGTCCTTTTACTTAAATTATGTCTGAACTATTCTGGAAGAACAATATTAAATGGAATGAATTTGTCATAAAAATCAACAAGTAAAGGAAATTAACTAGAGGCATCACTCTGTATAAGGAAAAGACAACCGAAGAGGAAGTGCAGATGCAATAAGTGGATGCTGGGCTGCGCAAATCAATTCTTGCAGAACAGGAGTTCTCCTTTTATGCAGCATAAGAGCTCAGGGGCTTCGCTAAATTTTATTGATGAATCCAGATACCGCCCCTTGTTCATTACTTTATTTCCACACCAGGATTTCTGGTGCCTTGCGGGGTACCGCAGGGGGGGCGCTTGCTGGAATTCCTACAATAATCGGTGCAATTGCGGTGATATCAGAGGGGAGATCCAGTTTCGTTTTCCACTCGGGTGTATTTAGCGCTGAAACAGCAAGACCAATAACACAGGTTCCAAGCCCTTGGGCACAAGCCGTTAGCATCAGGTTTTCCGCAGCTAACCAGCAATCTGCGGCAACAAAAGGACCATGATATTTACTGTAAATCACAATGAGGGTATTTGCATTATAAAAGGCATGGAAATCCGGATTGTTTACCAGGTCTTGTAAATGCTTCATTTGCGTTTTCGGATAATTATGGGCCTCAGTATAAATCAAGGCTTTCACACTGTTAGATAAACGATTTAGCATATCCTGATCTTGAATTACAACAAAAGACCAGGGTTCCTCATGCATGGCAGTAGGTGCTTGAACTGCAGCATCAAGCAATGAATGGATAACTGATTTATCCAATTTCTGCGAGGTGTAATTACGGACAGCGCGACGGTTATAAATTGCATCAATTTCGCTCATTTGCGTCTTTTCTTCTCTGGTTTTTTTTGAAGTAGCCATAAGTTTCTCCATTTAATCAGTTACCCTCTTCCCGAAAGAGTAATAAATTCCGTTTCCTGTCGACTATTTCATTTTCGATTGTGTTTTGATTATCTTGCCAGGAACCATGAACATTCCTTTTCCTAAATGATGAATGGTCTGTAGGTATTCATCTGTTTGAGAAATCCATGCCTCTACCACTTCAAGAATAAAAAAATTATATTTTTTCATCAGTTGGGAGTCGGTGACCTTGCATTCAAGATGAGCAGAACATTCATCAATAGAGGGTGCATGTACTTGTGATGATGCAGCTGGGGTGAGATGAAAGGTTTTAAATTTGTCAATTTCCTTCCCGGAGGTGTTACCGCAGGCAACCACCTGTTCTATTAAATTCACTGTTGGAATGTTGATAACGCATTCCCGGGAGGTCTTCAGGAGATGAAAAGAATAGTTATTTTCACTGATCACGCAACCAATGATGGGTGGTACAAACTCCATCATTGTATGCCATGACATGGCCATGATGTTTTTCTTTTCTTTAAGAGAGGTCGAAAGCAATACCACGGGACCTGGCTCTAAAAGATGATAAACCTCTGCTAGGGAATAAGGTTGTTTTTTCATAAACAAAATAATTCCTTTTATAGTTCTTAAATTCTGGTTCATCTTCTTGCTTTGTCAAGTTCTAAGAGGTAAACCTGAAATTGGGGCTTTCCATAACCAGAAGCGAATTAAAATGTCCTGGTCTGTTTCAAATTAAATACCTGGCAATTGAGGAGTTGGCTCATGCGACGCGTGCTCTATCAATTTATGATTACTTTTAATTGCCTGATGAAACATAGAATAGTAGGTGAGTAAAGTATTTGGTGAATTGCCGGGCAAACGGGACGCTTTAATAGCATCAGTACGAGTTTGCCCCTCGGGGTCTTTGCGAATGTCACGCATTTCGATCAGATCAGCAGTCACATTATGAGCATCGGACTGGAGAGTACCTTGCAGGCGCCTTCCTTTGTGAGCAAACTGGGCCAGATGAATTAATTGTTGTTTTTTCTCAGGGGATGCTTCTGTATTTCCTAATCTGAACAAGGCATTGGCTGCAATAGCATTGGGTGCTGATTGTTTTAAACGAGTCAGCAACTCCTTATCCTGATTTCCTGCATAACTGGATAAATTATGTTTCCAGACCGCTCTGTCGGCATCAGTTTCAGTTCCTGAAAGCAGGGAAACATGCATGGCAATCGTCTTGTCACCATTTCCTTTTTTAAAGAATCCAGTAAACATACCAAGATATTTTAACAATTGCCGGCCTCTTCCGTCGCTTGTGCCTGCGGTTTGAGGTTTTACAACAGTTAATGCTTTACGTTCAGCGGGTATTTCTTTGTATGCAGCTGCAGGATTCATATTCCAATGGATTAAATAAAGCAAAGGCGTAATCACCAGAATCCTAACCAAAGGTTGAATTAAATAATGAACTGTTTCTTTAATTCCAGGAATTAATTTACTGTAATTAAATAATGTTCCCAAAAGAGGTAATTTGTCAGTGACCACCTGAGACATATTGCTTAAGGTTCGGTCGCAAAAAAGATTGACCTGAATGCCCTCAGGATAATTTTCAGAACGATAATCTTGTAATTTTTTGGCGGTTTGGGCGGCAGTGGCTGCACCGATTGAAAATCCGGACAATTCTATGTGAGCAGGGTCTACCCCTTGTTTAAGTAATGCAATTACCTGGGCGAAAAGGGCATTAACCAAATCATCTTCAGTCATGGTAATACTGCCGCTTCCCTCTATACCAGGATGATTGTAGGTTATTGTTTTTAACTCAGGATGATTGACACTCAATTGCGCCAATTCACCAAAAAAACGTCCGCAATTTCCTGAATTACCGGAACAATGGATGCGGTAATATCGATCTTCAGCAGCTATTGTATCAAAGTGCTTGCTTGTAAAAACAAATGTTTCGAGAGTGGAGTTTCTTCCAAAATCAGTTTGATAAGCAGTTTGGATATATTGCGAGTCTAATTGTGAGGCCTGTTCGAATCTCTTTATTTTGGGATTTTTTGTGAACCAATTTAGCCAACTGGAATCCTCAATGCCTTTTTTTGGTGCGTCTTGAAAATCCTCATTGAAAATTTCTAGCGCGGTTCGAGAGTCTTTCCCTGTTTTCCGTGCAATAAAGCCGACTATCGATTTGAGTCCTGGTAGTTTTCTTAAGGTGCTGAGTGTTTGCGCAGGAAAAACTCCACATGCCATGAAGAATTGCGTGGGTATGAATAAAAGAATGTGGCCAACATTTTTTAGCCGTTGAAGGGATGTAGGGGCATAAAAATTCTCTTGTTCAAGCGCTTTTTTCCTCGATTCTATTGTCGTAGGGACAGACACGAATGACAAATCCTTATAAAGTGCAATAATTATTAAATAAAGTAAATAATTTGGCTTGGGTAAGATATCGGAAGTTATTATAGGATTAGTTTAATATGTAATCAACAGGATCTTTCTTGAACCATTTTTAAAGGATCACAAAGTCCACGCCCTAATAGAAAAGCCATTTGGAGAATAAGGATGCACTACCTCTATCCAGATCCAGTAAAACCTGGGGATACTATCGGGCTGGTTACTCCATCAAGTCCCATGATCCCTGGTTTACTGGAAATTGGGGTTTCCTATTTGCAGCAAAAAGGATTCCAGATTAGATTAGGGGTGCACGTAAATGCCGTTGACCGGTTTTTAGCGGGAGACGATGAATACCGCGCCAAAGATCTCATGGATTTTTTTAGGGATGACGAAGTCAAAATGATTATGGCTATGGGGGGAGGATATGGATCACAGCGGTTGTTGCCCCTTCTGGATTATGGGCTTATCCGTTCCCGGCCCAAATATTTGAGTGGGTTTAGCGATACAACTGCCTTGCAAGCTGCATTATTAAAAAATGCCGGTATGATCTCTTGCACGGGTTTCGTATTTGGTGATTTGGCAACAGGTCAACTTGACTCCTTAATTGAAAAAACACTTTGGACATGCCTTAAGGGTGAGCCCTTTCAAATCAAAAAGGGGCAAACCATGCAACCCGGAATAATTCAAGGTAGGCTAGTCGGTGGAAATTTGGAATCCTGGGTTTCATTAATGGGCACCCCGTACCAACCTGAGGTGAGAAACTGTATTTTATTACTGGAAGATGTTGGTGCCGAACCTTACCAAGTGGATAGCCGTCTCTCTCAACTGGATTTGGCTGGCGTGTTTGCAGAAGTTGGTGGAGTGATTTTTGGCCAATTTGCACGGTGTACTGCAAAATATTTTCCCAAACGGGACGGGACGGTAGAGGATGTGATTGAAGAGTGGTCTTTAAAAATCAAAGTACCATGTATTAAAAATTTTCCTTATGGCCATGTTACTCGACGCTGCGTGTTACCTCTGGGAAAAGAGGCAGTTTTAAATGCGGATCAGTGCACTCTTTCGATCTTATGAGTAAATATTCTACTTCAGTGTTATATTGTACGATTTTAATTTAATGGAACTTGAATGTTGTTTTATGAAATAGTAAAAATTATGCAAAATGAGTTAGCTCACCCCCATCAATACAACAATCCTGAGTTACTTTATCAATCTCTGGAGAGAGAATATTTAAGAGAAATTAATTCTCTGGTTTATCAATTAAACCATTCACGGGATGAAGAGGCCCGTAACCTTTTAGCCAAAATTCAGGAAACAGACAGACTGTACCTTAAGGCCAGAGGCTTGGACATTATTGCCCATATCTTATTCAGCCGTCATGGCGAATGCCGTCTTTTGGGACAAAAAAAATTGGGTTTAAGCCCTAATACAGCCATTTCAGAAGCTGCTGAGCAAAATATGGCCACAACCAATCAATTGAGCGGGGCATTATTATTTTATCCACTCCACAATCAAACCCCATTAATTGCTGTATCTCCTATGAATCGAGCGATGCAAACTGCAAGTTTGGTGCTCCCCAGGGAAATCAGGAATGCTGATATAAGGGTATTACCTTGTTTAACAGAAATTAGTATTGCCCCTTCTGGTTATGATGTTCGTTCCTTGGCAGATATGCAGACCTTATATAATCAGCTTTCTTTTTGGACCTCGCCTATTAAGAAACTGCTTTTAAAGCTTTCCCTATGGATGTACAGTGATCAAGACTTCAGTAAGCTTTATGAAAAAAGAAGGCGTGCAGCGGAAAAAATTCAGCAGCATGGCAATGAAATTCTTTCAGACGACGATAAGCCGGATGTGGTGCAGAGTCTAAATTTCCAGGGCAGCAAAATAAATGAAACCAGGGCGGTAATCGAAAGGCTGGATCATCAAGATGGGTGGTTCTTTGGCCATGGGAAGAATTTCCGGGCTTTTTTTGAAGATGTTTTTAATATCAAATCTGATTTTGACTATGGAGAAACCCGTAGGATATACAAGACAGTTGTTAATGGTACTTCATCATTTCACAGCCCGCCCTATGTTTTGGTTATCAGTCAGAAAAATGGAACAATAAAAGCTAAGTATACAGGAGCTTCCTGTGTTCCAATTTCAAAAAAATCAGCAAATGCGACTCTTCCCGCTACCGGGGAAGTTCTTCCGGATATATCCAGGGCAATGTCCCAACTTGGAAGCTCGCTAGACCATAAAGCGATTGCAGAGGCCATACCCGAAGCAGCAGAATGTGTGGCAAAAACTCCCTGTAGCGAATCTCAGATTCCTGAATACAGGCCTTTAATGAATAAAAGCTGATTTTAATTTAAAACGGATTCCGATTCGATTTACGTGCTGATGCAATAAATGCTAAATTATCAAGAGAGTAGACTGATAAAGGGGATCGAATGCAATGTTTGATGCACTGATTTTTGATTTTGACGGAGTTGTTTTAGACAGCGAACCCCTTCATTATGAAGCCTATTGCCGAGTGCTCAATCCATTGGGAGTTACCCTAAGTTATTCGGAGTACAAGCAGGAATGCCTGGGTTTGGCCGATAAAGAAACCTGTCCAAAGCTACTGCGTAATAAGGGATTGGATTATTCCGAAGCTGAAGTGCAACAGCTGATTGAGCAGAAAATAGAAGCTTATACACATATTATCAATACGTCTGATTCATTGCCCCTGGTGACTGATTTCGAACAATTTATTTTTAAAATGGCTCCCAAGGTAAATAAAATCGCCATTTGCAGCGGCTCAACCCGGGGTGAAATAACGGCAGTGCTCTCCAAGGCCAGGAAGGGTAAATTACACGCTTATTTTGATACCATTGTCACCGCGGATGATGTACAGGTTGGAAAACCCTCACCCGAAGGGTATTTATTAACCGCCCAGCGTTTAAACATAGCCCCGGGACGGTGTTTGGTCATTGAGGATACGCTTCATGGGGTAAAGGCAGCGAAAGCTGCAGGAATGCAGGTAATTGGTTTGATGACCACCTATGACCGGCAGGAATTTTTAATTGCTGATAAAGCGGTAACCGGCTACAGGCAATTACTGGCCCGGGCTTGGTAATATTTTGGAGCTTTCCTGACAGAGACTATAGCTGCAACCCGTGCCTGCCCCAGGCTTTATTGCATCGCTAACCAATCCTCATAGGTTAGCGCGAAACGCAAATGATCACACCATATGCCATTTATATTGAGATAGCGACGGGAGAATCCTTCTTTAAGAAATCCATTTTGGCTCGCTAAATAGAGGGATGAACTATTAGTAGGCTGGATGTTTGCTTCAATCCGATGCAGTTTCAAGGTTAAAAAAATTTCTTTTAACACCAGTTTTAATGCCTGACTCATTAAACCCTGACCTGCATATTTAACTGATGCAAAATAGCCCAGGTAAGCACTTTGAAATACTCCGCGGACTATTTCACTAATATTAAATACCCCGATAATTTCCTCATTTCGATTTAAGGCTAAAAAACACCGGCAATTGTCTTGCTGCGACTTCTTTAAATAAATTTGGAATTCCTCAGGAGTTTGAGGTGCTTTAACAAAAGGGGAGTGAAATGCCTTGCTTTCTTGCATGGTTTGAAGAAATGGAGCTTCATCAAGCTTCTCTAATTGTCGCAAATGAATTGTAGGAACCATAAAAAGAGCTAACGGAAAAAGGAAATTCTATCATAATCCTGATGAAGTGTTTATAGGATTTTCTGAGGACAAGTCATCCGGAATGTTTCAAAACTGGTGAAGTCCTTAGTTTGAATCACCTTGATATTTAAGATAAAATCGCGCAAAAACATAACAGGTTACTGTCATCATGCCGCTCATTGTTAGTTTATCCTCTATTCATGCAGTACATCCGATAAATACATGCATTCAATCATTTGAAGAGCTTTGCAATTACTATTCCACAGGTTATTTCAGTTCCTGCTCCAGTTTTTTTCAGTCCTGGACAAATTATGCCTGGCTTATGTACCATTTCACCGTAAATGATTCCAAATTAATTCAGCCTTATCGACTGGGTAAACTCAGTACAGAACAGTTTCTCGAGCGTTTATTGCAAATTTTTTCCTTCCTTAAGAATGCAGCTCCCGAGCTTGGTGAGATGGAAGAGTTAAAGAGCAAACACATGTATTCCCAAACTTTTGCGCTGATGCTCTTGGAGAATGCATGGAATTCCCAAATTGGTTGGGATAGGGCAAAAGCAGAACATCTTCCTGCTCTGATTCGTGAAGCGCAGCACATGGATCCCAAAGAAGGGGTTTCTCAAAAAGAAGCAGACTCACAGCCTCAAATGGATTCCATTTATTTTATAGCGAATACTAATGAGTTGCATGTGTTACAGATTCTCCGGATGCTGCGAAAAGAATATCCCTCGATTCCTTTTTATCAGGAGGTGGACGTAAGCATTAGAGAAGATAAAACCCCTGTAGAAATTGCACCCGGCATGTTTCTTTGTTTGTCTTATCGCTATCAACTCTATAAAACACAAGAAGAAATGCAAAAGGTGAACCCCGGTTCAACAACGTCTTTACTGAATTATTTAGTTACCAAACAATTAAAAGAAACTCCTGCTTGTGAACTGCGGGTTATTAGCCAGCATCAAGCGGATTTGGTTGAAGCACTGCGGGTAGGCATAGATGAGGAGCATATTTACCAAGCTGAGGACTATTTTGCAGTACAAATGGCAAATATGAAAAAAACCAACTAAAACAGATGAACAGTTTTTTAAATTCGATATTAATCTTTTTCTTGATAGGGAGCTCAGCGAGTATGGCGATGGACATAGTTACCATAGAACAACCTCAATACATCCATGTTTTAAAAAATAAAGCCCATGAAGTTTCCTTTCCCTTAAGTGAAGAAGATAAAAATTTGATTGCTGCCATGAAAAGTAAATTACAGCAATTAGGGGGAGTTGGTCTGGCTGCACCTCAGGTTAATTTTTCACGACGTATCATTGCCGTGTATATCCCTGAGGAGGCGGGATTACTGCGGGATAATGTTAACCAATTCTATCCCATGCACATTATGATTAATCCGAGTTTCGAACCAGTGGCAAATTCTGGGCAGCACTATGATTTCGAAGGATGTTACTCGGTTTCCAGTAAATCCGGAAAAGTTCCCCGTTATGAACAGATCATTGTCAGCTACTATGACGAGTCTGGGACGTTTCATCAACAACAGGAAGAAGGATTTTATGCCCGGGTTCTACAGCATGAAATTGATCACTTAAATGGCTTTTTAATTTTGGATCGACTCACCCCCGATTGTGTCCAAGGTCCGGTGGAAGAAATGATGGCTTTACGGCGGGCGGCTTTGCCTCCGGAAAAAAGAATTATTTTCGATCAGGTAATGGCCAGAAAGATGAAAAAATAATGTTTGGACTAAAAATTAAATTATTCGTTGTCCATTAGCAGGAGATTTGCCCTTTAACATCTCCGCTAGATTTTGTGATGGCAGCTGTTCTTTTGCTTGTTGATATCCTGTTTCGATAATTTCTTTAAATTTTTTAAAATCCAGAATTCTGTATTTGTCTACTTTTAAAGTAATGCCATAGTCTGCCATCGCCATCATTTTTGCGGTATTTTGATGCGAGCTGATTGTTAACAGCCGCAAAACCAACTCCCCCAGGTTAATAGGAAACATGGCCTCTTTTCCCATGAATTTATTGTAAAGCAATTTCCAACCAGAAAGTGAATAGGGTAAAGGACTCAATTTAAAAAGTGAGTTGTTGTTGATATTAGAGGCAATTATTTTACTGCTGTGGGAATGCTGCCTCATAACGTCAGTGGGAATGTTATTGAGTACGCCGCCGTCAATAAGCAGTTTGTCATTAAAAGAAACCGGTGGATAGATAAAGGGGAGCGAGATACTGGAACGAATTGATTCCCACAATAGTCCGCGGTCATGGACATATAAATTCTTGCTCACCAAATCGGTGGATACACAAAAATAGTTAAGCCATAAGTCTTCAATTTTACTGTTCTCACCATAAAGGTCGATAAGGCTGTCTGTTGCTCTTCTTCCTGTAGCAATAGAAATATAAGGAAAGGTAAAATCAATTCTGGAACCTTTAATTAAATAGTTTTCCACCAATTTCAACAGCTCACTCGAAGAATATCCCATAGCAAAAGCGGCAGCAAGAATAGCCCCCATACTCGTTCCGGCGACATAGTCTACGGGAATCCCCCGTTCTTCCAACAAACGATAAACCCCTATATGAGCAAGGCTTCTGGCACCTCCACCGCTAAGTACCAAAGAAATTGTGTTGTCGGTTAAGACTCGCATCATACGTGAAACACCTGCCTCAGTATTCATTTGAATGTGGAAATGGGCATTAACAGTTCTTTTTTCCAACCAGGTTTGGGTATTTTGAGGAGGTTTGTCTGAATCATGAAGAAGCAATAACACGCTTCGTTTTACAAAATTATGTTGCCTGTTTACATGGAATTCAACTTCCGATAAGTCCACATCATATCTGCCAGCGAGCGCGAGGAAAGAGAGCGAATCTGCTTGACGGATGCAAAATTTAGTCCAGTGGGTCAACGTTTCATCGGTAAGATAAAAAATAAAGGAATATTCATGTTCCAGCTGATTAATCCATAAAATTCCTTCATTACTCATATTTCCATTTGCATCCAGGAGATTTTTCTTTTTTTTCAGGAAACTGCTGGTAAGTAAAAAAATTTTTTCCCCATAAGAGAAGCGAAAGATCATTTCTTGCAATTGAAATTCCAAATCAGGCATTGGCCTTATAGGAATTAAGGCAACTGATTTATTACGCAAGGGGGCAGTATGAATTCCTTGCAGCGAATTGGTTAATCGTTTAATTGTAAATTGAGTAATTTTATTCAATAACTCAGGATAGCTTTTGCATAATTTCAAAAAATTTTTTTTTGATAATTTTAGAATAATGCTGTCACGTAACGTGTATACATTCGCCGAACGAGGTAAATCGGACAAAAGGGCCATTTCTCCAATTATTGATCCTTCCTGTAACTCACCTTGAAAAGTCACATTCTCTTCATTATCTGTTATTTGATAATAGAGGCGGCCTTTTATAAGAATATAAAGATCATTCATCAATTCGCCCTTTTTGATCAAAAGGGTATCGCCTGGCCGGGATTCTATTTCCAAAACACGAGACAGTTTTAAAAGACAAGCGTCGCTCATTAAACTGAAAGGTTCATGCTGTTTAATAAAGTCGAAAATCTCTTTTGATGTAAACAACGACTGGAACATATCGTATCTTTATTCAATAATTATTTTTAGTATAGACATTCTTTGGCTTAAATAGGCCTTGCTCCAGATAACTGTTAAATTATTTTTCAGCAGGATGAGACCTTAATTTCTTGCTGGCAGACCCCGATTAATTCCCTGGGTATAGGAATTGATGAAAATCATTATTTTTCAAAGGTAACTTGACAAAATTAAATGATAGTTTCTAAAATGCAATTGGCTAAATGTATATTTAGCCTATCGCTTATTTAACTAACTCTAAAAGGAATTAAGTAAATGAATAAATTACAATTAACAGGCGTTGCTCTTGCAATCGGTGCTGCTTCAATGTTTGCGATTGCTCCTGCTTTTGCTGCAGACGAGGCTTCTTCTGGCATGGTTAAATGTCAAGGTGGAAATGCTTGTAAAGGTCAAGGTGCTTGCAAAACTGCTGATAACGCTTGTAAAGGTCAAAATTCTTGCAAAGGCAAGGGTATGGCTGAAATGACTAAAGAAGATTGTCAAAAAGCTGGTGGTACTGTTGTTCAATAATTGCAATTGAATATCGCTTTACACCAGACATGCATCGCATGTCTGGCTTCACATTTTTTCCCGGATTGATATATGGATAGCCCAATACATGAAGTGACCCGAAAAATGCCTTTTTTGGGATTTGGACTGGGGTTACGGCCTGATTATTACGAAGAAATCCTCGAACAAAAACCTGATTTGGACTGGTTTGAGATCCTGACTGAAAATTATATGGTTCCAGGTGGAAAACCACTTTATTATCTGGATCAAATACGAGCTCACTATCCTATGGTGATGCATGGTGTTTCTCTCTCTTTAGGCAGTTCTGACCCTTTGAATAGAGAATATCTAAAACAACTGAAAGAACTCATGATACGCGTCGATCCCGTCTGGATCTCTGATCATCTGTGCTGGACGGGTGTTAATGGAGTCAACGCTCATGATTTATTGCCTATTCCCTATACGCAAGAGGCAGTAAACCATATTGTTTCTCGCATTCATCAGGTACAGGATTTTCTTGGGCGCCCTATTTTAATTGAAAACGTATCCAGTTACCTTACCTACAAACAATCTGAAATGTCGGAATGGGAATTTATTCTCGAAATTGTACGCCAAGCAGGGTGTTATATATTATTAGACGTTAATAATATCTATGTGAGTTCTGTTAATCATCAATTTAATCCCATGGATTACATTCTTGCCATGCCTTCGGAACGCATTGCCCAGATCCATTTGGCAGGCCATTCGAATCATGGGGACTACATTATCGATACGCATGATGCGCCAGTTATTAAACCCGTCTGGGATCTGTATGCAGCTACCTTACAAAGACTGGGGCCAATATCAACGATGATTGAGCGGGATGACAATATGCCTCCTTTTGCTGAGTTGCTTGCGGAAATCAACCATGCAAGACGAATTGCGGAATCTATTTTGGTAGAAGAGGTGGCTGTATGAACGAATTGTTACAGTTGCAAGAACAGTTTCAAAAGTTTTTATTATCCAGTCAAAGCGGTATTCATGATGCTATAGTGCAAACAGAAGCAGTCTCTGTGGAAACCCGTTTAGGCATTTATCGTGATGCTTACAAACTCAGGCTTATTGAAAGCTTGAGTACTAATTTTCCCGCTTTGTATGCTTATTTGGGAACAGAAGAGTTTAACAAGCTTGCAGCTTATTATATCGATGCCCATCCTTCTTCTTATCGATCCATTCGGTGGTTTGGCGATTTATTATCTGATTTCATCAAGCATAATTATCCACAATATCCGTATTTAGCTGAGCTTGCAGATTTTGAGTGGAAAATGAATTTTGCTTTTGATGCGGCTGATGCGCCACGGGTGCAAATTGAAGATATGGCAGTTGTCCCCCCTGAGTCATGGGCAAATTTAAAATTTACCCTCCATCCTTCATTGCAACGAATCCATTATTTTTGGAATGCAATTCCCCTTTGGCAAGCCTTAACCGACGATCACGAGTTGCCTGAATTGCAACAAAATACTGAACCTGCATCCTGGGTTTTATGGCGGACATCCGAATACATTCTTCGTTTTTACAGTATGACTCAGGAAGAGAATTGGCTTTTGGAGGGATTGTCTCAAGGATTATCCTTTGGAGCGCTGTGTGAAGGGCTCTGCCAATGGATAAAACCTGAAGAGGTAGGTATGAGTGCCGCTTCTTATCTGAAGGGGTGGATTCAGAAGGGTATGTTATCGGAATTAAAGATCGCAAACTAGATGCTAAGGGAGCCAAAATTTTTTGGCTCCGTTATTTATAAAGCTGAGCGTAATTGCTTGTACCTCAAGTGACAGTTCCCTTATTCAAATAATCGAGTCATTCATTTCCTTTGATCAGGTTTTTTTGCGACTCATCAAGGTGAGGATGGGGGGCAAAATAGAAATAAAAATAATCCCGTAAATTACTATAGAGAAGTTTTCTTTTACCAGGGGAATTGATCCCAGGAAGTAACCTAAACTTATCAGGCTGGCAATCCATAATAGGGCACTAATTAAATTGTACAGTGAAAAATGCATTAGTTGCATCGCTCCTATCCCGGCAACAAAAGGAGCAAAAGTGCGGACAATAGGAAGAAAACGGGCAAAGATTATCGTTTTGCCCCCATGTTTTTCATAAAACGCATGGGTTTCCTGCAAGTGCTTTTTATTAAGCAGCCAGGACTTATCGGCAGTGAACACCCGAGGACCAAGCAACCGACCTGCTAGAAAATTGATTTGATTTCCTAACACAGAAGCAATAAATAGCAGCAAGAATAAGATAGAAAACTGTAAGGGATGTCCGGGTTGTGCTGCAATGCTGCCGGCAGCAAAAAGTAAGGAATCTCCAGGTAAAAATGGGGTTACAACAAATCCGGTTTCACAGAAAATGACTGCAAACAAGAGAAAATAGGTCCAAAATCCGTACGTGGAAACGAGGGTATTTAAATAAACATCAATATGAAGTATATAATCAAAAATAGTGTTCAAATGCATTTGATTTTTGTAATTGAGTAAAATTAAGGTAAGTATTCTTACATACTTATTTATTAATTAATATATTATTTATCACTATAAGATTAGACCTCTTCTCTAAAAATTATAGGGAGAGTGAGGGAATTATTCTAAACGAGTTGGAAAAAATGACCTTATGAATACTTTATTTCACCTTGCATTCCCGGTACATGATCTTGCGCTGGCGAAAGATTTTTATCAGCATAAATTGGGATTTGAATTGGGCCGTGAGTCGAGGCAGGCAGTAATTTTTAAATTCGGCACTCATCAAATTGTGGCTCATAAAGTGGAATTTCCTACACCCCTTCAGGACGGTATTTATCCCAGGCATTTTGGTTTGATTTTTTTGGAACGACATGAGTTCGATGTCTTTTTGGAACAAATTAGAAGGACAGGGATTTCTTTGGAGATTCCATTGAAAATCAGATTTGAGGGGACTCGTATTGAACATCGTTCCTTTTTTTTAAAAGATCCCAGTAATAATTTGCTGGAATTTAAATATTATCAATTTGCCTCAGCAATTTTTGATGAAAAAGACTTTAAAAAAATTGGTGAATCATCCCAAAACTGATTTTGGGAGTTACCCAGGAGCGGCCCTAGAAATTTGTTTGTTGGCGCGAACCACTAGGTCTTCGTGAATATTTAGCAATGGCCATTCCTTCAATTATGGTCCCAGAGGAACTTAATTTAGTTATAAACCCTTTACACGATGCCTTTGCTGATGTGAAAAAAACAGTCCATTCTTTAGGGAAATTTACTGCTCCCCATAGATAAGCACAAAAAATTGGAGTTCATTAATCGTAGACAAAATATGGGGATTGGTAGGCTCAATTTAATAAGTCTGATTATCCGAAAACCAATTATCGAAGTAGGGAGAGGTTAAATCTGAAAAGTCTGATTCATCGTACTCTCTGACTCAAAACTGTAATTCATAAATAAAACTCTGAGCAATTTTAATGGTCATATTATATTATTATGATAAAGAGTTTAGCGAGGTCTAGACTAAACAACCCAATATGCACCAAAAAAAGGTATAGTTGATGGACAGAACTTCTAATGATCCACTGCACGGCATTACCCTAGAGGCTATCTTGAATAGTTTGTTGATTTGTTATGGCTGGGAAGGCCTGGCGCAAAGAGTCAAAGTTAACTGCTTTTCTTCCAACCCTAGTATCAAATCAAGCCTTAAATTCCTGCGCAAAACACCATGGGCAAGAAAGGAAATTGAAACCCTTTATCTTGCTTCCTTAAAGGATAAAAATTGCGACAACTCATAATTATTGGAGTAATAAATAATATGAAGGATGTTTTTCTCCTCATTCTGTATCAATATAGGACATGGGGATTACCTTAGGCGAACGGGCAAAATCTGCCGGGGCAATAAATCCTTGACTATTATAATCGATAGTAATTCCAACAGACTTGTAACAGATGGATACATATTCAGAACAAATAAATGCATGGGTGGAAGAAACCTCGGGACTGGCGTTGTCAAACCCAAAAGCGTTCATGCCTATTCGTGCTGCAATTTTAAGTATTTCCTCGGTATTATAGGGATAACCCAGTAAATCAACAGCTTGTTTGGATAAATTTGCAAAAGAGTCTGTAGGAAAGCCCTGATAACGTGCTATCAATAATCTTCCGGGATATCCTTGCCCGCGTCCATTGTAGTTACGGACATAATTACTTAGAGGAACGGTGCGTACGCCAATAGTTTCGACGCTTTCCATAACCATGATTCGATCAATGTTTTCCAGTCTTACAATAAAGGCTATATGACTCCATACACTATTTGTCGCCCCTTTTATCATTGCCGACATCAAAGAGTTTCCGGAAGCAAATAAAAGATCCCCAGTGTGTAGGGAACTTCTTACGTGGTCATATTTGCTTGCACCTACATCAGGAAAATTGTCTTGAGGAAAACCATCCATAGTTACTCCTGAAAATTAAGATAATGATAAATATATCCCTTGTCCTCCCTTTTTTAAAGACAAAAACTTCACCGATAAAAAGTTGAATCACAGCATGGGGCGCTTTACAATGATTTTCCTGAGAGTGGATTTTTGCCAAGGATGCTTTGTGCGTTTTTTATTTCCAATCTGTTTGTTCTTAAGTGCCATTCTTTTATTCAGTATCCAGCCCATGGTGGCGAAATCTTTGTTACCTGTTTATGGCGGCACACCAGCAGTTTGGATTGTATGTATGCTTTTCTTTCAAATAATACTGCTGGTGGCTTATGGATATGCGGCAGTGCTTAGTTTCTTTATTAAACCTATTGTCTGGCGTTTGACACATAGTTTACTCGTTATTTATAGTTTGGCCGCTTTGCCTCTTTTGTTTCGCCCCGTGATTCTCAATAGTTCTCCTGAATGGAGTATTTTATGGGGGTTGCTAAGCCAAGTAGGAATGCCCCTGATTGTGATCAGTGCCTCGGCCCCTTTGCTACAATTTGCATACAGCCAGACCAGGGAAAAGGGCGCGGCAGATCCTTATTTTTTGTATTCTGCCTCTAATTTGGGCAGTCTTTTGTCTTTATTACTTTATCCTTGGTTGCTCGAACGTTTTGTTGGTTTGGCAAGTCAGTATTACTTATGGAGCATAGGTTATATATTCTATGTGGTTCTTTTGTTTATTGTTTTCTATGCCCAGCGTTATCAACCTCAGGAAAAACCAAATTCAAGCATTAAAGATTGGCCTTGGCCAAGTATCTTCTACTGGATTTTTTTTAGTTTTATTCCTTGCAGTCTTATGCTGGGGGTGACCCTCTATATCACTACAGATATTGCGGCAACACCTTTATTTTGGGTAATGCCTTTAGCTTTGTATTTGCTAACTTTTGTCCTTATTTTTACAAGCAAACCGCTGATTTCATTCACATGGATAGCACGAAACAGTATTTTCTTTCTGATCTTTCCAATAATTGGATTTATTTTACATGCGAGTCAAATAAAAGCCTGGCAAAGTATTGTGTTTCATTTAGTGAATTTTTTCATCTTATCTCTACTTTGTCATGGCCAATTATTTTTGCATAGACCCAAACCCCAATTACTTACCTTATTTTATTTTTGCCTTGCTTTGGGTGGGGTATTAGCGGGGGTATTCAATGGAATTTTAGCCCCGCACTTATTTAATCAGGTTTATGAGTATCCTCTAGCACTTCTGCTCAGCTTGTTTGCTTTGCCAAATTTGACAAGAAAACGCAGGTGGTGGATTCCCGGGGTGGTTCTGATCCTTCTGCTGTCACATTACTTTATTCTCAATGTCCGCTGGCCAGGAGGTTTTTCATCTTTTCAGGTTTGCGCCCTTTTAGCATTAATTTTTCTTGTAATTTCACAGAAAGATAGAACCAGTTTAATTTGTTCTTTGTTCCTATTATTTGGTTTTATTTTTTCACCCTTATTACAAGATGATACGGTTTTAGTGCAGGAACGTAATTTTTACGGCGTAAAAAAGGTAATTGCCAAAGAAGGGGTCCATGCCCTGATTAACCAATCAACAGTGCATGGGTTACAGGCTATGAATGAGAAAAAACCTGACGGGTTGAGCTCTTATTATGGGGCCATTAATCCCGTCATTAATGCCATGCAACAGAAATGGAACTCTTTGTCCGTTACCATCATTGGCTTGGGTATCGGTACGGCGATTTGTCAATTCAGAAGGGAGGATCAGATTAAAATAATAGAAACTGATGATCAGGTGATTGAACTGGCAAAAAAAACACAATTATTCACATATCTTCGCGATTGCCCCGCACATGTGAGCATTATAAAAAATGATGGACGCTTGGCGGTAGAACAATTACCTGATCACTCGCAAACTCTGCTTCTGATAGATGCTTTTAATTCGGATGCCATCCCGGTGCATTTATTAACACTGGAAGCATTTACCTTGTACAGGCAAAAAATTATTAAAGAGGGCGGTATCCTGATTAATTTAAGTAATCGGCACTTGCAATTATTGCCGGTGATAAATGCTGCCGCCCGATCCTTGGAATTTATGGTATTTTACGCAAATAATAAAGGGATTCCCTCGCTAGGCCAATTTGACTCGGAGTGGGCTTTTTTGACCTATAATGAAAATCTTGCTTTTCAACTTATGAACGCTCGCAATTGGCGTTTTGAGGGAGGCGACCAACAATTTTTGTGGACAGATGATTATACCAATGTGATTCCTTTATTGAAGTGGTAAAGTGCATCTGGATGCTGCGGATTAAACGGCATTGGTATTGGGAGAACCGGGTTTAGGCAACCCAGGTTTACAGAAAGGATTGAGTTTGTATGAAATCAATCAAATTTCGGCCAGGTTGCCTTTGGTCTCCAGCCAGACTTTTCTATCGCCAGCTCGTTTTTTATTTAACATCATGTCCATAATTGCTTCAGCCCCCTGCTCATCATCCAGAGTTAATTGCACCAGGCGCCTGGTATTGGGATCCATCGTTGTTTCACGTAATTGAATGGGATTCATTTCGCCTAATCCCTTGAAACGCTGGACATTGATTTTAGCTCGGGATGTTTGAGCCAGGTGGTTGAGGATTCGATTTTTCTCTTCATCATCCAATGCATAATAAACTTCTTTACCCGCATCGATTCGATAAAGAGGGGGCATGGCAACAAATACGTGGCCTGCCTGGACCAGCGGTTTAAAATGACGTAAAAACAAAGCACAAATCAAGGTGGCAATATGGGCCCCATCGGAGTCTGCATCTGCGAGAATACATAATTTACCATAGCGAAGGCCGCTCAGGTCTGATGAGCCAGGATCCACACCAATAGCTACGGAGATATCATGAATTTCCTGCGATGCTAAAACGTGGGCTGAATCCACTTCCCAGGAATTAAGAATCTTTCCACGTAAAGGCAAAATTGCTTGAAAATCTTTATTACGGGCTTGTTTTGCAGAACCTCCTGCGGAATCCCCTTCGACTAAAAATAGTTCAGCCTGACTGAGATCGGTAAGCAAACAATCAGCCAGCTTGCCAGGAAGGGCTGGGCCTTGGCTTACTCGTTTGCGTGCTACTTGCTTGGCTTGCCGTAAACGTTTTTGGGCGCGTTCAATTGCCAAAGAGGCAATAGCTTCCCCCTGGTTGCGATGCTGATTGAGCCAGAGGGCAAAAGCATCTTTAACCACATTGCTGACAAAAGCAGAAATTTGCCGGGAACTTAAGCGCTCTTTGGTTTGGCCTGCAAATTGCGGTTCCTTCATTTTAACGGATAATACATATTGGCAGGGTTCCCACAGATCGTCAGCGGTCAGCTTTATTCCTCGGGGTAATAGATTTCTTAATTCACAAAACTCGGCCATTGCATCAAATAAACCGGAACGCAAGCCATTGACATGGGTACCGCCCTGAATGGTGGGAATTAAATTCACATAACTTTCACTAAAACCGCTGCTTCCGCCTCCTGACCAAACCAATGCCCAGTCAACGGTTGCTTCATCACTTTTGAATTCGCCTGTAAATGGTTCTTCGGGCAGGTAGTCCCCATCAGGTAAGGATTGATTTAAATAATCGATGAGTCCCTGCTCATAACACCAATGCATTTCTTCATTGCTTGCTTTATTGATAAACGTCATGGACAAGCCCGTACACAGTACTGCTTTTGCCCTAAGCACATGAGTTAAATGTTTTACTGAGATACGCGTGGTATCGAAATACTTGGGATTGGGCCAAAAACGAATGATCGTCCCGGTATCCCTTTTTTTTGTAACGCCAGCTTCGTTTAATTCACACAACTTGTCGCCGTTAGCAAAAGACATTTGATATACAATCCCGTTGCGTTTGATGGTGACATCAAGCCGTTCGGAAAGGGCATTAACTACAGAGACTCCCACCCCATGTAATCCGCCTGAAAAACTGTAATTTTTATCAGAAAATTTACCCCCGGCATGCAGGCGCGTCATAATGACTTCAACACCGCTCAACCCTAATTGCGGGTGTAGGTCTACAGGCATACCGCGGCCATCATCTTCTACTTCAATAGAACCGTCTTCGTGCAGCGTTACACGAATGTGGCTTGCAAAGCCTGCCAATACCTCATCAACACTGTTATCGATTACTTCTTGCGCTAAATGGTTGGGGCGTGCTGTATCGGTATACATGCCGGGACGCCGTTGAACAGGTTCGAGGCCGCTTAAGACTTCGATTGCTTGGGCAGTATAGTTTTCAGACATGGGTATTTCTCAAATAAAAGTTAGGTTTATTTTACCATATATTATGCTACAGTAGGATGAAAGACGAATATTCCTTTTGTAAATCTATTATAAAGATCCCCTTTTCCGCAAGCGGGAACAAATCAGGACAGGGTCATTGGTGCCTGGATTTTGAGGGTGTTTGCAGTCCGGCAAGGATGAGGAATATTTTGTTCCTGGTTGATGCGTTACCTAACCCGGATGAAACAGAAAAGACATGCAAGAAACAAGTGCTGAAATTCATCAATTATCTGTAGCTTTTCAAGATCACCACAAAACGGTCTCAGCTTTGGATGAGCTCAGTTTTAATTTGCATCCTGGTGAAACACTGGTTTTACTAGGGGAATCAGGATGTGGGAAATCGCTTACTTCCCTTGCATTGATGCGTTTGTTGCCTGGAGCAGGTGTTTATGGCCTAAACAGTTCAATCCATATGGATGGACAAGATATTCTCGATTTACCAGAACAGGTGATGCGGCAGCTAAGGGGACGTAAAATCTCCATGATTTTTCAAGAGCCAATGACAGCACTTAATCCGGTAATGACCATAGGTGAGCAATTGGCGGAAGCTTTGCTGAGATGCAATTCATTTACTGCGCAGGAATTACAGCAAGCATTGTTGGCCTCGCTTTACGAGGTAGAAATGCCTCAGCCGGAAATTAAAATTCATCAATACCCGCATCAATTGTCTGGCGGACAAAAACAACGGGTAGTAATCGCTATGGCGTTAGCATGCAAGCCTGATATCTTAATCGCGGATGAACCCACAACTGCTTTGGATGTGACCATTCAGGCCCAAATCCTTTCCCTATTGAAAAAAGTGCAAAAATCACATCAGATGAGCTTATTGCTGATCACTCATGACCTTGGAGTACTGAGGGCCATGGCTACTCGTGTTTGTGTCATGTATGCAGGGCAGGTGGTAGCCCAATCCTCTGTAGATGAATTTTTCTCGCGTAAGAAGCAACATCCTTATGTGCAGCAATTGTTGGCTTCAATACCTTCTATGGCAAAACGGGAAGAACGCCTGTCGGTCATTCGGGGATTTGTGCCGGCCTTGGAGGAAATGCCGGCCGGTTGCCGTTTTCATCCGCGCTGCATTTATGCATTTGCTCGATGTTCAACAGAGGCGCCGCAATTACAAGAACAAAAAGGACAATTAGTACGCTGTCATTTGTATCCTGAATTCGAAGAATTACCGCCTTTGCAAAAAAATAAAGTATGTTGGAATGAAAGCGCAACCGAAGTAAAAACAATACTCTCTGTAGACAATTTATCCGTTGATTTTGTCCAGACAAAAGGGATATTTAGCCGCCATAAAATTTTATTTAAGGCAGTTGATGGGCTTTCATTTCATTTAAAACAAGGAAAAACGTTAGCCTTGGTAGGTGAATCTGGATGCGGTAAAACAACGACGAGCCGTGCTTTATTGCGTTTATTACCTGTTTCTGGAGGCGAAGTACTTTATAAAAATCAAAATGTGCTGACCCTCAAAGGGCGTTCATTAAGGGAATACAGGAAGAAAGTACAAATCATTTTCCAGGACCCTTTTTCTTCGATGAATCCGCGGATGACTATAGGTGAAATAATTGCTGAGGGCATGCATGCCCAAGGAATGAAACAATCAATAATCAGCTCAAGACAAAGAGAATTGTTAAATCAGGTGAACTTGCCTGTCAGCAGCTTGCATCGTTATCCCCATCAATTTTCAGGTGGTCAGAGACAAAGGATTTGTATCGCCCGGGCTTTGGCTACAGAACCGGATGTTTTAATTTGTGATGAACCAACAAGCGCTCTTGATGTTTCTGTTCAGGCGCAAATTCTTAACTTGCTAAAGGACTTACAACAGGAAACTGGCATATCTTATTTATTCATTACCCATAACATGGGAGTAGTTTCCTATATTGCTGATGAAGTATTAGTCATGAAAGATGGGGTAGGGGTTGAGTTTGGAAGTTGTGAAATGATTTTTAAGAGTCCTAAAGAGATTTATACCCAACAGCTTTTAAATGCCGTTCTGGATGTTTTCTAATTTATATCCCAAAACCAACGCTAATTATTTTATTCATTAAAAATGTGATATATTTTGCGCACTAAATGGATAATAAAGTCTTAGTATTTATTATTTGGGGGGCATGGTTACATGAGAATCACTGTGGGCAATTATAATTTTTATACGATCAAAGATTTTACTACCCATTTGGAAACTACATACGAGCAAGAGCAGGTTTCTGGCGAAGTCACCATTTCAATGGAATGTGATGCATTCGTCCAGGAACACTTTGATGAGCTGGTTCGGTTTCTTTTGAGTCCCGAACGAACCCGACTGTATAAATTCGAATTTCCCCCATCCCAGCCCCATTATCAGTTAACCTTCGACAATGTATATCTCGTAAGCAAACGCCAAAAATTTTCTCTTGAATTCCAACCCCAACTTACAAGGGTAACTGACGCGGCAGGCGTGTTTGAACCTCTTAGCCCCAAGATTCGAAAAGCAAAAAAGAATTGGTTGGAAGGAAGTAAAGGTGCTGCTATTAGCCTGAAGTTTCAACAACCGTTACAAGAGCCCAAACTTCAAGAAAAGCAAAAGACAGTCCAAAGAAAACCTAAAGAGGGAGAGCCGGTTTTAGAGGCAGTTGTTGAGGCAGAAAAAATAAATGCAGAGGATCTGGGAGAGTTAGTTGAGCGCGATAGTTTAGACAGGGCAGAGTGGCTTGATTTTACGAAAAAACAATTCCCTGTCCATACTCCGAATTTACCTGAGGTATGGGACAGGCTGGTAGGAAAAAATGCCAATCAGGTAAAAGAACAGGATAGAAAAATTACTCATGTACAAGCTGTTGCCATGCAACAGATTATCCGAAATTATCCTGAATTTTCCTATGGGTTGCTTTTTGAAAATTTACCCGCAGGATTCTATATGCAGCCCACCCTTGATGGTAAAAATGTGTTGTGCTTTAGTGAGGAGCCGCAATACCAACATGCTGGGCAAATAACTCCTCTGACCTTAATGCCCGATTTTGCTCAAACCAAGGCACGCTCTATTCATGGTACTTACCACCAATTTAGTTTTCTGGAAAAAGATTCTGACAATCTGGAGCGATATGATATAGAATTTACTCATTTGCTCAGCAGTAAGAGTTCACCGGAACAACGCCAAGCCGCTTTTCTTTATTTCATATCAAAATTTACCCAACAGGATAAACTCAAGTTCGAGCAGATAAGCAGCTTATTAAAGATGCTGCCTTTATCTGACCTTAACTATCAAGGACTGGCTCAAGTAATGACTCATGCCGGGGCCGATGGTGTTTTACTTTTATTACATCACTTGCACATTTTAAGCGACAGGGAGCTTTTTAAAGATTTTAATGAGCTGTTTCTGGATAACCCAGAAAATTATCTGGCATTAATGTCCGCTCAGGGGCTTGCAAACCTGCAAAAATTAGCTGAATTAAGCAGCGAGCAAAAAACATGGTGGGTAGCTTTGGTTTCTCAACACAAAGCAGCTGGCGCTCGTACAGAATTTAATGAATTATTTAATGCTTATGATTATTTCCTGGGGCAGCTTGCGGAAAAGAAACTGCAACTCCCCTTATCTTGTGCTTTGGAACATATCAGGCACATGAAACCTGCATTAGATCGTTTACTGTTTCTTATCAACAACAGCAGTGATCCGGAAGAACAGCTGATTTGGCTTGACGGATTAGATTTTGATGTTCAGGGTGTTTATTATGCATGTCGCTATGGCCACTATAAGTTGGTATCACGGCAAATGGATTTAAAGCCTGCCACCAACAACGCTCCCCTTGATTACAGCGTCCCTTCTGTGCCCCATGAACTGAGCACCCTGTTTGTTGTACCGCATCATTCCTATGAAGAGCTTCTGGCTTATTTTTATCGTTTTATCGGCCAACAAGAATGGGCTTTCAATCTTGATGTATATCAATCTCTGGAGAAGGAAATTTCCGGAAATAATAAATTATCCACTGAGAATAAAGCATTATTACTCAATATTGTTGCATTGGTGACTACAGGCAAACGTGCTTGCACTCATACTGAAGATCCTGATTTGTGCATTAAAAATTGCATCAATACCTTGATTGCAATCGCCGAACAGCTCCATGAGGACTTGCACTATAAATCAGCACTAATTTCGCTGTTTGCCGAGGCACTGGCAGGTCATAGCCGGGAGTCGATGCCTACAGCGAGTGAGTTGAACGCAATAATTGAAATCTTGCTACTTACCCAAAGTGCGGAGATCGAACCCTCAGATCAGGCTGGACTGCAATTTTACGAGATGAGCCTTCTTGCTTTGAATCTTCTGAAGGATTATGGTGATTCAGCCTTATTGATTTTTGATAATTATAAAAGCCGTGCTGCACTAGAGCAGACAAATGCTTTACCCGTCGAGAAGTTTTCTTGTTTGAATCTGCTTAAGCATTTGGTTGCCCCATCTAAACTGAATAAATTCCTGCCAGACCTTTTTCAGGATCAACCGGAACTATTGCCTCGTTTCATTGCTCTCTTTTCTTTATTAAGCGATGAAATACCCAATGTTTCGCAACATGATGCGGAAGATAGTCAATTTGAGACCAGGATAAAGATTCTTGCGGGGGCGATACACGATTTGCAGCCTGAGCATAGGAAACTGCTATTAGCCACTTTTAACGGAATAAATATAGAGGGCTCCTACGGTCTGCCTTCTTTGGAACAACTTATTGAAGTGGTTGACTCAGTCAAACTGGCAGAAGAACAATTAAATGAGATCAAGGACATTGAGGATCAAAAGACAAGTATTCTTGAAATAGTAGGTACAAAATTGCCTCATCTGCAAATTGGGAAAGCAGAGGTTCATGAACCCGTTCTCAATCTTTTTAGTTTGATGAGGCACTGTTATGAGGAATGGCAACTCGAAGACAGACTTGCGAGTTTGCCAGAGAAACTAAAAGGGTATTTGGAGTCCTGGCTGGATTCCCACCTGGTAGTTCTCTATTACCTGAAAAATTACCCCCAAAGCACCCATACAATTCTTAATCTTTTGCAGGAGGAAGAACAAGAAGTTAAGAGTTTATTAGGGAGCAGGCGTTTTTCCTGGGCACTATCCGGCCTGCCTCAAGCCAAATTAAAAATGGCTGAGGTTTTAGGTGATGAGTTTTTTTCGGAAAACTCATTTTTAGCTGTCCTTCAACCCAGAATAGAAGCAAGTTTGCAATCAGGTTTGAATAAGGCCCTACATTCTTTACACCTAGAAAATAAAGATTTTGAGCTTTTTTTAATCAACCATATTAACGACTTCGATCCTGATCTTCCTATGGAAGAGGCATTTCTGGAGTGGGGACGGCAAATTGATGAGGTGAATGGTTTACTCAATGCTCTAACCCGGATAAAAAATAAAAATAATATCGATTTTCATCGCTGTATTTCTTTGTTGTCTGAGGTAATTAAACCTACAGTATCTGGAAAAAAAGCACTTTCGGTAGTGCAGGTGCGCGATCTGCTGAATACTTTAAGCCAGGATGTTCCTCCTTCAATCGCCTCCCCTTTATCCATATTATGCAATGCATTAAACAACACATCCCATTATACAGCAGAGCAATTAAATCGAGTGTTAAGTGAGGTTGATTATTTAACAAAATACCGGGGATTACTTGGACAAAAAGCATATGACTCTTTGTTGCATAAGTCATGTACCTATAATTTAACGCAAGAATCTTTATTTCCCTTAAAGGAGTTGATTGGAATCCATTCCTTGAATGGGGTGGATAAAGAACTGTCTGAAGGGTTATTCACAAGCTTAATTTCTTTAATAAACAATGCCAATCAGCAAGTCGATGAACAATTACTAAAACAAATTATAGATAAACTTACATCCATACTTGAGAAGAAAGCGGAAGTATCTTCGTTGTATCCTTTGCTCACTTTATTGATGGGATGCGCCAATGGAAAAGAACAGTCACTCCCGGATTTAATCGACCGATTAACCCATTTAACCAACTCTGATTTAACCATTTGCTCAAAAATATTGCTTATACTTGGGAAGCAGACAACAGATGAACATAGCCGCTTATTGGAGGTGATGAAATCCCTGGAGGCAAATCAACACCATCTAAAGAAATTTGAAAAACTTTTTGTTACACCCCCTTATCCTCAATTAGAACCCTTTCTCCAAGTATTAAATGCCCAGGCAATTGATTTGATGGCCTTTATTGAGGTATTTGACAAGGATCCCCAAGCCGGGCGTGCGCCCCAAAAAAATGAATTTGATATTGTTGTGAAAGACAGTGAGCAAATTCTTGATGAGCAATTTGATGTCTCAAAAACTGAACGAACGATTGCTTCTATCCAGGATATCGCCGAGGGAACGCTCCTAGGCGAGCAAGAACAATATGATTTGGCACAACAAATAAGCTACCTCAATGCAATCGGACGAGCTGAGCCTTTTACTTTAGTTGTTGATAAAGAGAAACCAACCCAACGCATTATAAAGCATTCAAATCTGACTCAAGTCAGCCGTGCCCAATTGCGTGAATTATCCGATATATTGATTGACTCCCTAAGAAAACCGGGTCTGAATGCGGATGAAAAACTGAAAGCCGAACTCAAGTTGCTTGCGGTGTTGCGTGAACAGTATTTCCGGGCTACTGGAACATTTGCGAATGCAACCCAGCTTCTTTCCATTCTAGTATCTCTTAAATGCCAACGTAATATGTTAATGGAGCTGGATACGGAGGAAGCGCCTGTTACCTCAGCATTACTTGCGGTCATGCAATGGGTACAAGCGGATGGAGGGACAGTTGATGTATGCACTAGCAGCCAGCAAGTGCAGATTTTGAATGATAAAAATCAAGGTATTAAAAATTTCTTTGCCTCTTTGGGTATTGATGCAAGCAGTATTAAAGCCAATTCACCCAAAGGAACCTATCAGATTGGTGGAGTAAATTATTCCACAGCAGGCGACCTGGCTTTGTATCGTTTGCAAGCCAAAGTTGCTGATGAACATTTGCTCGCATATAAAAATGGACATCCTCTACCCAGTCATTTAATCCTCTGTGGTACTGATTTTTCAAAATTTGATGATAGGACTACATACTGCATGGTTCAGGATAATGGTGAGCAGTATTCCTATACCTGGGTTTATCCTCTAATTGATGAATTTATCAATCACCGAGCATTTAAAACTTTATATCCGGGAAAAGTTTTGAGTGAAGAGAAGGATAGAGAGCAGTTAAAAGAATTTTTGGACAAACATGCACCTACAGGTCTGGATAAGGTGCAGTTAAGCTCATTACCGGATGAGCAATTTGATTTATGGATCAATGCCGCTATAGAAGCTCAACGCCTCGTTGAAGGGGAAGATTTTAGTGTTTTAACTTCTAAAAATGGACTCCATTTTGCTATCCCTCTGAATCAAAAAGAATTTCAAGAGGGTTTTACTTTTATGTCGCAACAATTCCTGCACGCTCGCCTGAAAAGGGAAAATCCGGATTGCGATTTTATTATTGAACCCGAAATGACTCTTGTTCATTCTACTTCTCTCAGGGATTTGATTTATGATTACCAAAAGCAGGGTCGGATTATTGGTCTTTCCAAAACCTCAAGCAAAAAGGATGAATTAGAGAAGCAATGCATTAAATGGGGCATTGAGACGCAATTCGCAATATCATCTCATCAAAAGAATCGTGCCTTGGCGAAGGAACATGTTTCCAGGATTCTGGATGCCGTTAAACAAGCCGAAGAAGGACAACCTGTAGTTTTAATAGCTGAAGATGATAATGAAGTAAAACGTCTTGAGTTCGAACTAAAAAACCATTTTAGTACGAAAAAAATTACTGCACTAACAGGCACTGAATCAATAACCTCCCAAGAACAAGGGATTAAAAATAGTTCAGGTAAGAATGAATCAATTACTATTGTCTCAGCAACCTGCCAAAATGATGTTTTTAATACCAGACACCCTAAAGGGTTTTTAACCATTCAAACCCGTTTGGATGCTACTGGGCCAATGGGGCAGCTTATCCAAGGTTTTGTAAGTCACCAAAAAAGAGGAAGGCATATTGCAATTTATGAGACTCGTCAGGGATTTGATTTTTATTCCTGTGCCTATAGCTCCATAGATGATTGCACGAAAATGTTTGCGGAATTGGGGGAGTTAGAAGAGGAATTGCAAGAACAGGCTGCAGTGGAACAATTTTTCACTCATAGGGTTTCCGAGATCCAGCAAGCAGTTTTACACCAGTTTCAGGAGTGGAAGGAGTTTCTGCATCTTGTTTTTCCCAAGTCGGAATGGAGGAATCTGGATGCCCGATTGCTAAATCAAAAAAATGATTTAACGCGTATTTTGGACAGGCAATGGGTCCAGTTACTTGAATATTTTGATTTACAAAAAATATATCCCTACCATCAGCGGGATTGGGAAACTGGCAAGGGCGTGCCTATAGAAAAATTGAATGAAGTCTTGCGTGCCTATGAACATGCGGTCAATTCAGTTTGGGAGGAAAAACGGGCCCTTCTTAAAGAAATGGCACAATCAGTCATTGCAGAAGACCCAATTAATACTTTGCGTTGTCATTATTTAGACGGAGTATCCCTAACCGAGCAACTCAAACTCAATCACTTGTTCATCCATAAAAACAATCAAGAAATGCTTGTTGGAAATAAAAAGACCACCAGAACCCTTCTATCCGGATTGGATGTTAACGGCGCGATGTTGCGATTTGCCGATGGTGATGTAGACTCCTATCGTGCGGAATTTGTCAAAACCCTGATGCAATCATGTGCCAAAGATATCTATCGCCTCATCGAAAACACTACTCATCTGAATAAAAAAGTGAAAGCCATGTTGCTGGAGCAGGTAGCCCATGCAAGAAATTCAAACACTCTCCTGTGCATTTTACTCGATTATGCAAATGTATATTTGCCTGAAGATCAATTTGCAGAAAAATATGCCATGCAACCCGTAGTCAAAGAGTTGTTGCGAATCTATAAAGAGGCCGGACTTCCAAAAACAGCTCCCCTACAGAACTTGCAAAAAATTTATGTGGATAACGTAGAGGCAGAACTGGTCGACGATTTGGAAACTGCTTTATCCTGGGCCAAGGAGCAAAATCGTGGTCTTGGGTATTGGCTGGAACGTTCGGCGGTTAGAACTGCTGCCGAAGCCATACTGGATGCAGTACAGAAATTAAAAACAGCGCGGAATCTAGCTGAGAAAAAAGACGCCATCAGAAATTTGTATCGGGTTTTATCGCTACACCAAGCTCAACTGGAAGATTTATGGATATTTTCTTTCGGCCATAAAAATACACGTACCTTAATTCAAGATACGTTAACTACCCTTAATGAATTAACTACTTTCGGGGCAGGTGAGAATGAATTGGATGCCGAGTTTCTGCACGAGTGCTATGAAGAGTCCCTTTATGAAGTATTAAAAGGAAAGTTGATTCATTCTATTGAAACCATCGAAGAGGACACTTCCTGGTTGCAAGAAAATGAGGAATGGCAAACTATAAAAAATACCTTGGATGCAATGCTTACCCAGAATAAGACTGTTTATGTTTTCCAAGAAATGTATCTTTTGCTTTCCAAAAAAATTGAAGAAGCCGCCGCCCAAAATTCTCCCCTGCAAAATGCTTTCGTTCACATGCGGGGAACAATGCGCACGCTTTTTGAAGCTTTCAGTCAGGAACATAAAGAATTACTCACCACGAGTACGTATCTGACCAGTAAGGCTGAACATATTAAACTCAAATTAAAAAGCATCGGATATCATGCCAAAGAGGTAAACCTCAGGAAAGGAAACTGTGGTTTTTCTGAGTATTTTGATTTGGTGATTGAAGGTCCTGGTGCGCATGATTCATTTGCAGATTTCATTCACTACAACTCACGTGCCAGTGAGTTGATTAAAGAACGAGAGATTTTGCTAGACGAACTTAAGCAAGCTGACAAGGAAGGCGTAATTCTTTGGCAGGTGATAAATGAACAGCTGCCACTACTTAAACCAAGAGCAAAAACAAAAGCAGACAAAGAGCGTTTTCCCGAGCAGTTTCAGGAACAAGTGCATGATATTCTTGTTTTAAAGGAAAGAATAGCTGCAGAGCAACCTGAGGATTTACTTTCTTTTCCTGAGAAAATTCGTAACAATTTTCTCGATAGAGAGTTAGTCAAAACGTTTAGATTTCCTCAATTACAGTCAGATGAAATTGAGAAAATTCATGATGTGATGTTAAAAATCGCATTTAGAGATTTGCATGAACGAGTCATTGAGGGAACTAAAAAGAAATCTTTATTAGGTACTGCTTATTCTTATGTCTCAAGTTACGTTTTTACCCCTGAAACCATGGAGGATTGGGAATTTGAATTTAATGTGCTGGTCAACAGGCCTACAGAAGATTTGGAGAATGCTTTACGTCCGGATATTGAACAAAAATACAGTAAACTGGCCAAAAAGCTGAGTGCATTACAGCAAAAAACTACGGAGAAAATTGAGTCGCTAAAAAAACAAATTGATTTCCTCAACGAGAAAATTGAGGATGAAGAGAAAAAATCCGGGGTATATGTCAAGCGGTTTACTCATTTGACGGAGCTGATTGAGTTTGAGGATCAACTCATGAATTATAAAGCGCATGAAGAGGTGAATTTGCCGCCTCAAAAGACCCCAGAATTTATTGAACCGCTGGAAGCAGCTCATCCAGTGCAAAATATAATGGAATTGTTCATGATTTAAGGCACTGGAAGCAAACTGGGAAACAGTAGGCCCCTGAAATTGAGAGGGCTCTCCCAGTTTCTTCCTGTCTTTACCCATCTGATTCAAGCATGTATTCGGTATTAAATTATTTCGAAATCAAGACCTCTTTTGTGTTCAAATATTGAACTATACTCAAATTGAGACGATGTTAACTTTGGAACCGCCATGCTATCTCAAGATGTAGTCACAATAATCAATAACATCAGCGAGAAAATCGCAACATGTAATTTTGAATCCTTAACTTTTGAAGATATTAAAAATGCATGTTTTTTGGTAATGGGCCATATTGAACATCTTAAAACCTGCACTACATTTCCTCTGCAAGATAATTCCAAGGAAAAAGAGCTGGTCGCATATAAACGTAACGTGATTCATTTAGTGGAGTGGCAAGCACGTTTTATTGAAATGAAGAAAAACATCGTGTTAGGAAATTACATTGCCGATTTGGATTTTTTAAGTGAAATGATCCATTCAATACCAGGGGTTCTTGGTGAAGTTTATAAAGGAAAAATAGAAAAAATTAACTGCTGTGTTTCGAGTATGCTAGTTTATATCAATACGCTTAAAAACAAATTACTCGCAGCAAATTGCTTTGATGTTGCCCTGGCAGCCCATCTTCAATGTACTTATGAGATCACATTCTTATACTCCAAATTACTCGAAATACATCATTCTGCAAAAATGCGTTACTCGGTGGTTATTAAGGGATATTTTGAAGCAACTCAGGAAACATTTGAGTACTATCTAAGGGAAATCACCTATTTTCGTGATCTTGAGATTATCAATGCTAAATGCTTGAGTTATTGTGTTATGAATTACCTCCCCAAGAATGTTCGACATTAAGTCAAATCCATTTTTTTTATTTAACAGGCCTTATTTATCCATAATTAACTCAATAAGATTAAAAAATACTATACTTAGTTAAAATATGATCATGGTATAGTCTGATGGGAAGCATTTATATCTCGCCGGATGAGCATTTAAAACGTGTAATGGGCAACCCCGGCGATGCAATTTTGAAACAAATTGAATTATCAGAGGCAACATATCCTTTGTTAATCTCTTATTTGAGTTGGCTCAGAAGGCTTAATGCTATCCAAAATAAAAACGATGTTGTGCGTCAGAACGAACAAATTTTTAGCGAATTTATACATTTATGCGAACACAACCTTCTCTTTTTTCTTACTGTTACGGGTCGTTTTGATGTAATTCGCAAGCTTTTTGAAGATAAAACTCTTTTGGCAAAAGAAATTGCTCTGCTTGATGAGATAGAAAAAGAACAAACCAAGGCTGCAGCAGCAAATCTCCAGAATTTTGTGTATGTACCCAAGAAAAAAGAATCATCGCCTCTCCAGCAACCTGAACCGCCTACTCCCCATCTTCCTCCTGCATCGGAGTGGGAAAAATCCCTGTTTGGTTTAACCAATATGGGTATGTATCAATATTATGAAGAGGAGATGAAACGGATTACCTATGTATACCATATGAAGCAAATCAAACTGATGGATACTTCTTTTGAGGAACATACAACCTTGATGCGAAAAGCACTCGATCTTATTACGCAAGATGAACATATTACCGAAGATAAAAAGCAAAAAGCATTAAAAATTTACTACAGTCTCATTGCTAAAAAAGAAGAAATGCAGGCCCAATTAAATGCACTTCATTCTTTAGAAGAAGGACAGTCCCACCCTGAGCATATCGAGCTTATTGAAGCACATCGTCAAATTAAAGAGGAACAACTTAAAGAAGTTCAGGAAGTTCTCGAAGATTTTTTTGCTGAAATTCGTAATGATTCGCCTCAATTGCAAACAATTTATGAAGAACATCAGGAAATGATGCGGAGTTTTAGAGAAGAAAGTCAAACCATTCAACTTGAGTATGAGCAGGAAAAACAGAAAATAGCGGTCCATTATGAGAATGCGCGTTTACATGCGTTAGAAGATCTGGATATAAGTTTAAATTCAATTATCGATGAATTAAACAAATGTCCTGTTGATGAATTGGGTAATGAGCAAATTAAACAATTGGATCACGGTATTGCTCAATTGGAAACCTATAGAGAGAAATTTAAAAAGGCTGAAAACTATGAGGGAATCCAACTTTTATTAGGGCAATGCAATAAAGAGCTAGAACGTATTGCAGGTATTGTTACACCGATATTGCCAAAAAAAGAAAAACAACGTTTGGAACTCAATATAAATTTAATGAAACAAATGGCTGCACCAGCAAAAGATGAAATCAAACAGGCGACGTTAGATTCAGGCTCTCCCTCTTTGAAAAACGAATCTCGGGAGAAAGAAAGTGCCGCCTCCTTTCCAAATCCTCCCCTGCATTTGCACGAGGAGCAAAAAATAGAGTTGGAATCCCCGAAAGATGTGGTTGTGCAGGCAAACATGGAACCACACCCACCCGTCATTCCTAAGGGGGAAAAACTGCAAGAGGCTCCTCTGCCTGAAAAGCAACACGTTGAGGCGGACTCTCAAGCATCTGTTGTGACCGAGACACATAAGGAAATTTCCCAACCTGCCGTTGCAAATGCAAACCTACTTAAAGACGTTTCTTTATCAAAAGAGCAGACAGTGGTAGTGGAAGCCCACACCCCAGTGGTTGAGCAGATGGGCACGGAGAGCCCTCAATCTTTAATTGCTAATGGGAAACAGCCTCAACCCGAGCCTTTACCTGAAGAGCAAAAAATTGAGACGAGCTTAGGTATTCCTGACCAGGCATTGCCCCCCAGGGAATCTCAGGCAAACGCTGCTGAAGAAACTGCAAAAAATACGCCCAAATATCGTTTTTTTATGAACTCTTTAAGAGATCGAACCGAATTTATTAATTTTGATGCGGAAAAACAACGTAATTATGAGTCCGTATTAAAACAATTATCCAGTATTTTAAATGAAGTGCAGGAAGAGTTTGGCCCACAAGTTTCAGCAAAAATAAAAGTAGTCGAAAGTCTGGTCAAGGATGCACAATCGATAGGATTTGATAAGGCTAACCCATCGCATATTCAAAAGATTTGTGATGCTTGTGATTTAGGGATTGATTATGAGCCATTGGATCAGATAAAAGAAGACCTTTCTTCTATAGTTCCATTCAAAAATAATCCCCAAAATAATGTTGGGATGTAATACGTTTTGTACAACAATTGATTTTCTATACCACAAGATGCCTTTTTTTTGGTATAATATGTCCTATTTTTTATACTAGGGAGAAAATTATGTCACCTCAAGAAGAAGCATTATGGCAAGCTGTGGCTGAAAAAAATTATGGGAAAGTAGAGAACCTGATTAAGGAATACCCTGAATTGGTGAATGCAGTAAATACCAATGGACGGACACTTCTTATCCGGTTAGTCCTTGCAGTTGTACCCCCACTTGAATTGATTAAGTTTATTGCCAAACAACCTAATCTCAGTTTTGAAAATCCAAGTCCTGAGGCTACTCAAACAACGATGGGAGCTATTTTATCAACAGGACGACCCGAGATTTTGGAAATTTTTGCAAACGATCCGCGTATTGTTTTTGATGGAGATAAATTAACTTACGTCACTGCCAAGAAAAATATGGATAATGCGAAACAAGCGAAGCTGGAGAATTACACCAGAATGTTTCATATCATTCGTGATGCCTCAATTCGCTATGCAATCGCACAAGATGATCCCACAATCCTGGAGAAACTGGAAAAAGCGGGTGATAATCTGGCCCAGAAGTTGAGTGATGGCAAACTTCCAGTGCGTCTCATTACCAGAGAGAGTCCTGCTCCTAGAGCAAAAATATGGTTTCAATCGCAAATTGGCAAAAGTGGAGTGAGTATCGCGGCTCATAGCGAATCGTTTTTTAATCATGCTCAGGAAATGCAAAAAGCAGAAGCACAAATGGATGAGCTTGATGAGGATAAAATTCAGAAAGAAGAGGGCTTACTTAACAGAACTTATAATAGCGCCCTTGAAACTATGGGAAGAGTAGCCTCCTACTTTAGTTTAAGCAGTTAGTAACAACCGGGTGGTTTCGTCATTCCGAGAGGAAGTTTCATTAGGGTATCTTACCCTGTTTCAGAGTGATTTTTCCTTTTAGAATGACGTGCTTTTTAAAGGCATCGAGTTGGGTTACCCTATTCATTCACAAGAGAGGGCTGTGCCTCTCAATATAAATACAAAGGAATCGGTGCATTGTGTGGTATCAACGTGATGTGAAGGATGTGACCCTCCATCTCTATGTCCAGCCGGGTGCCAAGAAAACAGAAATTATCGGCATTCATGAGGGGGAGCTTAAAATCCGCTTAAATACACCGCCCATCGAAGGCCGCGCTAATAAAGCGCTCTTGCAGTATATCGCACAGCTTTTTAAAGTACCTGTAAGGCAAGTGATATTAAAACGCGGGGATAAATCCAGGCATAAAACACTTCTAGTGATTGATACTGGGGTAGATCCTGACGATTTGTTTTGAATCAGGGCCTAAATTCTGCCATAGTAAGTAAAGCCCATAATGACTCCTCACTGTAATGAAAATCGAACAATTTTCTTTAGCTTTCAATACTCCAGGTCGTGGTACTCAGGATATTACTGAAAAAGTAAAGACGCTTCTGTGCAATACTACAATGAAACAAGGTTTATGCCATTTATTTCTCAAACATACCAGTGCCTCTTTGCTGCTTTGTGAAAATTATGATCCTCAGGTTCGCATTGATCTTGAAAGTTTTTTGGTTCGACTGGTTCCAGATGGTGATCCTCTTTTCAAGCACATAATGGAGGGCACGGATGATATGCCGGCACACATTCGCACGGTGTTAACTCAAAGCAGCCTGAGCATTCCCATACATAATGGTAAATTGGCTTTAGGTACATGGCAGGGAATTTATCTTTACGAGCATCGTTATCAACCTCAAGAACGTCATTTGCTTATCACTGCGATAGGAGACGAGTTGAGTTTTTGATATAATGGTATCTTTTGCAAGGAAAAAATATGAGCTCACTACCTCAATGCCCCCAATGCAATTCAGAATACACTTACGAAGATGGGAATCAATTCATTTGTCCGGAATGTTCCTATGAGTGGTCAAAGGACCTGGCGGAAGAGCAAATACAGCAGGAGCACCGCATTGTCAAAGATGCTCACGGTCAGGTACTTGAGGATGGGGATACGGTAACAGTAATTAAAGATCTAAAAATAAAAGGATCCTCACAGGTAGTAAAAGTGGGCACTAAAGTAAAAAATATTCGTTTGGTCGAAGGCGATCATGACATTGATTGTAAAATCGAAGGAATTGGTGCCATGAAATTGAAATCTCAATTCGTTAAAAAGGGGTAGGGAGTGGAATTTCCAATACGCCGTATTTCCTTTTTATTTTATGAAGGAATGACAGCCCTGGATGCAATTGGGCCCTATGAGGTACTTAGCCGGTTGCCAGAGGTCATAGTGCAGAGGGTGTCCTTAAAAAAAGGTCCAGTACGTTGTTGTACTGGACTTACGCTGATGGCCGAGCATTCATTAGCCGATATTTCGCATACGGATGTTTTATTGATTCCTGGTGCTGGTAATGCAACCGCGCTGCGTGAATTTCCCGAAATCCTCACTTGGATCAAAAAAATTCATGAAGGCTCCTTATGGACAACCTCAGTCTGTACGGGAAGTTTGATACTGGGGGCTGCAGGGGTTTTATCAGGAGTCAAGGCTACGACTCATTGGGCTGTAATGAATCGCCTGGAACAATGGGGAGCCATTCCTACTCAAAAGCGATTTGTAGAGGATGGAAAAATCATTACTGCAGCCGGAGTTTCAGCAGGTATTGATATGGCCTTCTATCTTGCTGGAAAACTTACCGATGAAACGGTAGCACAAAGTCTGCAACTGGGTTTGGAGTATGATCCTGAACCTCCTTTCAATTCAGGATCACCGGATAAAGCCCCGCAGGTGATTGTGCAGGCGCTTCGTGAACGTTTGAAAAATAAATTTGAACCGGAGTAATCAGGGTAATACATAGCTTATTACAGCAATTAATCCCGCGATGGCAATTATTGGATGAACTATCACTACCAGTTTGGGAACCGGCTTTCCTTTCTTTAAAAGTGAAAACAAAGTTAAACCGCCAAATGCGGCAATAATTAAAAGAATTAAACCGATGATGAGGGGGGTAGCTTTCCCAGTCATAAAAGCAAGCATGTAAACAATTAAAATTATCAATCCCAATGCAGCAAAAATACCATGAAATTTTTTTACGACGTCTTTCACGGGTCTGTCTTGGAGTATCGCTGTTAAAAGAAAGAAACCAAAAACTGCTGCAACAAGAAATAAAACAATAGCAAGTATTAACATATAATCTCCCGATTTTAAAAATCACACTTAATAAAAACTTACCCTGGAACTCGCGCAAGAGCTGCATCACTTTGTTCAAAAGCCCCAGGATCTATGTTCTCCAATTTATAAAGAAACTTATTCAGGTGTTACGTAATTTTGTTTTGTCTTGGGTAAATTGAGAAGCTCCTCTTCTAAATCATTGTTTGAACTATCCTTGGTTGGGGATGGCGAAAAATTGATGGTTGGCGCCGGGTTATTCAAGGCCTCTGTTAAACTGATAAATTTATATCCATTCTTTTGATACATTTCCAAAATATCACCTAATACATAGCTATTAAGAAGGTTCGCATGGATGAGTAATATTTGTTTCTTTCCTTTGCCACTTTTCTCAGCTTTTAATGTTTGTTTCCATATATAAGCCAGATAACGGGGTTTTATTTTTTGAACATAATTTGCTCGGGAACGATAGGGAACTTTATAAAGCATTTCATTGAAATCGAAATCTTTACTGTCAATGGTTACGGGCGCAATAGTGTAATTATGTTCTTTAAGGTAATCATATACTTCTTGCTTTTTTTCTTTATTGCCTTCTGCCAGATAAGGGTAACGGAAATATTTTGGGTTAGTCATTATCGGAGTGAGAATTTTATCGGCACGCTCCACATCGGCTATGTATTTTTTGGCACTGGTTTGATTTAAATCATAATGGGAATAAGTATGGTTACCCAACATAAATCCTGCCTGGCGAAATTGTTCAAGGAAATCCCACTGTCCTTTTTCAATAGCGCCCGCTATTACAAAACCTATGACTGGCACTTTATATTTTTGAAAAGTCTGCACAATTTGCGTAAAACGCTCAGTAGAACGTTGGCGATTTCCAGGGGTATTCATTCTTGAGGCAACCAGAGGTAAATCGTCCATGGTGATTGCAATTTCTTTTTCATCGGCAAAACACACTGATGAAAACAAAGCAATAAAAAGAAAGAGTAATTTAAGCATTGATAGTCCTTATCAAGTTCAACAATGGGGATGGTATCATATTTTCAAGGAATACATTAAAAGAAGATAGAGCAACTGTAAACACGATTAATTATCATGTGTCACTGCCGCAAGACGTTTGTTAAAACGACGTTATTTATTTTGGAAATTTCTACATTGGTAGACATGAAGCGCATATTCCTTGTGTCGGAAAGGGTACGTGGAGCTAGGGATTTTTTGACATTGATCAAAATGCTCTTGCAAACAGGCCAAACGGTCATATCGGCCAATGTAGAATGCTTCTTTTAAGGTTTTATTCGCGATCTGATTTTTAATGTCGACACCCCATAAATCATATTGATTTTGCGCCGTACCACAACCTAAAGTATAAATAGAAGGTTTATTGTGAAGGAAAAAAAGCATGCGCGCTTCAAACCAGCCTGAAGTAAAAACGGTTTGCGGTATTTGCGGGTACTCTGAATTAAATTTTTGGATTAAATGATAAAAAACAAGTTTTTTTGAGTTGATAAAGCTAAATTTGGACGTGTTGTCGATTAAAACGAAAAGGCTGATTAACCCATAGCAAGCAATTAAAGCCATGGCAATTTTTCGATAAATTGAGGTGGTGACAAAATATCCCCAGAGAAGGGTGCTGCTAATTAAATAGGGTGTAAGCCATAAATCCCGGATTTCAGCTTTGCTTGCCGTATACAAGTAAAAGCCAAGAAATGTAAAGCAAACAATTCGGCATAATCTCACAATTAATGCTGTTTTCTCATTCTTAACGTTATTGCGTACCAGAAAAGGAGGAAGAAGCATAATGTTCAAGGAGGGAATGAATGAATTAAAAAAAGTCTTAATTGCATTGAAAAAAGGATTTACTGCAGAACTGAGCTTATGTGTGGTTAACTGGTAAATGAAAGATTGCCAGTGATTCTGATAATTCCACACAATCACGGGGCTAAAAATAACAATTGCCAATAAAATTGCACTGTAGAAATGTTTCGTTTTAAAAAGTGAACGATAAGTGCTGGTGATTAAAAAAATGAGTAAGGAAAGGATTAAAACGATACCCGTGTATTTGGATAACATCATCAATCCGGCACTGATTCCTATAAGATAGAGGTTGCCTGTTTTATGTGTGTGGATAAATTTTATCGTGTAATAAAGGGTTAATGCCCAAAATAATGTAAGCGGGGTATCGTAGGTGGTTTGTTTCAGGATATCCAGGGTGACCAAAGGAAAAAACAGCCAGGTCAACATCGCTATGCAGCTTCCTTCGCGGGACATGAAAAATCGGGCACTTTTATAAATAATGAAGCTGGTAGCCGCCGTTGTAGAAATCCCGACAAAGCACAAAGCAAAGAGATTCTCACCAAATAATAAAGTGGATCCCCTGATAAGATAGGCAATCATGGGCGAGCCGTCATAGTAGGATAATGCGAGGTGACGACTCCAATCCCAATAGTAGTACGTATCAAGGGATAATATATTTACAGGTGCCAATAATAATAAAAAAACAAAATATAAAATAAGGTAGGGGTAAATCTTTTTTACGCTTAAGAAGCCCCCTGTAATTGCATTTTTGGGAAGGGAATCTGAGAGATATCCTTCACTTTGAATAGCAGGTGAACTGATTTTCTGGCGCTTTCTTATCATGAAAAGGTTGCCTTTAATTGCTTGGAAGAAGTTTTTCTGACCAGATGTGGCGTGAATAGGTATAATAATTTAAAAGAGATATCAAGCCTATCCCGATACTCATAATCACATTTTCCCGCAATGGGCCTCCCCCAAAACAAAGAACCCCAAACTTTAGCCAATAACTTTGCAGATTAATAATGAATAACGAATAAATAGTGAAAATAACGAGGCGTTTTATTTTCGATAACCGTGGGATTTTATTTTTGTCACCGAAGGTAATTTTACTATTCAAAATGAAGTTATTTATGATTGCTGCACAAACTGCAATTTGAGAAGCATCAAAAGGTGAAATCTGTACATATCCGCGCAGGACGTTATAAACAATAAATTGTACCGCTATACCCAATGAACCCACAAGGCACATCTTTAAATAGCGTTTTATGGCATGGTAACGCAAAGTGAACACCACGCGTAAGGAATCGACTATACTGTTTTTGGGTAACTTGCTGTACCCTTCGTTCCGGTCAATAAAATCAATGGGGAACTCACGAATCCTGGCTTTATTTTTATGCAGAAGCCACAATAATTGCATTTTGTATGCATAATGATTCGTAAGAAACCTGTGGGGTAAAATTTTTAAAAGTTGTTGCCGGCGTGTAGCACGAAAACCGCTGGTAAAATCCTTATACCTGGGAGTAAGAACTGCCCGGGCAATATAATTGCCCAGAATGGAGAATAATTTGCGATGTAATTCCCAGTCTTTGGGAATGCTGCCCCCAGAAATATATCGGCTTCCCAAAACACAATCGCAAGTTTGCAGCATTTCCAAAATAGGGGGAATGTATTTGGGTTGATGGGAAAGATCGGCATCAAACTCAAAAATAATATCTGCGTTCAGGGAAGTTAAAGCATAATTCATGGCTTGCAAATAAGCAGAACCAAGGCCAGATTTTATGGATTCATTACGTAAATGCAATTTTGGATGGTTGCTTTGTAAGGAAGTAACGATCTGTTGAGTATTATCTGTCGAGGCGCTATCAAAAATTAAAATATGAACATCATACCCCTTTACTGATTCTACTGACGTAAATACTTGTTCGATAGTGGATTGAATCACTGACGCTTCGTTATGTGTCGGAATGATAATTACTACTTTCTCTATTTCTGATGAGCTTTTTTCATTGAAATCAGAGGAATTGTTTGCGTCAAAAATCAACTTTATATCTCGAACTTAGGGATATTTGGGCAATGAGTTTATCAATTAGTTTTTAGAAAAAAAAGAGGTTCTCTTGTTCTTAAATAAATCTTTTGTTTTTTCACTTATCCGGCTTTTTTCTTTTTTAACTCTTTTTTTGCTGAAACTTAACACTATTGTTTTAATTTGTTTTTGGTAACTCATAGTACAATTGAATCATTCACCTCAATTCATCCGAATGAGTTTTTTATGGGAAAAACAAAAATAAGTCTCATAAAACATACTTTTTTTAATAATTCATCTAAAAAAATTGCATTTTCTTTTAAAGAAGAAGATTTTGTTTTGGATCGATTAAAATATGAATTTTCGTCTCTATATCAAGTACTTCTGTCCAATAAAAATCATTTGGGTGAAGAGCATCTCGTTATGGAGTATCTATATTATTTGTGCAATGTGTTAATTTCCTATTATGAAATGGATTATGTTGGCTCTGATTTGCAACAATTTAAACAGTTTCGCAAGGAAATAGAAGCTTATTATCAACACAATTCATTCCATAAAAACCAAATTCCCACTCATCATTTTCCAGATTTTATGAGGGAGATAGGGCACACACGCTTTGAAGATTTTTTTTCTTCATTCACCAGTATATCGAGGCTACGTCACTACGTGGGCAGAATTAATACAGTTCGCTCGCAGTTTTGTTATAGCCGTGGTTTTGCAAATTACACGATTTTTTATCTTCAAAAGAGCTCTTTTTCTAAAGTAATCCAGGATTTTAATAAAGCAGTTGGTAATCAATACAGTTTTGTCGAGGGAATTAATTTCTTAGACAAGTCGCGTGAAGCCATCACGGACTTGGGAATTTTACTCTTTTCACTTCGATTTCTTATTCATTTAATTCTTTTGATGAAACACATTATTGAGTCCGCAACATGTGAGGAGTTATCAACAAAAAAAGTGTTGAAACAGGAAATGGAAAAACGTGGATTCACCATGGCAAGTGATTTGGTGTGGGCTGTAGTCGGTTTACTTACCACCTACAATCAGTTTTTTCATATTAGCCAGGCAGCTGCTTCAGTAATTACGATTGCCTTTCTAACCTTCGATACTCTCTTGTTTTTAGCCCAATGGCTTTTTGAAGCGAGTCAATATCAGGAGCGATTGCAGGAGTTGCAGGGGCAATTACACAATTCAACACCCTTTGAGCGCAGTATCATTCAGCGTCAGATTGATGTGTTACAAGACGAATGGGAGGCTCAATGCACCTATTTTGCAATCAATATTCTTGCCGCCAATCTTATTGCTACCAGTTTTGCAATCAGTTTGTTATGCACAGGCCCATTGGCCCTAGCTGGGCTTGCATTGCTAAGTTTAATAGGTAATGCCTTGTATAATTCTGCGGAAGAATATAAAAAATACCAAAAATCAGCAATTGCAGTCCGACGCGAATTAACAAATGGCAAGACATTGGATGATGACCATCATCGCCAACTCCTGGAAAAGCTCAATGGGGAATGCGGCAAAAATTATGAAGAATTTTGGAAAAATCTAGCGTTTAATGTGGGGGGAATTGCTTTTATTATTACCGCAGCCGCGGCCTCCTGGCCAGTTGCTCTCGGTGTAACTTTCATCTATATGGGTTATCGGTTATATGATACCTATCAAAAACAGCAGCATCCGCTGGAGAATATATCTCAAGATATTTATCGCCTGTTACCTCAGGAAAATCCCGAAAGAACCCCTCTCGCATGTAATTAAATTCAAGTCAGCTTACAACAATCTCAACTAACAGGAGAAACCATTTTGTTCTTGAGATTTTTCTGTATTTAAAAATACCAACTAAACTGTATGTATCAAAGTATTCATTCTGAAGGAATAAATTATGGCTGTGACCACGGGATTATCTGGAAATGAAATTTATTGTTTGCAGCTTAAAAATTATTCCCCGGGCTGCATCGTTGTTGGCAACAGCGTCCATTCTCTAGGAATTATTGGAAGTGTAGGCTCCGGTTTTAAAGCGATTTTGGGCGGGGAACTTACCCAGATTACTTCACTTATAGAAGAAGGTAGGGAAACTGCATACAAACGCATGTTAACAGAAGCTGCCGATAAAAATGCGACAGGAATTACTGGGGTTACCAGCCAACTTATTGTGCATGGTTCCAATGTGGAGTTTTTATCCATAGGTTCCATAATTTATGCGGACGGTGGGGCAGATAAAAACAAATTTTCAACCTCAGCAGATGGACAGGAGTTATATGCACAACTGGATGCGGGCTATAAACCGATTTGTTTTGCCTTTGGCAATGTGGCCTATTCAATGGGTTTAGGCAGGGGCTTACTCGGTAGTTTTAAAACCTTAGGGCGTGGTGAAATCAAGGAGTATTCTGATATTTTTAATAAAACCCGTCATTTGGCATTAAATCGAATTACAGCTCATGCACGCCAATACAATGCAAATGCAGTACTTGGCATTAAGACTACCGTTCTGCCTTTTGGCGGGGTCAATGAAATGTTAATGATAGGAACAGCTTCTCATAATCCGCAACTGGTTCCGGTTGGTGATCATGATGTAATTTCCAGTGACATGACCAACATTGAAATGTGGAATATGGCACGTCTAGGTTATGCGCCCATGAAGCTCCTTTTAGGTACTTCGGTGTATTCTTTAGGTTTGGTGGGAGGGATTACCTCAGCCATCAAAGCTTTTGTCCGTGGAGAAATCAATGAGTTGACCCGCATGATTTATCATGCTCGCGAGAATGCACTAGCTATTATCAATGAGGAAGCGCAATCTATCGGTGCGGATGATGTAGTAGGGGTCAAAACTTATGTGTACCAATTAGGTAATGGATTGATTGAGTTTCTGGCTATAGGTACGGCAGTGAAAAAAAATACGCGCATCAAAACTGAATCAGAACAACTACCTCCGCAAGCAATCATCGTCGATAAAGATACTTTTTATGACTCAACCAATTCAGACAGTATGAACATCAATGTGAACAGTGGGGCGAAACCAATTAATAGAGGGAATTTATCACTCTTCATCCCCCTCTGTTTTATTATCGTGTTACTCATCATCCAATTTGTCCTTAAGCACTTCGCCTCAATCGCGGGTTAGATTCCAGGGAATTAATAAGTCCTTAATCTAATTAATTTATAATAAAGAAGCATTCCCTATAAACCTGCGCATCATTACCTTGCATCAGGTGACTAGTAATTTCCGGCGCTATCTCTCAAATCAGCATAAATTTCCTAATAATGTTTTCTTAATAAACAAAGAGTATAATTAGTGTATGTCAAGTTCAATAATTGTCCGGAATGGGTCAATTTTAGAGAGTATTTTTATGTTTAGCAAATTAGTAGAACAACGACTTCAAAGTGTCTTAAATAATTCTAATCGAGAAGAGTTTAATGCCGTTATTGCGGACTCCTCTAAACTTAAAACACCAGGTGAGGAAATTCAATTCCTCCTCTCTTATCTAAATGGAATAATTGGGGATGATAAAAACAATGCAGTTGTAAAGCTCATGGGTGAGCTGTTGAATAGCTATTTAATCTTTGCCAATCCCTCCAGAGAAGATTGCAAAAAATTAAAAACCCTCCTGGAAAGTTATCAATCGAATGTTGATAATAGTCCAGTTTATACTAAGCAACTGCAACGGATGAGGGAAAATTTGTCCCAACAAATAGACCTAAAGGAAACCCCGGAGTTCAAATCAACGCTTTTGAAAAATATGAGTCTGAGTGCGTGTGTTCTCATTACTCGGGCTTTGCTGGCAAAAAACAAATCTTTAGAAGGCGACTACATTGATTTAATGATTGAAAAATTAAAAAAAGTCTCACCTTCAGATTTAGAAAAGACTCCTGTTCTACGGCAAAATTATCTCATTTTGATTAAGGAATTGAAAAAATCCAATTCGGAAACCCACCTGCTCGCCCTTGAAAAATTAGCTCGTCCCATCGTTTCAATGCAAATCGGGGAGGAAGCCCAGGGGCATGTTGAGGGTAACAATATTAATATTAGCGTAATTGAAAAGGAAATAAGAAACATAAAAATACCGGCGGATATCGCAAGCAATTTAAAGACTCTTAAAAAATACGGTAAAGAAGTGCAGGAACTTGAAGAAGAGTTAGAAAAAATTGAAAAATTTTTATCAGCAGAAAAACAAAAGGAGCAAGTCCACCTCCAATATTTTAACGAAGCAGAAAAGATATATTCTGGAGAGGATTTAAGTAATTTTGAAAAATTAGGCGAAACCTTGGTAAATAAGAGCTCAGAGGCAGTGCAATTAAGTCAGTCCAGATATCAAGAGATCAATCGCCGCATTGTAGAATTTTCCCAACGAGTTGCACTCCTGAGTTCGCAGGCAGAGGAAGAGAATAAGGGATTAAATAAACAATATGAGGAAATTGAAAGAAAATATAGAGAATTTTATTCCGATCAGGAAAGCGCTTTAGCCCAATTAGAAATTATAAAAGCACAAAACGATGAAAGGCTTAATTTTTTAAAAGAAAATAATTTGCTGGTTAATACGGATGCTTTAGACGAGGCTTTAAAAATATTTGCCGGCCTAAAGCATGTCAGTGCAACTTTTAAAGAGGTTGCGGGTCAATTTGAAGAAGAATTACGCGCTTTTGACCCCTCGCAGGAGGATTTAGAAGAAAAAAGGCAAACAATAGCAAGACTTTCAAATAAATTGCATAAGCTCTCTGAACAATTCCAGATGCAAAATACTTTAGTGACTTTAGGAGAGCAGCTAAAGAGTTTGCGTCAGGAAGTCAATTCAAGCATCAAGAACGCTGGAGAAACTAAGAAAAGTTTAGTTCTGGAAGGTGAAACTGCAAAAAGCGAACAACAAGAAAAAGAAAAAAATGCCGAAGCTCTTGCTGAACAGATAGAGAGTTTACACAAAGAGCAGGGTGCAAACTGGAAAGATTTGAAATCATCTCTTAAAAAACAAAGTAAGGAAATAGACACTAAAGAGAAGGATATCCAGTCAGATATCAAGGCTAATAAGGAAAGGATAGATAGTCTGAGTACTTCTATCTTTTGGTATGGTTTACCCATTATCAGCTTCATTTTTGCTGATAGATTAAAAGCAAGGCAAGTTGAACGAGCCACTCTGGTCGGTGAGAATAAAAACTTAAAAGAATTAAGTTCTAGCTTGCAAACAATAAAAAGTACAGGAGAGAGGATTGCTGCCAGTGAAACACCGGTCACAGATTTTGGTTCCCTTAAAAGTGCTTACAGCGAAATGCGAAAATTGGTGGCAAAAGATCCGTCAAACTCACTTTTCGAGTTTGCTTCCAAGCTTTATGATTTAGATGAATCTTCCTATGTTACTGTGAATAGGCACATAGCAGAGCTTACAGAGCAAAAAAATGCACTCTTGCTTGAGGCAGAAACAAAAAAAGCCACTGTAGAAAATCTTGATAAGCAGATTGCTGAAATTCAGGAAAAAATAGACTCATTAGAAAGTCACAAAGAAAGGACATTAAGAGATCTACTTCTTAAAGAGCACGGAAAGCAAGTAGAAGGTATTGATCTTGGGAAAGTAGAAAACAAGCAATTTCTTCTGCATCTTCAAACAAGTGTCCAAACCGGCAATTTAGAGCAAATTAGATTGATCCGGGAACACTGTATTCATTTGGATGCCGCTAATTCTAATGGAAATAATGCCTTACATTTTGCCGCTCATAAAGGGGAAGTTGAGGCTGCACGCTTATTATTAAGCAGAAATGAGGCATGGCACTCTAAAAATAAAGACGGTAATACCCCGCTTCATTTTGCTGCGATAAGCGAAAATCCCCAAATGGTTGGCTTGTTGTTGGCTGACCTGGGGAATAAAGACAGTAATTTTAGAAATAATAAAGGCAATACTCCACTGCATTTAGCTGTTTCAAAAGGGAATCTTGAGACAGTTGACCTACTACTCAAGGACTTAAAAACTAAAAATCTGGAGTGGAATCTTCCTAACGCTTCCGGGCATACACCCTTGGATTCGGCTGTTTTCCAGGGAAAAACAGTGCTTGTGAATTTATTAATAGATGATTTAAGAGAGAGGAAGGCTCACTCCAAGGCTGCAGATCAATTTAATAATCTGTTGTTCATGGCCTATAAAAAATACTCTGAGGCTGAAGAACCTAATAAAAAAGAGAAAAGAAACAATTTTGAAGTCATTATTCAAAGGTTAAAGGAAGAAGGGGCTCAATTTGATTTAAGTAAACAGGATCGTGCTGGAAATAATATTTTTCACCTGGCTGCCAAGAGTGGAGATATTCAACGAATTAGAGAATTAACCAATCAGGAAAAAAGCTTCTTTAGCCAATTTATGAGTAATCCAAGGGATTTTTTTGTGAGTAACCCGATCAATAAGGGAAATGCCGACGGTAAGACGCCACTGCAATTAGCATTGGAGAATGATCATCTTAGTGCAGTTCGCTTATTGATTCTTTCTGGAGCAAAGATAGACAAACAAACTTTTGCAACAGAAAAAGGAACACTGTTTCTCGCAGAAGTTTCACCTGAAGAGGATAAGGAAATATATGCCAGGTTCGTAAAAGAAGGGTTAATAACTTCTCCATCTAAGGGGGCAGTAGGCACATCACAATTGGCAGAGCAAACTTCGACAGTAGATGCCAATGCGGAATCAGCAGAGGATAATGGCGAAAAAAGATTGGCAGAGGAAGAGGAAAGGTTAGAACGAGAAAGGTTAGCAGAAAGGGCGGTGGCGTTTGAAAGCAAGGTAAAAAAACTTGGTTCTCTGGATTTAACTGAAAAAAGAGTAAGGGATGCATTGATAAAAGAAATAAAAGCTGCACCCTTTCAAGAAAAATCGCGCTTAGCCAATGCTAAAGACAAAAATGGAAATACTCTTCTACACGTTTTAGTTAATCAAAAGGAAGAACAAGCAATAAAAGAAGTTTGTAAATATGCAGATGTCTATATTAAAGACAGGAACAATAAATCTGCACTCACATTAGCAACAGAGTCTATGCATGAAAAAAGTGGTTCCCTTAGGGGGGTTGTTGGGAGTCTGGCAGGTAAAAAAATCGGCGACTCTAAAGAAGCGAAAATTTATCAAGCCTTAGCTGAAAAAGCGCATAGACAGGATTCAGCCCAACTCAAGTCACTGCAAATAATGTCTCAAATGCAATTAGTATTACAGCAATTATTACCACAGCATAAGGCCCTAATATTAGCGCTCAAAATGAAAAACGCAAACGTAAGTCAATGGGAGCCGATCACAAGGAACGCTGCAATCGAGGCAGATAAAATTGTTAAGGCCATGTATAAGACTAAAGATACAAAAGAGCATAAGATTATACAGCCTCTCGAATCTCAGACAATTGTGAAAAAACAAAAAGAAATGATGGGGCTAATTCAGATTGTAAAAGAAGATATAGCGTCCATGGAAGCTCAATTAAAATCGATAAAAAATACTGAGAAATACCAATGGCACTCCAGTACAGAGGATACGCCTTTACATGAAGATATTAAACGAGGCGAAATTGATATCTGGGATCAAAGACTTAACGCGAAAGCGTTAGCGGAAAATATTAATAAAATGAGTGGCGGTTATCCCCCTTTACATTTAGCGATTCTCTATGCAAAATCTAGTTCTTCTCAAGAAGAGCAAGAGACAAGCTTGCAAATGGTTAAGTTTCTGATTGAAAAAGGTGCAGATATCAATGCTCAAAATACCAAGGGAGAAACAGCATTACATTTACTGGCCCAACGAAGCGACCCGGCAGCACTGGAAATAATGAAATTACTCAAAGCACGTGCAGTCCAAACTGAGGTAGTCGATAAAGATGGAAATAATGCCCGCCAGATAGCAAAACGAGAAAACAACCAGAATTTTCTTAATCTGTTCCCGATCCAATGTAAAGAGCTCATTAATAAAGCGGTTACCTTTTTCACAGCAACGGAGCAAGAACGCGCTAGCAATCCCACACAAACTAAAAGTGCAGAGGGACCAGTAGTTGTAGATAAGACAAATTTATTTAAACAAATGAGAAAGAAAAAACAAGAGGAACAACAACAAGAGCCAAAATCCGATCCCTTGAAAAACGGTTTTTAACCGGGGGTTTAATAGGGGAGCGGCTAGTAACGGATTAATGGAGGAGTTTAAACTTAATGGATTATTTTCTGTTTTCTATGTTGATAATAATTCCTTTATTATCAACATAGTCCCCCCCAAATTCTATTGATTTAGTCTCCAATCCCCTTCCATTGGGATACCAGTTTACTGAAAATTTACAATGACATGTAATATTTGCTTAATGTGATTAATTTATAATCAATATATGGCATTAGAAAGTGAGGCATATATGTCAATGAGTAAACACACGATTGGAAAAAAAGTTAATTCCAAAAAAATAAGCAAAAGAGGTGCTAAGAAAGTCAAAGAAGCAGTAGATATTACTGATATGCCCCAAGGTAATTTTAAAATTGAACAAGCCCTAAAAGAAAAAGCAGATGCATTAAAAAGGGAATTAGTATCCAAGGAAAAATCCTATCAATGTGTGGAAATCAATGAAGATGCAAAACTCTGGATGCAGGAATATACGAAGATTCTTGCACGTTTGCAGGAACAACTGCAAGCAATTGATCAGGAGCTGGAGCTAAATAAATTTTCGTTCCGAGAGCAAGACAGGGACAAGCGTATCCAATTGCTTGAAAAACACAATACATTGATAAGTGATGCAATTCTAAAATTAAGCCCCATTGCGTCCCAACTTGATCTTATCGAAAATAATTTATTCCCTTCTCAACCTTCATTCAAAGATTATCAACAAAATAAAACAACCCTTAATGAGTTATTTACCTCATTATTACTCCGTGCTGATGGTATTGAACAAAAGCAAAAGAACCTTGATGAAGGGTTGAAGGGTCTATTGAAAGCAGATTTGGAATTGTTACAGCAGCAGCTTCAGGAAATAAAACTATTAAAAAAGAATGTTGATCAAATGTATCAAAAACAATCACAACAGATGGCCTTTATACCAAAAGAGTTATTCACGGAAGTGGCTAACCAATGCTATATCCTTGATAAGAAAAAATTTAATTTTGATCAAGTTTGCAAACTTATTGAAGATAAAATAGAAATAGCAAAACAGGATGCCGTAATCCAGCAAAAAGTTGAGGAACTTAAAGGACTTCATGAGCGATTAGTGAATGTAAATTACACGCTCTATATGGCTTCAACTCGGGCGATGAGTGAAAGAGGCGATTTAATTCAGGATATTTTAAAGACAGAATTAAATACCGATGAAAGAAGCCGTCTTGTTTCTTTGTTTAAATTTAACCCAGAAGATTATGAAATTAGACTCCCTTTATCATCTATGAAATGGGATGATGATATAGCTTCCAGGCAGGAAATGAAAAATGAGCGAAGTAATTTGATTGCTCGATTAGAAGAGAAAAGAAAATATGTGGAGCATATTCAAAGCAAGATAACTGCCCATCAACAAGAAATGAAAGGTGTCATTGGCGAAGATTTAGAGTACTGCCTCAAAAGAGCTCGTCTCTATGATGCATTGAAACAAACTAATTCTGCTAGGCTTCGAGGTGACTCTTTTCGACATTTTGAAAGATTGCAAAGCACCATGGCGTATGATTTTGCTAAAGGTTTAAATCAACCAGAAATGCCAGTGCGTTTACAAGATTTACTGAGTTATGGTTTTCAATCGAAGTCTCCTGATGATTCCTATGTGATAAGAGAGGTGAGAGAGACAAGTAAAGAATTAAAAATTTTGCAAGACGAATTTTATCAAACTTTTCCTACGTTGGATGTTAGGGATAATTCTTTTATTTATAATGGTAAATCATATCCTTCAGACTCTGAAGTTGGAGAGCATGTAAAAAATTATGTTTTAGCAAAAGCAAAAATTGATGAAGTTTTTCGAAATGGGGAACAAAAAGTAAGCTACGCTGAATATATTGATTTTTCTCAAGAGTTGCAATTGTTACACGAAAGTAAAACCAAAATTGTGCAATATCTGGAAGCGATTGAAAAAGAGCAGGCCAAAAACAAGATAAATCTTTTAGATATAAAATCTCAACTCAATAAGAGTTATGCACCAATTATTCTAGAAGAAGGAAAATTTAAATACAAAGGTCTTTCCTATGCTTTAAATGATCCGACTCATCAATTAGTCAAAGAATATAATGAACTATATCAAGAGTTATCTGAAGCATTGAATAAAGAGTTCCCAACAGATTCTAAATCATTCCGTGCGACTACAGAAAAATTTTCTTCTTTAAAAACAAAACAAAAAGATATTTTTGCATTCATTGAAGCCCAAAAACAAATGAAAGAAGAGCTTTTGGAAATCCAAGGAAATTTTTTAAGTCAGCCTCAACTGACTTTGCAGGGAAAAATATTAAATTATAAAGAACGTAGCTATGGTTTGGATGAATCAACATCTAAGGCAGTTGAGGAATATAATCGTCTTTATTTGGAATTAACCCGCTCATTTGATAAAGAACTTTCTCCTGAATCCATATCATCAAAAGGAATAAATTCACAAGTATTTCAACAGTTAAAAGTTCGATTTAGCCAATTAGAAGAACAGAAAAAAGTAGTTATGGATTTTGTTGCTATTCAAACTCAAAAAGAAGAGTTCATTGAGAGATTAGATAAATTCGCAATACTCCAAGTTGTTGATACCAATAAATTGTCTTACAAAGGAAAAATTTATCAAGTAAATGAAAAAATAAAAAAGCAAGTTGATGAGTATAACAGAATCTATACTACACTATCTGAATCTTTTGGACCTAATTTTGATAAAAATAAAATAAAAGAAGTGGAGCTTCTATTCGAACAATTAGAACGTGCAGAAGGTCCTTTTTCCAGAATTCAGGAATTTGATAAATTGACTTTGCATCTCCAAGAACAAAATGACCTGATAAATAATAAGCTTCAGAAAGTAGAAAAAATTCAACAAGAAATAGATGAGAGAATTATAGAATTGTTTCCAGATGAGGCAAAGAAACTTTATTTTAAAGATCCTGTGCAAGATGTACCAATAAGTGAAGAAGACGATCCAATGCTTGCAACATTAAAAAGTTTAAAGATAATATTCAGAAACCATCGCGAAGCCATAATTCGATTAAAAAGTGAAATTGAAGATACTCAAGCTGCTTTATCTTTTGATAATCTGGATACATCAAAAGAAAAATTAAACGCTTATCACCATAGAATGAAAGAAGGCGCCGATACTTTAGTTAATGACCTTAAAGACACCTTTACGGAGCACTTACTCCGCTTTTCCTCAAATGATACTCTGATGCAGGTTATAAATTGGATTCAAAAGGAAATTATAGTGCCTCTTTACAATGTAATTGGAAAAAAACAAGAAGAGACTTCTTATAAGCCTGGATTTTTTGCGCCCAAAGTGGAAAAAAATCTCCATGATTTTCGAGAAAAAATCCTTCCAGATCTTACGGAACTTCAAACATCAATTAAAAATGCCGCACCTGCAGCATAATATCAACCAAATTTTTCAGCTCATAGTTTCTTTTGAAATTATGAGCTATCATTCAAATTCCACTCATTTGATAAGGAAATTACCATGTCACAACATTCTATGGGACAATTCTGCTGGAATGAATTAGCTACTGCAGATGTACAAAAAGCGAAAGAATTTTATAGTAAGGTGTTAGGGTGGAAATTTAAAGAAATCCATTCTGGTGATATGACCTATACTATCGTGCAAATCGATGATAAAGACATTGCGGGTATATGGCAGATCCCGACAAAGCAACAAAACGAAATTCCCCCGCACTGGATGGCTTATATTCTAGTGGATAATGCGGCCGATACTTTGGCAAAAGCAAAGCAAAACGGCGCTGAGGAAATTAAAGAGGTTACCCACGTAGGGGATATGGGGCTTTTTGCAATTATTAAAGATCCCACCGGCGCCCACATCGCCTTTTGGGAAACCAAAAAGTAAGAAATTGTTAGATAACTCCCGGACTAGCAAAGCCTCAACTAATCCGGGATTTGTTCCTGAGTCTTCACTTGTTCAATTAATATTGAACCCATTCTTGTGTAGGTGAATTCTCCATGGGCAACAACTCGTATGTTTTAAAGACATCTCCGTCCCGGGATAGCAGAATTGCAATTGCCCTGGTCTTTTCGAAATGAGCAAAAATAATCATCATCATTACCGTAATGGGTACGGAAAGAAACATGCCCAAGATTCCCCATATAGCCCCCCAAACTGCTAAGGCAATTAATATTACTAATGGACTAAGATTCAAGGAGTTGCTTAAAAAGCGTGGTTCAATCAAATTGCCGACGATAAATTGTACTGCTCCCAAACCTACTGTAATCTCGGTAAAAGGAATCCATCCAGTAAATTGCACGATGGCAAGTGCGGCAGGAAATGCAATGGCGATTATTGCACCGATGTTGGGAATATAATTGAGGAAAAAAATAAGAAGCGCCCAAAATTCCGCAAAATCCAATCCGACCCACTTCATAATAATCCAGCTGAAAACTCCGGTAATGATACTTAAAATGGACTTTATGCCCAAATAGGTTTGGGTATTATTTACAATATGGTTAATGATGTTGTTCATCAGTAGACGCCCTTCGAGGGTAGGAAACAGGGCATCAATTTTTTTGAGGAAAAAATGTTGCTCCACAAATAAAAAAGCAACATACAACAAAATGAGTACAGTTGAGCTTGCTAAGGTAGTAAATACACCATAAACATTAACAAAAATGGTTTGAAAATTCAGGGATTTGATTATGCTATTAACATGAGCCAGAACTTGAATATTAAATCGTTTATCAATGTCGTTAGAGAGTGTTATTAAATTATCCTGATAGCGGTTTGAAGCTGCGATTACGTCATTTACATTATTTGTAATGATATTAATTAAAATGACGATAAATAAAGCAACTGCAGCAAATGCAAAAATCATACTGAGCCAATTGGGGAGAAGGGGGCCGTATTTGGGCGTGCGTTGAATGATGTTACTTATAGTATTGAGCATATGCCAGATGAAGACAGCAATAACAAAAGGAATAAGGACATGGCTTCCCACAATCAGGAAATAACCTACTATCCATATGACAATTAACCCGGATGTGAAGAGAAGCATACGGCTCATTGCAAGCTCCTAGGAAATGAGTGGTTTGAGTGAAGCATTGTTAACTATTTGAATTAGTTTGAACATAAGACAATTCCTTTTGATTTTTTTATGGTTCCATACTATAGCATTAAACACTTATGAATAAGAATATAGAAATTTTTCATTGAAAGTGATTGATTTAATACAGTGAGACCGCGGGTAAGCTCCTTCTATTCCCGGGGTCGCTTTCAACCATTTATTGTTAGGAAGAGGGGAATATTCCTGAGAGACAGCTGCACTCATCATCCTCATCAGAAGCAGTTGAATAGTAGTCATTCAATATATCATTTTTTGCATTTTCAATTTTATTTCTAAAATCTTCATCTTTACCCAATTTATTGAACTCTATATCAAAAATCTTCCCACATGCAAAATATTCAAAAAGTGAATTGATATAGGATTTTAATTTGTTGCATATACCAGGAGCTGCCATTAAAGTGGTTTGATATTTACAAATGGCGTAGTGACAATCGTTGGCAAACTCTTGAACGAGGCCTCGATATTGGAAAACTCTTATTTCTTTATATTTTCGATTGAAATTTTCTGTGGCTGCATTTAACTTAGCTTCAAGCTGTTCTAACGCCTCCGTGATTTCAGCAGAATGTTTCTCTTTTTTTTCAGAATTTAACCCATTAACTAACTTTTCAACGGTATAATAGAAATCAGGTTTCACTGACGGTGAAAGTGTTTTCTTTACACTCGTTTTTGTATCTTTGAAAAATAGTCCTACTCCCCAAGCCATTTTTTCACCCCTTACTTTCGTTATTAAAAAAGGATAACTTTCTTTAAATAATGAGAAAACTAGGCGCAACTTTAGCACAACTAGATTGCAAAACAATAGGTATTGCCAAAAAAAGATCAGAATGCTTCTAAAAAATATTCCATTAGTGCAAAAGTTTACCAATAAAATTTCATTGGGTAGCAAATTCCATTTGGTTCTATTAATGAACAAACAATGCTAAAGTGGGTACCAGTACATGAACAACAATCCGAATCGTAAGAAGCCGAAGTCAATGGGGAAGGAACACAGGGCTTCTCAATGTAAATACAAATAAATCATGTCGACAAGAGGATAAAATATGGCGAATTATAATTCGGTACGTCCGGAAGATATCTTAGCCGATGGAGAGGATAGCACTTCAATCCATGGCAAAACTATCAGGAAAGGAACAATTGCTGCTTTTTTAGCGAACATCAATGTTTTTGAACATCCCAACACATCAGAAAAGCAAAAAAATGAAGCATTTAAGGTAATGCAAGAATTAGCGCCTGCAGTAATTGCGGCAGGGTTGCATCAGCATGTTGTTTTTAAAAACAAAGAAATTCAGCAATTACTTATTAATACCGCGCAAAAGGGTTAACTCTCCCTAAAAAGACGTGAGGCGATCTGCATACCTTAATCAGGATCGCCTATACTATGTAATGAATTTGCCCATTTATCATTAATTTCATGAATTCATCCAAATATCAGAGTCTTACCTGGGCACATCCGCTCGTACAGGATTGGTTTATCCAAAAAATAGGTGAGCCCACCGAACCACAGGAACAAGGATGGCCTTTTATCATCGCAGGTCAGGACACCTTGATTTCCTCACCAACTGGTTCTGGAAAAACTTTGGCTGCTTTTTTGGCATGTCTGGATGGCTTGGTACGCCAAGCAATTCATGGAAATTTACAAGATAAGACCGAGGTATTGTACATTTCTCCCCTCAAAGCATTAAGTAATGACGTGCAAAAAAATTTACTTTTACCCCTTCAGGAAATTACCGGGTTAGCCAGGGAACGCGGTATCCTTTTACCTGAAATTCGCGTGGCGGTTAGAACTGGGGATACACCAGCCAGTGAGCGCCAAAAAATGCTCAAACAGCCGCCGCATATTTTAATTACCACACCGGAATCTTTTTATATTTTATTAACTGCAGAAAAAAGCCGCATCAATCTTGCGGGTATTCAAACAGTGATTGTTGATGAAATTCATGCTTTGGCAAATAACAAACGCGGGGCACATTTAGCTTTATCACTTGAGCGTTTAGAGGTACTCACCCCGAAGCCGTTTATCCGCATTGGTCTTTCGGCTACCCAAAAACCTTTGGAAACCGTGGCGCATTTTTTAACCGGAGCTAAAAAGACACAGGTGAAATTAGTCAATATAGGCCATGCACGTCAGTTGGATTTACAGGTTGTGGTGCCTGAAAGTGAATTAACCGCTGTGGCCTCAAATGAAATGTGGGATGAAATATATGAAAAAATTGCTGCCTACGCCTTGGAAAACCGCTCTACTTTAGTTTTTGTTAATACCCGAAAACTGGCGGAACGGGTTGCACACCACTTGGAACAACGCCTGGGTGAACATAAGGTTTTGGCTCATCATGGAAGTTTATCGCGGAAACTTAGGTTAGAAGCAGAAACCCAATTAAAAAAAGGGGAATTGCGCGTATTAGTGGCTACCGCTTCACTTGAATTGGGAATAGATATAGGAAGCATCGATTTGGTTTGTCACATTGGCTCTCCCCGTGCTATAGCAACGGCATTGCAGCGTATCGGTAGGGCAGGGCACTGGCATGCAGCAATTTCCAAAGGGCGTATTTTTGCCACCACCCGTGATGAATTGTTAGAGTGCGCTGCCCTTGTTCATGCAATCCGCCAAGGTGATCTGGATCAATTAATTATCCCCCAGGAACCTTTGGACATTTTAGCGCAACAAATAGTCGCCGCATGTGCTACCCAGGACTGGGAGGAGAATGAACTCTTTTGCCATTTTAAAAATGCTTATCCTTATCATCAGCTTACCTGGGAGCGGTTTGATGAACTTCTTACTATGCTGTCAGAAGGGGTTTCAGGATCACGAGGCCGTTATGGAGCTTATCTTCACAGGGATCAGGTGAATCATGTCATTAAAGCCCGGCGAGGGAGCCGTCTTGCTGCGATTACCAGTGGCGGAGCCATACCTGATAATGGTTTGTTTACTGTAATTGCGATGCCTGATAATGCAATGGTAGGCACATTGGATGAGGATTTCGCTGTAGAGAGTAATCGGGGGGACATTTTCTTACTAGGCACCAACTCCTGGAAAATTCTGCGTATTGAAAATGGGCGTGTACTTGTTGAGGATGCCCATGGAGCTCCGCCCAGTGTGCCTTTTTGGCTTGGTGAAGCTCCCGCACGCAGTATTGAACTTTCTCTGCATGTCTCGCAGATGCGGGAAAAAATAAGTGAATTATTGCCCGAAAAAATCCCGCAAATTGTCGACATCAAGCATTACCCTGAAATTAAAGCTGCGATTTTGTGGTTAATGAATCATTGTGGACTGGATAATTCGGCTGCAGAACAATTGCTGGAGTATGTACGTTTAGGGCGGCAGATCCTGGGGGCGGTTCCGACGCAAAAAACTGTGATTGCTGAACGTTTTTTTGATGAAAGTGGGGGGATGCAATTAATCCTGCATGCCCCTTTTGGTGCCCGCATCAATAAGGCTTGGGGATTGGCTTTACGCAAAAAATTTTGCCGTTCCTTTAACTTTGAATTACAAGCTGCAGCCACAGATAATGGGTTAAATATCTCTTTGGCTGAACAGCATAGTTTTCCTTTGGCGGATGTGTTTCGGTTTTTACACACGAACACCTTAAAAGAAGTGGTCACCCAGGCTGTATTACAATCGCCTTTATTAGGTATGCGGTTTCGAGCTGTGGCCTCACGCTCCCTTTCATTATTACGCTTTCGTGGCGGCAAAAAAATTCCACCCAACATTCAACGAATATTGGCAGATGATTTATTGGCCGCTGTCTTTCCAGATGCAGCAGCATGTCAAGATAACTTGGGTGGGCGGGATGTCGTGCTGCCCGAACACCCGCTGATTGAAGAGACAATGAAAGATATTCTTACAGAAGCTTTGGATATCGATGGTTTATTGCAAGTGATAAAAGCTATTGAGTCCCGTGAGATTACCTGTGTCGCAGTAGATACTCCGGTACCATCCGTATTTTCTCATGAGATTCTAAATGCCAATCCTTATGCATTTTTAGATGATGCTCCTTTGGAGGAGCGCCGATCACGAGCAGTTGAAATGCGCCGGGTTCTTCCTGAATCATTGTTGGAAGAGGTAGGTAAGCTGGATCCCAAAGTAGTTACCGAGGTTCAAGAACAAGCATGGCCCGATGTCCGATCAGCTGATGAATTACATGATGTGTTACAGACCATGATTGTTTTTCCAGAAACAATACACCTGTCAGAATATCAATCCACTTTACCAATGTGGCAAAAATATTTTATTGAATTACAGCAACAGGGAAGGGCGGTTTTAGCTACGGCTGGAGGAAAAAATTATTATGTCCCTGCAGAAAAATTAATGACTTTTCGCAACATTTTTCCCCAGGCATATTTCGCAAATGAACTGGTTGCTATTGAGAAAGAGCCCTGTTCACAGGAGGAAGGAATCTTGAAAGCACTCCGTGGCTGGCTTGCACATACAGGTCCAGTTACGGAGAAAGTACTCACGGAGTGTTTGCAATTTTCTTCAGTGGATGTCGAACATGCATTAATAAAATTGGAAGCCAGTGGTTATCTATTACGGGGGAATTTTCGTGCAGAGCATAAGGGTGAAATTGAGTGGTGTGAGCGTCGTTTATTGGCACGTATCCATCGTTACACCACAGAATCGTTGCGCAAACAAATAAAACCAGTTACCCAGGCGCAATTTATGGCATGGTTGCTCCAATGGCAACATGTTTCAGCGGGTAATCAGCTGCGAGGCGAGAGCGGTTTATTGGAAATAATCAAACAACTTCAGGGATTTGAGCTTCCTGCAAATGCTTGGGAATCAGAAGTCTTTCCTGCTCGTGTTCATAGTTATGATTCGTTGATGCTAGATAAACTGTGCATGAGCGGGCTTGTCGGATGGGGGCGTGTGTCGCCTCATCCTTCCATCATGGTTGCGGAAGAGGACTCGAAAAAATCAAGGCGATTATCGCCTGGACGAAATGCACCGATCACTTTTTTTGTCCGGGAAGAGGCTGATTGGATGCCTCCCCATGCCCTTGTTGATAATATCGAAGAGGTAGACTGCTTAAGTCATCCGGCGCGTAATATTTACCAATTTTTACAAAAATACGGTGCTTCATTTTATGCTGATATTGTACGTGGTACTGGAAATTTAAAGGTAGAAGTAGAAAATGGGTTATGGGAACTGGTTGCAGCGGGTATGGTGACCGCAGATAGTTTTGATAATGTGCGCACCTTGCTGCGTACCAAACGAAAACACAGCAGCCGACATCGACACAGGCCATTGTTCCCCCTGGGGACGGGGCGTTGGTCTTTATTGCATGTGCATGCACAGGCAGACCATGAAAAGCGAGTCGAATCTGCCTGTTGGATGCTTTTGAAGCGTTATGGTGTACTATTTCGTGATTTGTTGGCGCGGGAGAAAAATATTCCCCGTTGGCGTGATTTATTGATTTTCTTGAGGCGGCTTGAGTTACGGGGTGAAGTTCGTGGCGGGCGTTTTGTGGATGGATTTTTAGGTGAGCAATTTGCATTACCTTATGCGGTGGATTCCTTACGCGCCATACGAAACGAAGAGCTTGACCAAATGGCCCAAACGATTTCATCAGTAGACCCTTTGAATTTAGTGGGGATTGTATTACCCGGCGACCGGATTTCTGCGGCGATTAAATCAGAAATCCGGTTTGTTGGGGGGCAAGCTCTCGTTACCTGATGTGTTTCATTTTCCTCAGAATTTATTTTTTATATTTTTTAATTAATTCATTACGTTTTATTTTCAGGTGATCGCTTAATCCCACCTGGTAGGTTTCCGGCTTATTATGTCGTTTGTACCCTTCGGGTAATTGGCTTAAGCGTGCTTTGCTGTATTGGGCAATTTCCTGCAATGATTTTGCTGGCATTAACCGTTTGCCATGTTCCATCATTTTGTGGAGTAAGGGCTCAAACTGGTAATGATCATGAGATATTAATTGTTCCATTTCAAAAGGCGCGTAGACTCTGTCCAAGTGGGTCTCATCGATTAATCCAACGACATCCATGCCTAAAAATCTCTCTTGCTGTACTAAACGAAAGACTTGTTTTTTATAGGGTAAGGTAATTTTGGTCGTGGATTCAGAAAGTTTCAGCCGCGGTTTTTCGTTAGCAAAAGCTAATTTATAAACTCCATCCAAAGCAGCATCCGGAGCGCCAATAACCAAATTGGTTCCCACCCCGAAAATATCAATGGGTGCTTTTTGCTCGCGCAGAGTTTGTATTCTTTCCTCGTCTAATTGATTGGAGGCCACTATTTGAACATAATGCAAACCTGCATCATTCAGCATTTGTCGTGATTTTTTTGCCAATTCTGCCAAATCGCCGCTATCCAGTCGAATGGCTTGTAATCGATGCCCACGTTGCTCCATTTCCTTGCCTATGCAAATTGCATTAGGTACACCGCTTTCCAACGTACTGTATGTATCCACCAGCAAGGTGCAATTATCAGGCCATATTTCAGCAAAATCCCGGAATGCATCCAATTCACTGTCATAACTTTGTATGAATGAATGAGCCATTGTTCCCGAAATGGGAATATTATAATCACGTCCTGCGCAGACGTTGCTTGTCGCATCAAAGCCACCAACAATCGCTGCCCGGCTGGCATAATAACCCCCCGGACCCTGGGCTCTGCGCAACCCAAAATCAACCAGTTTACAGTCGCCGGAAACATGTCTAATCCTGCTGGCTTTGGTAGCAATAAGAGTTTGAAAATTAAGTAAATTTAAAAGAATCGTTTCAATAAGTTGCGCCTCGATGATATTGGCTTCAATCGTCACAATAGGCGATGTAGGGAACACTATATCTCCTTCCATGTGCGCATAAACAGTTCCCTTAAAGCGGAAGTTTTTCAAATAATTGAGAAACTCTGGATGCATTCCCTTATCCTGTAAAAAATGAAGGTCGCGATCATTGAAGTGATAGTTTTCTAAAATGTCCAATAAATCTGATAAACCCGCAAAAACAGCATATCCAGAGTTAAAAGGAAGTTTTCTGAAAAAATAATCAAAGACTGCAGTATTTGTATGACCTTTCAAAAAATAAACCTGGGCCATGGTCAGTTGGTATTGATCTGTATAACTTCCGGTAAAATCAAACATGTGCAACGATATCCTTTTTCTTACAAGTCCACTAGATAGAAATTCGATTATATAACCATAATTTCAATTCAAAATACTCTTCCTGAAAATTTCTTTTATGAGTTATCAGTAGTGAAAGAAATAAAGGCAGTTGATTGAATATACTCGTGCAGAGAGGCAAATTCAGGGCCAAGACGGAATTTTTGTTAGCAACTTAATCAAAATATCAGTCAATTGTGTTAGTTGTTGACTAATATCTGTCATGTGTTAGATTTTAATTCATTGAAAACCAATCTTATTTTACTTAAAACACTATTTGCCCATGGAGTGAAAGGATGAAGGTCTACCAGCTTAGGATACTTATTGATGAATTGAAAAATACTAGTTTATCGTTAAAAGCACCTCTTGAAACCCGTGCCTTGAAACTAAAAATGGATGATTTGTTGGATCGATATGAGGAAGAAGAGGATGTTACTCCGGAAATGGTACGTTCTCTAAAAGGGATAATTAATCAATTTTGGAAGGGCGTACTGCGTATCATTCCTTGCGAACAAAGGGAGCTGTGGACCATCACACCCTTTGTTGAGCCTTGGCTTAAATTTCAATGTGCACTGGCAAGCGCAGGTTTATTAGAGGCTGATTTCCATCATTTGGGAGTGCACCAGGAATTACAAAATTATTATACCAGCTTGTCGGTAAAAGGGGATCCATTGAATGTCAACAAACTTATCCCCTTAATCATTTGTGCTGCCCGTATGCTGGGTTATGCTGAGAACCATGAACTCGAAAATTATCCATTTTCCAAATTAAGTCAAAAAATTTCTGCGAACAGGCCACAGGAAATAGAAAAAATCGAAGATATAATGTTTCTTTTACGAACCCTTTTTTATTTAATGCATAAACATTGCACCGTGGAACAAATCGCTTTACTCCCTTCCTTGATCCATTTTCGTTACCCTACAACAGATGAGGAGCGACGCTCTGAATTGGCAATTTTTAATTGGCTTACTCAACAAGTATCCGGATGTGCTCAATTTTTCAGTACCTATGATAGATTCATTAACATGCGGTCAATTAGAGAAATTGATGCCTTGCATCACATTACTGATTTATTGCCAACCGGACGAAGAAATTATCTTAAAGCGACAGACACGAATCGCTGGATTTATTCTTTTATTGCGAAATTCAGGTGTGAACCCCTTTTTGAAAAGGATAATGAGGAAGCAATAGAGGAAACAATTCGCCTATTAAAAGTTGATTTTAGTAGCAATAGAGATAATTCTCTTTCCCAGATTTTGGATTTTGCCAACTCAGTCAAAAATCAAGAGCGATTATTGCCCGGTTGGGAAGCAAAAATTGTTCACGCAGCACTATATGCATTTTGCATGGAAAAATATACGGACCAGTTTGCAGCAGATAAGCACCCCAAAGATACTTTTTCAGCGCGATGCGGGTGGGAATTACTAAAATGCAATGCAGCAGAAAAAAGAAAATTGGCAGCTGCTTCGGGCAAGCCGGTGAAATTGGGTTTTTTTGAATCTTTGGCTGCCAATCAGGGACGATTAAAAAAATTGATTGATTTCCTCGAGGCTAATTCAGATATGGGGGATACCGGCAGGTGTATACCAACTAATTAGTATTGCCTCAGCTCCCGCTTTACGGATGCAAATTTATAAGGAATATATGGGGAAATGAGCAACAGTTTTTAAATTTCGCCTCTTAGGTTGACATATTATAAAAATTATTCTATTTGAAATTTGCTTTTCCATATTGCGTAACATATATTTATTAGTAACTTCGGTGCCTTAAAATCATTTAAGTTTATTAAGAAAAGGAGTTCTTATGCGTGCCATCAATAAGCTATCCCTAGCTACTATGTTAGGTGTTTTAGCAGTATCACCTGGTGTTTATTCTGCAGATGCACCTGATATTTCCGGATCCTATAAATGCTCCTATCATGATCCCTTTACCACTCCCAATGACGGAACAGAAACTGTAGTTTTCAAAAAAAATGGCGATGTTTACAAAATTTCAGGCATTCCTACTGGAAGCGTATTTCCCTATTACATTGGTAAGGGCATAATGAATAAAAATGTTCCTAATGCGATTGGTTATATTTTTTGGCAACCCAAATCTCCAACTGTAACGACAATCCAGATTTTTACAATTAAACCGGATGGCTCTCTGGATGGGGTTTTTGCAGAAAGCAACAAGGATAAGGGTGGCACTGAAACCTGCACCAAATCGGCACAACAATAGAATTTACTCTAATAAAAGGTGATGATGAGAAAAGGAATTTATTATGAAAACTGCGATTAAGAATGTCTATTTAGTTACTGCATTATCTCTATCAACTTTATCAGCGTATGCGGATAACCCAAGCAGTTCCACAACCAATACGAGCACCACAAGTACGGAAACAAGTAGCACGACCAGTGGTACCTCATCTGTTCTGGGGAATTACCAATGCCAAAGAGCCGATGCTTCAAATAATACAGCTTCCTATCCTATGAGCATAACCAAGACAGGCGATACATATACTTTAGAATGGGATAGTAGTGCTGGAGATCCTGTTCTCTATGGCACAGGGGTTATGCATCCTAATGCGACTAATGTTATTGCTGCATCCTTCTGGGATCCCAGAAAGCCGGACACAATTGGAATTCAAATGATTGAAGTTAAATCAGATGGTTCTTTACAATCCAACTGGGTGTTGCAATCAGATAACCAAATAGGAACAGAGACTTGTACTAAAAGCAAATAAAAATATTTATCTGGAAGGTTACTTATCAAGGTAACCTTCCTGCTGAATTTGCTTTATATCAAAATATAAACTGGCTTTACTATTCATAATTGATTTCTCACCTTATAGTACATAATGGCAAGTGGTTCTTTCAGGAAATAACGCGACAGGTATTTATGTTTCGTCCAGCATATACTTTTTGTTGCTGGGGAACTTACCGCTTCAAGCCCAAATTTTTTTGCTACTAACAGAGCTCTGGGAGCATGGAAAGGTTCCGTAACTATAATAATGCGCTTATATTTTTTAGCCTGGAATATTTTTTCAGAAAAAAGCAGGTTTTCATAGGTAGTAGTGGAGGCGGATTCAAGAAGGATATCCTTGGCAGGCACCCCTAAAGACAGGGCAATTTTTTTCATTGTCAGGGCTTCATTTGCTCCATCTTCTATATCGGTCCCCCCTGAAAAAAGAAGATTGGGGGCATAATGGGCCTTATATAAATTCACTGCATGTTTCACCCGGGCGACGAGACATGGGTTGTATGAGTTTTCACGATAAGCTTTTGCACCAAGAACCAGAATCACATCCGCTTGTTTTTTCTCATCAGTCTCGGCATTTTTTATAACATAAATAGCCAAAGATGAATAAACAAGAAGTGATATGACAAAGAAAAAAACACCTAATTGCAGAAACAGTTTCATAAGCCGTTTATTTACCTTTGATTGTTAAGAGGTAAAATTCTAGCAGATTATCTTTATATATATGAGGCCAAAAAGGGTTTAAGGTTGATCTCATTCATTTGCGATGGACATTGAAGCTCTCCGTTCGCGGGGAGCTTCAAAATGGTAGCAAAGCGGGATTAAAAAATTTGTGAAGATTGTTCAGGTACATCCCTTGAGTTTTTACGCATGTAATTGATAAAAGTGCATGAAGGTAACGATTAATAATGTTGATGATATCGTGGGTAGGGTGTTCCATTTTCTACTACAATATAATCTCTGGGGGGGATCCACCGATGAATATTTTTCCATCTTGAATGATGGTGGTGGCGGAAATATTTGAACCGTGGATAATCATCATGGGTATGATAATAAGCAAAACCTGCGTTGGAAAATAAGGCAGCTGCACCTAATATAGTGCTCACCAAAATTTTTTTAAACATCTTGTATTCCCCTCTGATTGTGTTCTTTGAGGCTTAGTTTAATTATTAAATGTAACAGGGATATATCAAGAGCTTTTGAAATTGTAACAAGATTGTTACATAAGAAAGGATATGAGTGTGCAGCAGAGCCGAAGAGGAATACAAAAGTTTTTCAATTTCCGAAATAAGCTGCACGCGATCCCTTCAATGACCGTCTTTTTATACAGATAAAAAGCCTCGCTGGTGATTTGATTCAATGTCAGCTAACTCTTTTTCCAAATCAATAGGCTCATTGCGTACTCGAGGGGCGGCGCAGTGTGCCATTGCTTTTGACAAATAATGAGTTGCAAAGGGACTAAAACAAGCCATAACCATAATAGTAGCAGGCATTGTAGCGAGAAAAGTAATGCTTGTTGATGAGGAAACACCACTTGCTTTCATAATATAATAAATACTCATATGGACACCAGCACTTAAAGCTATCAGCGCCAAATAGGTACATTTTCTAAAACACTCGTTTTCATCAAGACGGGAAGTATAATTGGCAATTTTCCGTTTTCGTTTCTCTACGTTGGACAAATAAATTTTTTCCCGCTCATCAATCAGTTTTTGTATTGTGGGATTCACATATTTATTTTCTATTTCAGGAAGGATTTGTTTACTCTTGTAGAAAGAAAAAAAAAGGTGAGGTTTGTGTTCATAGAGCACCTGTGCTGCCAGAGTAATTAATTTAGGAACTTCCTTGGGTTGATTGATAAATGGCATTTAAGAACCTCTATTGTTTAAAAAGGAATTCCATTATATAACAATAACTTAGTGTGTCATTATTTTGAGCAAAAATTTTTAATAAATACCAATAGAATTCCTTGTTCATAATGAATTAAGCTAAGAGGTTGAAGCTATCTGATTATTTTGGAAACGAGGTTGAGGATCAAAGATGAGGAATTTTTTTCTTGGGATGCTTTATCCACTAAAAGGCATCAAATACCTGCTTACTCCAGGATTAAAGCGATTTATCCTTTTACCTCTAGCATTTAATTTGATGATGTTTGTAGGCCTGTTCTATCTTGTCCAGCATTTTGTACTCCCTTATGCTTATTACTACCTGGATAAATTGCCTTCCTGGTTAAGTTTTCTCAGCAGTGTCTTGTTTATCATTTTTGTTCTGAGTTATTTCTTGATGTTCTTGTCCCTGTTCACGGTATTTTTTAATCTGGCTGCCGCTCCTTTTAATGGACTTCTCTCTGAGCGCACACAAAATTTACTTTTTCAAAGTACGATTCCCCCCATACCGTTTCATAAGATGGTGATCCGCAGTATAAAACGGCAAGGTGAATTTCTTGGTTATTTTTTACCAAGATTCCTGATTATGGGTATTTTATTCTTTATACCTTTGCTGCAACCAATTTATCCTTTTTTATGGTTTCTTTTTAATGCCTGGATACTTAGCATTCAATACCAGGATTTTGCGATGGATAATAATTTGGTCAGCTTTAAAGACATGCGGAGAAAAGTGGCTGGAAATAAAATGCGCTCACTGGGATTTGGTTTTTCTATCAATTTGATCAGTTTTATACCCCTTTTAAATTTATTGACCATGCCTACAGCGGTTATCGCAGGCACCTTACTTTACTTTAGGGGCAATGATCATTTGCTCGAAAAACAAAATCCAAACCATAAAAAAATTACATCAAGCCCCACTTATTAAGAGACCAGGCAGAAGGTTCTAGTTTGGCTTTATCAAAGATAGAACCCTCTGGCTTAATGGTTCCAAGAGTAAAGCATCCTAAGGCCTGGTACCGCCGAGGTCTTGTGGAAGAGCCAGCCCTTTAATAAGCTTGCACCACAATTTTTCCTACTGCTTTCCCTGACTCCCATAAGGAATGAGCTTTTTCAATATTTTCAAAATAGAAGAGATGGGGATCAATAAGGGGTTTTAAATAACCTTCATCTGTTAAATTAGCAATTTCGCTTAAAATTTTGCCATGTCGTTCGCGTTGTTCATTACGCAATAAAGGCAATAACATAAAAACAGCATGCAAGCTGGCTGATTGGGCGTGTAATGGCGCAAGATCATGGGTTGAATTAGCCTGAATACTGACCACATTTCCGTATGGGGCAACCGCAGCTAACGATTTATCAAGATTTTCTCCCCCAATAGTATCAAATACTACATCAAATCCTAAGCCTTTGGTAAAGCGATTAACGTAATCCTGGACTGATTCAATACGGTAATTGATCGCTTCTTTGGCTCCAAGGGATTTCGCAATGTCTGCTTTATCGGAAGAAGAAACAGTGGTATATACTTCAGCTCCAGCCCATTTTGCCAATTGAATTGCGATATGACCAACACCGCCTGTGCCGGCATGTATTAATACTTTTTGTCCTGGTTTAATCTGTGCCTTATCGAACAATGCTTCCCATGCAGTGATAGAAACCAGAGGTAATGCCGCTGCTTCAACCATACTTAACTCATTAGGTTTTTTGGCGATCAATCGAGCATCGGCAAGCATAAACTCAGCAAGTGCGCCGCTTTCATTGAGAAAACCACCCGCACACCCATAGACTTCATCACCTACTGAAAAATCAGCAACGTTTTCACCAATTTCTTCGATAATACCTGCTACATCACTGTGCAAAATAGCCGGAAAAGGGGGAGAAATATGGCTGTATTTGCCAGAGCGAACTTTACAGTCAACAGGATTTACGCTGGTTGCTACAACTCGGATGAGCACATAGCCAGGTTTAATTTTAGGTTTGGGAAGTTCAATCGTTTTAAAGACTGAAGAATCACCAAAAGATGATATTGCTTGTGCTTTCATGGCGTCCTCCTAACTTGATGCAGCAGATTTTTATTAAAAAAAGTGATGAGGTAAACTTTACCTTCCAAAAATTAATATATTAAGAAAATCATAGACTAATTTCCAGAACTGTCGATTCGCTTTTTTCGCAGATACCCCAAAGAGCATAACAGATCTGCTCCTAAATACACTATGGTTTTCCTTGACCATTGAGTTTATGATGAATGAAGTTGAGAAAGGATAAGAATATGTGGCAATCAAATCTGGCTGCAAAAATAAGGATAAAATACCCGATTATTCAAGCACCCATGGCAGGCGGGGCCACTACTCCTGAGTTAGTCGCTGCGGTGTCTAATGCAGGTGGTTTAGGCTCATTAGGCGCTGGGTATATGAATCCTTCTGAAATTCGGGAGGCCATAAAAAAAATTCGCGAATTAACCAGCAAGCCTTTTGCCGTTAATCTTTTTATTCCTGGAAAATACAATGCCTCACCAGCCCAGATTCACAAAGCATGTAAAGATATTGAACGCTCCTGCCAGGAGTTAAACATGGACATTGAACCGCTTTCTGAACCTTATGCGCCATCTTTTAATGAGCAAGTAAATGTTCTGATTGAGGAAAAAATACCTGTTTTCAGTTATGCATTTGGTGTATTGGATTGGGGTTGGATCTCCCAATTTAAAAATAACTCCACCTTTTTGATTGGCACGGCGACGTCTCAGGCGGAAGCAAGGGTGCTTGCAGAATCGGGAATTGACGCCCTGGTTGCCCAAGGCAGCGAAGCAGGAGGCCATAGAGGAACTTTTATTGGTAAAGAGGAAGACGGCTTGCTGGGTTTATTCAGTTTGATCCCCCAATTGGTGGATCAAATAAAAATACCCATTATTGCTGCGGGTGGAATTATGGATGGCCGGGGGATTATTGCTGCACGTGCTTTAGGTGCTGAAGGAGTTCAAATGGGAACGGCTTTTCTCAGTTGTTTTGAAGCGGGAATTCCTGATGTATACAAACATACCTTGCGTACTCAAAAACAGGATAACACCGTACTCACGCGCGCATTTTCTGGAAAATTGGCACGAGGCATACGTAATCAATTTATTGAAAGAATGAGTAATAAAACAAGTATTTTGCCCTATCCTGTTCAGAATGCTTTAACAGGCAAGATGCGAAAAAAAGCAAAAGAAAAAAATAATATTGATTTTATGTCTATGTGGGCCGGGCAATCAGCCCCATTATGCAGGAATGTGCATGCCAGTGAGTTAATCAGTGCTTTGGTGCGTGAAACAGAGGCGTTTACATGTGACTTCGAAGATTAGCGGCTTTCTTTTATTTTTCCAGAAATATAGTTGTAAAATGTAGGTAAAGCAGCTTCCATAGTGGGTTGATAGGGACCTGTCTGATTTTCCCCTTGCTCGTAAAGGGCTTTTCTCCCTTGGTGGATTTTTATGCATATTTCTTCATCTTCTAAAGCTGTTTCCAGATAAGCTGCTTGTGCTGCTGCGCATAAGTCGGGGTTAGATAGCAAAATATCCTTGGGATGAAAAAACTCCACGCTATTGATGCATTGATCGATTCCTGTAGGCGATACCATACTAATGACTAGCATAAAAGGAAAGCACTCAATCATAATATTGGGATAATAAGCGAACCAAACTGCACCATACTGAGGTAAATCACCATTAGTTTGCGCCAATAACGCATCCTGGTATAATTTAAAGCAAGCAGAACCCGATTTTGATAAATCGGATTGGATCCCCACATATTGAACGGAGTACTTATCATTGAGGGTCCATTCGAGTTGGCGCACATCTACCAACCGTCTCAATCCATTATGAAAGAAAGGTATATGATAATCATCAAGATATACCTCCATAAATATTTTCCAGTTGAACAAATAGTGTTGGTATTTTGCTTCGGTGAATACATAATCAGAAAAATCAAACACGCTACTTGCCTTGGCATCAAAGACATTTGCTTCTATTTTATTGTTACCTCTGAAAAGAAGCCCATTCCATTCACTTACCACATCTTTTTTTAAATTAAAGCATGGTTTGGGGTCAAATTGCGGTGCATGAATCAATTCACCTTGAGTAGTATAAGACCAACTGTGAATCGGGCAGCGGATTCTTTTCACATTTCCTGAATCGGATAAAATGATTGCCTGACGGTGGCGGCAAATATTAGAGAGTACGCTGATTCCCTCCTCATGATGAATTAACATTTCTTTATCATTACTGCGTTTCAGGACATAGTAATCGTTTAGATTCGGTACCATGAGCTGATGTCCTACATATTCAGGACTGTGCTGAAAAATATATTCTTTTTCAAGCTGATAAATCGAGGGATCAAAATACCAATTGATTGGAATGGGATGATATCGACTGATCATAGAATAGCTCCTCTCCCTATAAATAACGGGCGCATGGTTCGATTCCCTTATAACGCAAAGGATCAATTCTGTTTATAAGATTATAGCCTTAACTGAACCTATTTTGAAAACCATAGTAGACAAATCTGCAGCACGTAATTTGGAGCAATTGTTAGGTTCTCGAATACATTTTGCCAGGATTATCCTGAATGCCGCAGTGGCGTGTGTACAGGCTGCGGCATTCAGGATATATGTTCACAGATTTAGTGTGTATTCATCGTCTTTCATTTCAAAGTCATTATCCATAGCTTGGGAGAAAAATCCCATTCCAGTCTGGCTGACAGGGACTTGGTTCAAGGGCGAACTTGCTTGATGAGTATTTGGTTTTCTTTGTAAATACTCAATTTGTTGCTGCAGATGATTCATTATTTGACCGTCACTTGTCTGGGGATCCTTGATGGCTTCAAGAACTTTAATGACTTGTTTGTAGGTTTCAATAGTTTCCCTGATGAATTGGTTTTGAACCAGGTTTTTTGCTCGTGACAACAGTTGCATTGCCATACTCCGATAAGCCGCATCGCTCGGTGTTTTATCGAGTAAAACAGGATTAAAAGGATTTTTTTCAGCTGCCAGTGACAATTGACTTAGCATTCCTTCAATACTTGTATCAATTTGTTGTATTTCCTTAAGGGATATCGTTTCGAATTGTTCCAGTAGGGCTTCTTGTTGTCTTACCAGTTGTCCTTCACTCAATAAATACTCATGGTTTGCAAATTTGGATGATTCAAGATAGGTATCTGTTGAAAGTTCTCTTTCATAAAAGTCATGGAATTGTTTGAAATTAATTACCGGATCGCCGATTTTCTGCTCCTCGGGAGTTTTATTTTGAATCAGACCAAATGCTTTTATGGCATTTGTCATGGCTTCATTTCCTGCATGCTGTTTCATCGACTCATAACATGCATCGGATAAATTAATATACAATTCTGTTAGTTTTCTATAACTGTCATCATTTAATTTTGTATGGAGCAGATTTTTGATGCCCTCCAGATAACATTCTCCTGCTTTAACATATTCCTTAAGATTAAAATAGAAGGTAGCAAGACTGTAGTAAGCTTCCGTAAGGGCATGCAAATCGTCGGGTGTTTTCTCGCTAATTTGCAAATAAATAGTGATTCCCTGTCCATATTCTTCAATTATTTTTTCTTTTGCTGCCTGCTTCCTTTCCAACTGGTGAGCTCTTTTAATTTTTAATTTGGCAAGTTCTCTCTTTTCTTCCATATGCTGTTCTCCCTTTAATGTGTTCCATTGAATCTATCATCACAGTACCATCAGGAAGTATTAAAACACAATTGGCGTATTCTGGGGTAAAAAGAGGTATCACCCGTATTATGCTGCGCTAATACGGGCATTAATGGAGTATCTTACTTGAGAAGTTTTTTTATGAATTACTCAACGGTAATCAGTGTTGATAATTCCCTCAGGGCAATAAAGAATATCGTGTAATCAATACTCGAACTGCTAAGGAGCATTTCCAGTAATTTTTCCCATCGTTGATGAATAAAACGGTTTTTGGAAAACCAATAGTCAATTAATTTATCTGAATCCAGTTTTTTTTGATCTTTAATTAAAATGACAATGGTTAAACGGCGTTGCAAGTTATCCAGTTCATCCCGCAGGGATAATCGTGCCAGGCTGTTCCAATGACCTTCACGAGAATCATTACCAATTTGATCACGGAACCACACCAGACTAAATTTACTGCCTACTTTAAAATAAACTTCAGCAGTACGGGCCAGATCAAATTTATTTTGTGTCGCTACTTCCACCACATTTAATACAGTATACATAGCGCGAGTTGCGGCAATTTTTTTGGCAGCCTCTTCAGATAATCCAATGCCCATGAACTGGGTGACAATCTTGTCAAGATATTCTTTGGTGACTCCTGCCATTAAATCTGGAATTGATTTTTCGAGCTTGCCAATTGATTGACTGTAATGAGCAATATTATTGGCAATCCCGCCTTCAAGACGTTTATGGTGTAAAAACCATCGTGTTGCCAGATTCATTAATTGCCTTACATGATGAAGCAGCTCATATTGAGTTTGTACCGATACTTTATAATTAAGTGAATCAATTAACTGGTGCAGGTCCTCTATTTTGTAAGCCTTGGCGGCAATAATATAGGCACGGGCAATATCTGATACTGATTGTCCCGTTTCCATTTGCATGCGGTACATAAAGGTAATACCCATGCTGTTAACAATCTGGTTACTCAATTGGGTGGCAATAATCTCTCGTCGCAAGCGATGACTTTGCATTGATTTAGCATAATTTTTTATCAGCAGCGAAGGAAAACCAGTTTGCAGTATGGTTGCAAAATAGGGATCATCAGGCAGATCAGATTTTAATAATTCCCCGGTGATGTACATTTTGGTATAAGCCATAATGATGGATAATTCAGGACGCGTGAGTCCCTGGCCTGCTGCTTTACGTTCCAGAAGATGTTTGTCGTCAGGAAGGAATTCCACACTTCTATCCAAATGGACTACGCTTTCCAATTCTTTGATATAAGCCTGGTATAAACCGCTATAGGGCAGGGAGTTCATGGCAGAAAAGCCTAAAACCAGCGCCTGGTTGTAATTATCTTGTAAGACAAGCTGGGCGACTTCCTCAGTCATTTTTGTCAGTAATTGATTGCGTTTTTTCTCCGTGAGTTTCCCTTGGTTCATTTCCTTATTCAGGAGAATTTTAATATTCACTTCATGGTCTGAGCAATTAACACCTGCCGAATTATCAATAGAATCGGTATTAATCAACCCTCCTGTTAATGCATATTCAACCCTCCCCAGTTGCGTAAAACCAAGATTACCGCCTTCACCTGCAATTTTACAGCGTAACTCATTCCCATTGACCCGGCAAAATTCATTGGTTTTGTCGCCCACATCGGCATGGGATTCGGTTGATGCTTTCACATAAGTACCAATCCCTCCGTTAAATAATAAATCAACTGGTGCTTTTAAGATGGCACGAATCAGCTCGTTAGGGGTAAGGGAGTCATCAGTAATATCCAGGACTTTTTTTACTTCCGGAGTGATGGTAATCGCTTTGCTTGAACGTTTATAGATGCCGCCGCCTTTGGAAATTAATTGAGGATTGAAGTCTTCCCATGATGAAGCGGGCAAATGAAATAAACGCTGGCGTTCCTCAAATGATTGGCGTCCATTAGGATGGGGATCGATAAATATATGGCGATGATCAAATGCTGCAATTAAAAGGGCATGGTGCGTGTAGGTTAATCCGTTTCCGAATACATCCCCGCTCATGTCACCAATCCCCACAACGGTAAAATCCTGTTCTTCAATATTTATGTCGAGTTCACGGAAATGCCGTTTGATGGATTCCCAAGCACCACGAGCAGTAATGGCCATTTTTTTATGATCATATCCAGCAGAGCCACCTGAGGCAAAGGCATCTCCGAGCCAGAATTTGTATTCCTTGGCAATTCCATTGGCAAGATCTGAGAAGGTCGCTGTTCCTTTGTCTGCTGCGACTACCAGATAGGGGTCTGCTTCATCATAACAAACAGTATTTTTGGGGGCGACAACACGATCATCTACCAGATTGTCGGTAAGATCTAATAATCCTCTGATAAAAGATTGATAACAGTGGATTACTTCCTGCTTTATCTGCTCACGATCGAGAAGATAAACTGGTTTTTTTAAAATAAAACCACCTTTGGCCCCGGAAGGTACAATCACTGAGTTTTTTACTTTTTGCGCTTTCATAAGACCCAGAATTTCGGTACGAAAATCTTCTGGGCGATCAGACCAGCGAATGCCTCCACGCGCTACTTTGGCGCTTCGCAGGTGTATGCCTTCAAACTCGGTTGAATATACAAAAATTTCATAAAGAGGCTGCCCAGGGGGTAAATCAGGCACTTTTGCCGTATGGAGTTTAAAGGACAAATAGTTTTTGGGCTCGCCATCTGAATTTAATTGAAAATAGTTGGTGCGTAGTGTGGCTTTGATTAAAGACCAGAAATAACGGATGATATGATCTTCATCCAGGCTGGTGATTGCATCAATGTCAGCCCGAATTTCGTGATCCAGTTCCGCCATTTTGTTTTTAGTAGTTGCATTTTGTTTCAGATTGAATTTTAAATAAAAAAGCTCAATCAGTTTTTTGGCTATTATGGAATATCCTGCGATGGTTTTTTCTATATATTGTTGGCTGAAGCGAAAACCAATTTGTTGCATGTATTTGGCATAGGCACGAATGACTGCGATTTCCCGCCAGGATAATCCTGCTCCCAAAACCAGCTTATTGAAACCGTCGTTTTCACAAGCTCCAACATGAATTTTTATCAACGCCTCATTAAAAAGACTATCTACCTGCTCGAGAGTGAGTAAATTGGGATGGGCGTAGGAAACATTAAAATCGCCAATCCAGACAAATTGATTAGGCTCGAGAGCAATTTTGTAGGGTCTCTCTGTATAGGTTCGTAATCCCATGTTTTCGATCATGGGTAAGATATCGGATAAGGGAATTGAACTGCCGAAGCGATACAGTTTGATGTGCAGAGGATGTTCTCCACGAGATGATTCGTAAAAAACAATTGCTAATGGGTTTTCTGGCGAAAGATTATCTATCTGCAAGAGATCCCCTATTGCCTCTTCCAGGGTGTGTTGCTCACAGTAACTCATTGACAATGCGGGGAGGTATTTCTCCGCCAGTTTTTTTCCCCGTTTAGGACCCAACTGTTTTATCAGTGCCTGATGCAAGTGATCTTTCCATGAGTTTTCCATATTAAAGTCTCGCAAAAGTCGGTGTTATTATTCAATAAGTATAGGACAGGAAATGGAAATTCTCTTGTTTTGACGCAGGGGGAATTAATTGTTCGATAAACTGGTTTTCATACTCCTACTGTATTTATTTCCGGAGAAGTTCATTCCTTCCTTTATTGTTATCCCTTGCAGAGATGTGTTGAAGATTTTGTATTTGCGCTTTTCTCATGTTGGACCTATTTATTGAGTATCGACATATCACCTTAAGCAAGGATCAAATAATACCTCTTTAGTGATTCCATGCGGAAAGGCGCTTGAATGGACTTTACGTTTTTAGCTTATAATGGCGAAAAAACTACTCTCTTGAGATTCATCAACTCTTTTTGGTTTTATATAATTAACTATTTTCCCGAAAAGTCCAAAATTTATGGCCCAAATAGGAGGTGAAAACTGGAAAAATCAGTCCCATTACATGTCCTATTTCCCGGGAGAATTGATGAATATCGAGGGCGGGTAATACATAAAAAACTAACAGTAAACTGACAAGCCAGGTTTGCAGCATCCCAATGCAGTTAACTAATATAAAAAAAATAAGGGATTGGACTAAAGTTTGTCCGCTTTGTTTAAAGACGAATAATTTTCCAAGAATAAAAGCAGTGATCATTCCAGTAATATAAGCCAGAAAAATGGATGTTGAAAAACTGAATGACTCGTTATAGAGAATTCTGCTACAGAAATTGACGGTAAAAGAGATAAATCCTGCAATCAAAAAGGCAATAAACTGTTTGGATTTAAAGTGTTGGATCACAACGCATCTCTTTTGCTTTTTAACCGTCTCAGCAGAATTTCGGTTTATAAGATATCTACTGCATTTTTCATGCCTTCCTGGCTGTGGTGACTGAAAAATAAATAAAATAATCTCTTACTATTTGCCAAAGCCAGAAAGTTTTTTTAAGTTAGGTTTTATTGGATGCACCTAATCTTCGTTTACCTCTGATTAAAACTTTTCCAGATTTTTTTTCCAACCCAAAGGATTACCAAAACAATACAAGCCCATAATAAAATCAAGGGTAAAAAATACACGAAAAATGCGATTAAACCGTAAGTAACATTGCGTAATTGATCTACCAGAGCATGATAAGAGTCAATAAACGTTTCTGTAATTTTCCATTGTTTTTGTTGGTTTGTTTGAATCAAAGGATTCATGCTTAAATTAATATTGATTAACGAAAAAGCGACAGATTCCTTGTAATATTTTATGCGTCCTTGCAGCACATCGATTTGCCCCTGGATGTCATTTAACTGTTTGAATACACTTAAAACATCCGAGGTTTTTGTTGCGCTGGCCATGATTTTTGTTAATTGTTCCTTGGCGGTTTGCAGATTAGTAAGTTGACTTTGTAAATCCACAAATTGTTGGGTAATGTCTTCACCGGTTACTGACTCCTGGATGACTTGTGTCGCCAGTGATTTCAAAGCACTTAATGCATTATTTAGCCCTTGAGCAGGTACCCTTATACTGATATTTGCAGTGGTATTACTGGCGTTGTTATTATCCTGTACTAAATTGGAGTTTACTACATAGCCCCCGGAACTCTCTGCTAATTGCGTGATTTTTTCCATGGTCGAATTAATGTTATTGACCTGTAAGGAAATGTCTGCATTGCGAATAATCATCCCCCGCATCACGTTATCTGGAGTCTGGCTCGAATTAGTCTGCACCTTATCACGCATCATTGCTATGGGACCGCCAGCGTAATTAGGGCCTCCCACTACGGCTTGCATGGGGACAGGAGAAGCTTCATACATTGTCGTACCGGCCCGGTTAAACCATTGAGAAATTATGAATAAAATAGCGAGTACACCAATGAATGCTAAAAAATAAAGAAGAATTTTTTTCATTATTATTTCTGCTCTGCGTAAGTCTCAATTAAAGTGTGGCAAAGGTTTTTTAAATTGTAAAATAAATAGACTCAATGTTTGAATTGAAAAGCAGGATTTGAGGTTTGCATGAAATCATTATACCGTGGTACTGAGAGCTATATCTACCACTCCATTGGGTGCAAACATATCGATAAAATGGTGATAGGTTTGAACGTCATTTCTGTTTTCTGATGCTCGCGAAAAAAATTGCTGAGTATAAATAACAATATCTTCTAGAATGCGTTCACAGCGGTAAAAGGTTAAAAGCATGGGATCGATCTCGGTCTTACCATAACCTTGATAAAAAAGATCTTCCTGATAGGGCAAATTCCAAACATTAGCTACACCACCACCGATAAACATCAAATCCCGTTCTTTGGGGGCCATTATCGGTTCATCCCAATCCACGATATAAAAAGACTGATCAGACGTCAGTAATACATTGCCTGCATGCAGATCAGAGTGACATAAAACCAGTTTGCGTGGACTGTTTTGTACTCTTTGAGCGAGATATTCAGCGCGCTCCACCAGTTTAATAATAATCCCCAACTTCTCTTTTATGAAGGTGAGCAATTTGAATGCAAATTCCTCGACGGCAACTATCCCTTCGATTTGCTTTAAAAATGCGCGTACATTTTTTCTCCATTTCGCAGGATACGATTCTTTTCGAATTCGTTGGGCAATGAAATCGGGACAATTTATTTCATGGATTCGTTTTAAAGTTTTGCCCAGGGTTATCCATTGCTCTTCCGTTAATTCCTGGTTAAAGCCATTTTCTCCTTTAATAAAGGGATAGACGATAAGACAAAACGGATCAATATCAAGAACAGGTTGCTTGGCGCTTGTTGCAATTGGCTGAATAATTTGTTGAATCGCGTTATGAGACAACAGTTTCACAACATCAAGCCCCACATCCTGAAATGTCCCTTTTTTTAATTTGACGAAGTAGGATTGATCTGGTGAGTCTGCTTTGTATAGGGAAGCATTCATATCAGCCCCTAATGCGAGCTGGCTCAGTTTAAGCGCATTGATGCGGTAGGCCCTTCTTAAGCACTCAATGATTTGTTGATCGGTAATGGCCTGTTTATCGAACATTTTTACCGCCAAAATTTATAGAACCAGCAATTTAATGCGGAAAATTGCTGGATTTGAATTCAGTTGCAACATGCCTGTTTATTGGTGCTGGTCACAAAAAGCCACACATACCTTGTGTTCTCTGACTTCGCCACCACAGGCGGAATAACACGCCCTGTAGGTCGACGCACATTGGCAGGAATTGTTACAGCTGCTGCTGCGGTCAAAGTCATTTATTGATTTACTAACGGGTAAGCCCATTCTTTTTTGCTCTTCTTTATAGTGTTTGTATTCAAACAGAGCGTTTTGCTGAGCTCTCATACGACAATTTTCATTGTCTACCCGACAACTTTGTTCACAATCATTTTTTCCCTGGATGCATTGGGCAGTGCACATTTTGGCTATATCTGATTTTGGGGGAACAAAACTATACTCGGTATTATAAATGGGACCACAGGCGGTGATCATGCTCACTAAAACCATAAAAGAAAAGATGAAGAATTTTTTGAGCATATGTTCCTCTATACATGAGTTATAAGGATGCACTAGTTCTGCCGTCAGCTTATGAGGCTCAGAAAAAACAGAACAAATCAGGCGTAGTTTATTGACACACGGTAAAAAAATCAAGCAAATAGCGTAAGGGACATTTCGCATGTTATTGTTACTTTTAATGCATTTATGTTATATAATTAATCAACTTGTGATCGTTACCTGATCCTGCTTTCATAATCAAAATTTAAACTATCTCCATGGACATTTCTTTTTTATTCGGCTTTTTAACTGGCTGCCTTGCTACAGGTCTGGGTGGGTGGCAGGTACAAAAATACAGGACTAACAGAAAAGGCGCTCTCGCCATAAAAAATAAAAAAATACTGGATTTGGACCTGCTTTTTCAAGACTACCCCCATTTCATGGGTCTTATTAAAAATGATATTAATAACCTGGTGTACAAGAATGTCCGGGAGTTTTTTGTTGTCGATAAGGAAGCTCTGATAAATTCATCTGTACCTCGATTTCGATATGAGTTGACTCCTGATATTATGGCTCCTCTGAATAGATTGGAAGAATTAGGTTTTATTGAGAAACTAAAAAACAATTGTCTTCACTATAAAATCGAAGAAGAGTTTATCCAGCAACTGAGAAAGGGATGAGTCAAACTTCAAGAGGATTTGGGGCCTAAATTTTTTTGTAAAGAGGATTAGAAAGCACTCTCGCTCATCATAATGAGGAATAACTCCAAATTTTTACTTTGAATCTGGTACTGAAAAAGGGGTATTCTTTCACTCTTGCCAGTGGGTTGTTCGCGGGTATTTTTTCCTAAGCCGCGGCCATAGATTGAAGCAAAAGGATTGTGTTTATGATGAAAAAAGCAGTTTTTAGTTTTTCTTTTTTATTGAGCCTGATAATTTCCCCTTTATTTGCTAAAGAAAACATTAAAAATTCTGTACTGCAAGGCAATGAGTGTATTGAAAGTATTGAGTCTCATGCCAGTGACGGTGGATTGTTTATGGATCAATGCCATCTGCACGATCGGGATATTCCACATATCGTTGCCTATCTTGACAAACACCCTGAAATTACTCGATTGAGTTTATCCGATAACCAGATTGGATATCAAGGTGCAGAGTTGCTCGCGTCCAATACACATATCCGTTATCTTTTCCTCACAGGAAACCGCATCGGCTCACTGGGGGCTGAGGCTTTATCCCAAAATACTTCTTTGATCTATCTTCTTTTGGGAGAGAACCATATTGGCCCTTACGGCGCTGAAGCATTAGCAAAGAATTCCACCTTGTTTTTCCTTTCACTCGACAGCAATCCTATTGGCGCTTCCGGGGCAAAAGAACTGGCAAAAAATAAAACCCTGATTCACCTTTCTCTAAGAAAAAGTCAAATTGGTGCAGCCGGTGCAAGGGCATTGTTTGCAAATGAAACATTAAAAAGCTTATATCTTGGCAATAACCATTTAGGCAATGAGGGTATAAAATTTCTGGAAAATAACCACTCCATTAATTTCATTGATTTAGAAAACAATAATATTGATCAGGATGGAATTCCAACCATAGTCCGTAAACCTAATTTGTTTTATCTTAATCTGGATAAAAATCCTATACATAATGCGGGGGCTGCTCTTTTGGCTCAAGCCAGTATGGTGAGATGGCTTTCTATTGCGGATTGCAGGGTGGGGATAGAAGGAGCTCAGGCTTTGGCTGCTTTGCATCATCTGGCCATGCTCAATATTGATAAAAATTTCATTGGTGATGAGGGAATTATTGCTTTGGCAAAAATGCGCTCGCTGAATAACCTGTATGCAAATAATAATTCAATCGGCGATGAGGGAGCAAAAAACCTGGCAAATGCAATACAGCTGCAAAATTTGAGTTTGAATCATAATCAAATTGGTGATGAGGGGGCATTGGCATTGGCTGAAACTGCAACACTGTATGCCTTGGACGTGGGTTATAATCAAATCAGTGTTATTGGAGTAAACGCACTGAAAAATAATGAAGCACTTGCTTATTTAAATACCCAGGGTAACCCGGGAGAGAAATAATACGAATTGAGAAAGCATCAATAATCAGAGTGCATACAGACTGAAAAAGGTGGGTGGTGGAGGGTGACTGAAACCCGGACGAAACACCCGGATTAACCAGCGCTAATCCGGTCTAAAAAATAAAACAGATTTGTATTATGACAGGAGTTTTACTATTGCATCAATTGCTCTATCGAGGCTTAGCTGTTGCATTTCTCCCGTTGCCCGATTTTTATATTCAATGCAATTTTGCTCCAGGTTTCGATCACTTACAATGATACGATGCGGGATACCAATTAAGTCCTGATCCGCAAATAATACACCTGCCCGCTCATTACGATCATCAATTAAAACATCGACGCCCAACTCTTTTAAACGTTCATAAAGGGCATCGGCTTGCATTTTAACTGCTTCCGAGCGATGTCCGTTTAAAGGAATAATGACCACCTGGAAGGGGGCGATGTTTTGAGGCCAGATAATTCCCTGCTCATCGTGATGTTGTTCGATAGCTGCAGCAACAACCCGGGTAATACCTAAACCATAACATCCCATTAACATGGTTTCTAATTGGCCTTGTTCGTTAATTACTGAGGCATTCATGGCTTTGGCATATTTATCACCTAACTGAAACACATGGCCTACTTCAATACCACGACAAGAATGCAGGATGCCTTTACCATCGGGGCTAATGTCACCTTCTTTTACGTTACGCAAGTCATATTCCAGATAATCAGTGATGTCTTTATCCCAGGCAGCATATTGATAATGTTTGTCCGGCTGATTGGCGCCACAAATAAAAGAATCCATGGCCAATGCATGATGATCGGCAATCACTGGAATCGATAAATTGACTGGTCCTAATGATCCGATAGGTGCTTTCAAGCTTTTAAGGACTGTCTCTTCATCAATAAATTGTAAGGGAGAATCGACTAAAGGATGTTTGGTTGCCTTGACCTCATTTAATTCATCATCGCCTCTTAAAACCAATGCAACCATGGGATGTTCACTTCCTTTTACAATCAGTGTCTTAACAGTTTGACTGCTGCTTACACCCATAAAGTGTGCTACTTCGGCTATTGTTTTTTGATTTGGGGTATCCACCAAAATCATTTTTTGTTTGGCAGGAATGGCTTTTTCAGGTCTTAAGCTGGTCGCTTGCTCAATATTTGCCGCATAATCTCCTTTATCGCTGTAGAAGATCAAATCTTCTCCAGAGTCAGCCAACACTTGAAATTCATGAGATGCAGAGCCGCCGATAGCTCCTGTATCTGCTTCCACTGCACGGTATTTTAAACCCATGCGATCAAAAATACGGCAATAAGCTTGATACATATCCTTATAAGTGTTTTGCAGGCTTTCCAAATTCAAATGGAACGAATAAGCATCCTTCATGATAAATTCCCGCGCCCGCATTACACCAAAGCGCGGCCTAATTTCATCGCGAAACTTAGTCTGGATTTGATAAAAGCTCGCAGGCAATTGTTTATAGGATTGCAATTCGTTGCGCATGATATCGGTGATTACTTCTTCATGGGTAGGGCCAAAGCAATATTCCCGATCATTGGAATCTTTCATAGTAAGAAGCTGCCCACCAAATGTTTCCCAACGCCCAGTTTCTTGCCACAGTTCTGCAGGTTGTACTGCAGGCATTAGTAATTCCATGGAATGGATGCGATTCATTTCTTCGCGTACTATTTGCTCTACTTTGCGCAAAACTTTTAAACCCAAAGGCATCCAGGTATAAAGTCCTGAGCCCAGCTTCCGAATCATTCCTGTTCTTAGCATTAACTTATGGGAAACAATCTCCGCATCGCTTGGAGTTTCTTTAAGAGTTGCTAAAAACCATTGAGATGCACGCATTTCTGCTCCTGAAGTAGTGATATTCTAGATTGGAAAGCATTATACAGAAGTTTCTTTTCAATAACAGATCATTAAGACAGGCAGGGGGACAGCGAAGCGCAACCTGTTTTATTGGATTACTTTTGCTTCGCTGTCAGGGGGTAAAAACCTGAAAAAGCTTATACCTTAATTTTAGCTTCTTCTAATAAGGCATTTAATTTGGAAGCCAAATGCTCATTCTCCTTTCCACCTAGTTGGCGCAGCTCATGGGCATAATTTTTATAATGAACTTTACCTGTTTGCACGTCATAAACAGCACCCACCATGGCAATATCATTTTCTTCAATCATTTCATGGAGAATTGGGCTTTGCTCATAAATTCCTTGCATTGCATTGGCTACGTTTAACTCGGTAACGTGGTTCACAAAGGTGTTATTTTTACTGTGACGATTTTCAGAGGTTTGAATCTCGGCATTAATTGCAGGTTTAATTTTAGCCAGTAATTCCGTAATATGGCCTTTCTCCACTCCATCACATGCAGACTGAATGGCGCCGCAACGCGAATGGCCAAGAACTATAATAAGCTTAACTCCCACGACATTGCACGCGTATTCAATACTGGCCAATACATCATTATTCACTACATTACCAGCGACACGCACGCAAAAGATATCTCCAAAACTCATATCAAAAATTGTTTCTACAGGCACTCTTGAATCAATGCAGCCAAGTACAATGGCAATCGGGTGCTGTGCCTTGGCTGTATGCTTGATATCCACCTGGTTTGAGCGGTGAATCAGCGTGTCGTTGAGAAAGCGCTGATTTCCTTCGTGGAGAATATTCAATACTTGTGCTGGGGATAAGTGTGATTGCACGTCATAGGTTGTTACATTGATGAAATCAATATAGTTATGCACCTTGTAATGCTCTTTAAAACCAATAAGATTTAGAGCGATTTTTTTATTAGGCGCCTGTTCCTCTTTAAATTCTTTGAGCAACTCTGAAATTTCCTTATCAATGTACTGAGTATAGCGCGCATCAATAATGAGTTGTGACTCTCTGGGTATGGAGTCAAGTTCAGCAATCAGGGCAGCTTTATTAAGAAATGTCATTTGTTGGGGGAGGACCAGACGATTAATTTCCCCAGTAGGATGGATCTCTTTAAGGATATTTATCCGTGCCTGGCTATTTGATTTCAGGATATAGAACAAGCTCACAGCAAGTCCAATTAAAATGCCGGTCAATAAATTGAAGATGATGATACCCATTATGGTGACAATAAAGGGAATAAAGCGGTCGCTTCCCTGGGCATAAATTGAGCGGTAAATAGAGGGTTTATTTAATTTATAACCTGTATAAATCAGGATGGCAGCGAGTGAAGACAAAGGTATTTTATTTAAAGTTCCCGGAATTAACATGACGGCCAAGAAAATGAAAATACCGTGTAAGATAGTAGATATTTTACTTATGGAGCCTGCCTGAATATTAACGGAGGTTCTCACGATAACTGAGGTCACGGGAATTCCCCCGATCAAACCTGCAGTCAGGTTTCCAACCCCTTGGGCAATCAATTCTCGGTTTGTTGAAGGATGGCGGCGTTTTTTATCCAGTTTTTCTCCTGCTTTGAGGTTTAATAATGTTTCAAGCGATGCAACAATGGCTATGATACAAGCATAAATATAGACCTGGGGATTGGAAAGTGCAGACCAATTAGGGTATTCGAGTTTACTAATCAGCTCCTGAAAACCATCCGTATGAGGTATATTTACAAGCTGCGGTGAATTCTGTACCAGACTTGAATCAGTCCATAAAAAAAGTTCATTTAGCAAAACCCCCAAAATCACGACGAGAATCGGGGCAGGTATTTCCTTAAGAATCTTATTTTTCGTCAAATCAAAATAGATTAATGTGGTTATTGAAAGTACTGTAATTAACATCGCCCCAGTGTTGAGGTGATGGTATAAAGCAAGGATAGGGCTTAATTTGATTTCCTCAGTGGTTTCCAGCAAATGAGTTTTAAGTTCATTGAAATCTGCAGAGAGGGTAAATGCGAGGGGTAATTGCTTGATGATTAATAGAATACCTATTGCGCAAAGAAGACCCTGGACCACGTTGGAGGGTACATAGTCCGCGACAAATCCCGCTCTTAAACTTCCTATGATGACTTGAAGGACACCTGCAAGCAATAAAGCAACTAAAAATGAGTTGAAATCGCCAATATGGGCAATAGCAGCTACTACCACAGCAGCCATCCCTGCAGCAGGTCCGCTGACACTGACGTGGGACTGACTTAAAAAACCCACAATGACCCCACCAATAATCCCACTTAAAATTCCAGAAAAAAGTGGTGCCCCAGACGCTAAAGCAATACCTAGGCATAAAGGGATGGCAACAAGAAATACGACTATGGCGGCAATAAAATCAAATTTAAAATAACGTTTGAGATAAATTCGAAATATGCGTGAATCAACCTGTGTATTCGTAAACATTGATTAGGTTCCCTATTAACAAAGTGATAATCAAACTAAGAGAAATGCTTGTAATTTTAGACTAAAGTGTTGTTTATTAAAACATGATTGTAACAAAAATGTTATTAAAATGTTGCGTTTTAGTTAAGACCTTGGTGTTTTGATTTTCTTTTTGATTGAAAATTGATCAATAAGTTTATTTGTTTTTATTCGGGGTTGAATTAACCAGAGGCCAGGAAAGAAATAAAGAGGGGAGGAGGATCCCGGATACATAGCGTATCCGGTTTGGAATTAATTTTAAACTTTAGGTTTTATGTTTCAAGCGGTTCAAATTCCTCTGTACTAAAAACTTCATCCATCGCAGTTACCTGAGGGGTAATTAATCCTTGCTCAAGATTTTTGAAATTCCACATGCTTTGATCCATAAGTTGACTCGGCTTAAGACTTTGCAGCGCATGCAGAATATTGCTTGGAACTTTGGGGTTTTCCTCGGCAAGCTGATTAATTAAATGCGTTACTTTTTTACGCATCAGATTTTCCTGGGATCCGCAAAGAGTACAGGGAATGATAGGGTAGGATTGTTCCTGGGCGAAGGTAATGATGTCTTTTTCCTGAACATAACATAATGGCCTGATGACTATATGTTTTTTATTGTCACTGAGTAACTTGGGTGGCATGGAGCGAATATCACCATTATATAAGATAGACATCATGAGAGTACGAACCAAGTCATCCCGATGATGGCCGAGGGCGATTTTGTTATAGCCCTGTTCCTCTGCATAACGATAAATAATACCGCGTCGCAGGCGTGAGCATAAAGAGCAGTATGTTTTACCTTCTGGAATTTTCTCTTTGACAATGCTGTAGGTATCACGGGTAAGTATTTCATGAGGGATGGCGCGATCAGCAAGCCATTGGCGTAAAGCGGAATCATCCCAACCGGGTTGCGCCTGATCCAAAGTAAAGGAAAAAAGTTCAAACTTATTACCAGAACGCCGACGTAACTGCTCCAGTATAGTTAAAAGAGTAAAGGAATCCTTGCCACCTGATAAACAGACCATGACCCGATCTCCTTTCTGGATCATGTTAAAATCTGCGATGGCTTTGCCTGTATAATGCAATAATTTTTTTTCAACTTGAGACGGATTGGACATGATTTAAAAACCTAAAAAATAGTTATTTGGTGGTTTTGCTTGCAATCGGCAGCTTGGTATTGATTCGAGTTGTTTCTAACCAGGAATTGATTAACTCCAGATCATTCACATTTAATGTTCCGGCCAAGTATTTCAGGGTTAAAACCGCATTAATCAAACTGTATTGATCATTGGCAAGCTGATTTTGCGCTTCAAACAAACGCTGTTGTGCATTTACTACATCCACCATGGTGCGGGTACCCACTTCAAATTGGGCCTCTGTACTTTCCAATGAATTTTGTTGCGATATCACTGTTTGTCTGTCTGCTTTTACTTTGCTAATTCCATCGGTGATCGTATTAAAAGCAATCCGGCTATTGACTACAACATCCCTGTAGGATTGCTCAACGCGTTCGCTGGTTGCCTGGAAGTTATGCTGGGCTTGCCGCGTTTGCGAGCGTACCAGTCCTCCCTGGAATACAGGGAAATTTAAGGCTAAACCCACCGATGATAATTTTTGGGTAGCAGGCAATAAAGGATTCGTTGAGTTTATCTCATTGGATGTTTCAGCTGTACTTCCTTGCAGTGCAATGGTAGGCCAATTCCCTGCCGAAAGCGCTTTCATATTTTCCCGCGCCACTTCCAGATTGTATTTGGCCGACAACAGCTTATAGTTTTGTTTAAGCCCTGTATCAATCCACTGTTCTACAATGTTGGGTTCCGGTTTGATAAGTGGAATTTTTCCGTTTCGCAGCGGTGCTATTACTTCGTAAACATGGTTGGTCAGTTTTCTTAAATTCTCGCTTTGATTAATTTGATTATTACGCGAGGCAATAACTGTAGCTACGGATTGATCGTAGGCCGCTTTTGCCTCATAAACTGAAGTAATGGGATCAAGGCCTACTTCAAAACGCTGTTTTGCTTGCTCATACTGGCGCATGTTGGCGCGTTTTTTTGCTTCAGCAAAATTTAAAGTATCCTGGGCAAAAAGTACATCAAAGTAGGCTTTGGCTGTTCTAAGAATCAAATCCTGGGCTGCATCATTGAAGGTAGCCTGTGCTGCTTTTACGGAAGCTTTTGCTTGTTGGACTCTAGCCCATGCCTGATAATTGAAAATAGCCTGAGAGGCAGAAACCTGCCACATTCTGGAATTGTAATAATCGTCTCGAATGGTAAAAATACCATCGTTTACGTGGAAAACGTTTCGAGTGGCTTTGGCAGTAATGCCAACTTGAGGAAGCAATGCAGCGCGTGCTTGCGGAAGCGCTTCTGCATTTGCCATGTAAGTATCATAAGCATTCTTGAAGATTGGATCGTTTTCCAGAGCCTGATGATAGATATCCATTAAATCTGTTGCAGCAAAAAGGGAGGAGGACAAACCCAAAGTCATGAAAGAGCAGAACAGCAATTTTTTCATTAAACTAATCCCTAGAAAACAAATTCTTTTGGTTTTGATTTATCGATCAGTAAAGGAATGTTTGTTTCAAAAATGATGGTGTCATGCCAATGTTCCTCATGATCCAGTTCATATAAACGACCTTGCATTACAGGTGCTTTTCCTTCTATGGCAAATAACTTGCCTCCAGGAAGAATCTGCAATTTATGGGTTTCGTTTATTTTTTCTACGGCACCGGTGAAAACAACTACATCATAGGGAGCATTTTCTAACCAACCCTGGCTTGCATCCCCAGTGATTAGTTCCACATTATCGCAGTGATGTTTTTTTAGTTGATTTGCCGCATTGGCGGTAAAGTCAGCATAATAATCAACGCTGATTACTTTTTTACATAATTTACTTAATAATGCAGTAAAAAATCCACTGCCGGTTCCGACTTCCAAAACTGTTTCATGACCTTGCAGGTCGAGGGATTGCAAAATTTGCCCTTCTTCCAAAGGGGTTAGCATGCGCTGACCATGATTAAGAGGGATTTGCATGTCTGAGTAAGCAAAATTTACAAATTGTTCGGGAACAAATTCATGTCTGAATACAATTTCATACAAATTAAGTATGGATTCATTTAGAACATCGCCAGTTCGAAGTTGCTGCTTAACCATATTAATGCGTGCGCTTTGATAACTCATTTGCTCTACCGTGTTGATTGTTTTAGATAAAGATTGACTATTCATTTGCTAAAGCCGCCGTTCAGTGACTTATTCGCGGTGATCCACATTTGAAATTTTAGAATCCCCGGAAGCTGTGAAACGAGGTGGCAGAAGCGAATTGTCAACACACTTTTAAAACTTGGGCTCAATCTTAGCAAAAAAATAGCGCATGTGCTAAGAAATAATGTTTGAATCCTTAATTTCGTGGTGACTCTGTTTAAAGTTTGATATGATCCGCAATTTTTAATGGTTTTCTAAATTGATTTGGCCTTATTTCGAAAGCGCCTGTTAAATGGGTTTTGAAATATTGTAATACTTTAACATATAGGAGAATACTGTGCTTGAGCAATTTACAGAATATTTGCAAGCTGAAATAGCGACACTTAAAAGCGAGGGTTTATATAAAAGCGAACGTGTTATTTCCAGTCAGCAACAAGCTGATGTCACAGTAAATCATAAAGAAGTAATTAATCTTTGCGCGAATAACTATCTAGGTTTGGCCAATGACCCCAAACTGATTGCTGAAGGCCAAAAAGCGCTCGCTCAATACGGTTATGGAATGGCCTCGGTACGGTTTATTTGTGGTACACAAACCCCTCATAAACAACTCGAGCAGAAAATAAGCCAATTTTTAAGCAAAGAAGATACTATATTATATTCCTCATGTTTCGATGCAAATACAGGGCTTTTTGAAACTTTACTAGGTGAAGAGGATGCCATCATTAGCGATGCATTGAACCATGCCAGTATCATTGACGGGGTTCGGCTTTGTAAAGCAGCCCGTTATCGCTATGCGAACAACGATATGAAAGCTTTGGAAGAACAATTGATTGCTGCTAAAAATGCCCGATTTCGTTTGATTGCTACAGACGGAGTATTTTCAATGGACGGAATTTTGGCAAATCTTCCAGCCATTTGTGAGTTGGCAGACAAATATGATGCCATGGTAATGGTAGATGATTCCCATGCCGTAGGTTTTATGGGCGAAAATGGCCGCGGAACCCCTGAGCATTTTGGGGTCAGTGATCGTATTGATATCATTACCGGCACCCTGGGTAAGGCTTTGGGAGGTGCTTCAGGCGGTTACACTACCTCAAATCAAACAATTGTTGACTGGTTGCGGCAACGGTCCAGACCCTATTTGTTCTCAAATACTTTGGCCCCAGTAATTGCACACACTTCCTGCATTGTTTTGGATAATTTGATGAAGGATAACCATCTGGCAGAAAAATTAAAGCGCAACAGCCGTTATTTTCGCGAAGGAATGAGCAAATTAGGATTTCAATTAATTCCTGGGGAACATCCCATTATCCCGGTTATGTTGGGAGATGCAAGTTTGGCCGGACGTATGGCGAACCGTTTACTTGAATTAGGCATTTATGTGGTTGGTTTTTCCTATCCCGTAGTACCTAAAGGATTGGCACGAATTCGTACCCAAATGTCTGCGGCGCATGAGTTACATCATTTGGATAAAGCCATTGAGGCATTTGAGATTGTAGGTAAGGAATTTTCTGTTATTTAAAGTAAAGGCATTTTCTCTTAATGCAGAGAAAATCTTTTTTTGAGGTACTTTTATGAAATCATTAGTCAAGGCGAAAAAGGAACCTGGAATTTGGATGGAAGAAGTCGCTATCCCTGAGTATGGCGTCAACGATGTGTTAATTAAGATTAAAAAAACAGCGATTTGTGGTACTGACATTCATATTTATTCCTGGGATGAATGGGCGCAAGCGACTATTCCTGTACCTATGACTGTAGGTCATGAATTTTATGGTGAAATTGTTGCAGTAGGCCAGGAAGTCCAGGGACTCCAGGTAGGCCAACGTGTTTCTGGCGAAGGGCATATAACTTGTGGTTTCTGCCGAAATTGCCGTGCGGGAAAGCGCCATCTTTGCCGTAATACATTAGGGGTTGGAGTTAATAGACCCGGTTGTTTTGCCGAATATTTATCCATACCCGCCACCAATGTGATTGTCCTTCCTGATAATATTACCGGAGAGCAGGCTTCCATCCTTGACCCCTTTGGTAATGCGACTCATTGCGCGCTGGCTTTCGATGTAGTCGGGGAGGATGTATTGATTACTGGTGCAGGCCCGATTGGTATCATGGCCGCTGCTATAGTAAAACATATAGGGGCACGCCACGTAGTTATTACTGATGTGAATGATTACCGTCTGGATTTGGCTCGCAAGATGGGCGGCATCCGGACAGTAAATGTCAAGTATGAAAAATTATCCGATGTTACCGCTGAGCTGGGAATGCTCGAAGGTTTTGACGTCGGTTTGGAAATGTCAGGTAATCCTATGGCATTAAACGACTTGATGAAAGCGATGAATCATGGCGGGCATATAGCCATGCTGGGAATTCCTCCTCAGGAAACAGCCATTGACTGGAATCAGGTAATTTTTAAAGGATTGGTAATTAAAGGAATTTACGGCCGTGAAATGTTTGAAACGTGGTATAAAATGATTGCCATGTTACAAAGTGGACTGGATATTTCACCTGTGATAACTCATCGTTTTCCGGTTGATGAGTATCAAAAGGCATTCCAAATTATGGCATCTGGTCAATCTGGCAAAGTAATTCTTGAGTGGTAGGGCTGTTTCAGACTGAACCTCAAAGGCAATTTTAAAATGACGGAGTAGTTATGTCACAATATATTTTTACCATGAACCGTGTGAGCAAAATTGTAGAAAATCAGCGGTTTATTTTAAAAGACATTTCATTGAGTTTTTTCCCGGGTGCCAAAATTGGTGTATTAGGATTAAATGGTTCTGGAAAGTCCACTTTATTGCGGATTATGGCCGGAGTTGATACCCACTATGAAGGTGAGGCAAGACCACAGCCGGGAATTAAAATCGGTTATCTTGAGCAAGAACCCCAGTTGGATCTGAATAAAACCGTGCGTGAAGTGGTTGAAGAGGGCGTGAAGGAAATGAAAGAAAAACTCGCGCGCTTTGATGAAATCAGCATGCGTTTCGCAGAGCCGATGAGCGATGATGAAATGAATAATTTACTTGCAGAGCAAGGCGAATTACAAAATGAAATTGAAGCAGGCGGCGGCTGGGATTTAGATAGAAAACTTGATGTGGCAGCTGATGCACTGCGTTTGCCCGATTGGGATGCAATTGTGGGTAAACTATCAGGAGGTGAACGCCGACGGGTGGCTTTATGTCGTTTGCTGCTTTCCAATCCCGATATGTTGCTGCTTGATGAGCCAACAAACCACCTGGATGCGGAATCAGTAGCCTGGTTAGAGCATTATCTTGAAAATTTCCCTGGTACAGTCGTGGCCATTACTCACGATAGGTATTTCCTGGATAATGCTGCGGAATGGATATTAGAGCTGGATCGTGGTGAAGGAATTCCTTATAAAGGAAACTACACTTCATGGCTTGAGCAAAAAGAAGCCCGCCTGGAAATGGAGCAAAAGCAAGAAGATGCTCATCAACGTGCGATCAAAGCTGAGTTGGACTGGGTTCGTACATCACCTAAAGGTCGCCATGCTAAAAATAAAGCCCGTCTCGCGCGATTTGAAGAAATGAACTCCAAGGAGTTTCAAAAACGCAATGAAACAAATGAAATCTATATCCCGCCAGGTGAGCGTTTAGGGGATTTGGTTATTGAAGGGGAACAAATTAAAAAATCATTTGGCGAGCGGATCCTAATTGATAATCTGGATTTTAAACTTCCCAAAGGAGGAGTTTTAGGGATTATTGGGCCTAATGGAGCAGGTAAGTCTACCTTCTTGAAAATGATTACCGGTCAGGAAGAGCCCGATGATGGGGTAATTCGAGTTGGTGAAACAGTACAGTTAGCTTATGTAGACCAGTTGCGGGATGAATTGGATCCCAATAAAACCGTATGGCAAGAGATTTCCGATGGCCATGACATTATGCAAGTCGGAAGTTTTCAAATGCCCTCACGCGCTTACGTAGGACGTTTCAATTTTAAGGGCACCGATCAACAAAAGAAAATGGGGCAACTTTCCGGAGGGGAGCGTAACCGGGTCCATCTGGCCAAGCTATTGAAAAGTGGTGGAAACGTGTTGTTACTTGACGAGCCCAGTAATGATTTGGATGTAGAAACATTACGTGCTTTGGAAGAGGCAATTCTCAATTTTCCAGGGTGCGTGATTGTGATTTCGCATGATCGATGGTTTTTAGATAGAATCTGTACCCATCTGATGGCTTTTGAAGGCGACTCACAAATAACCTTTATTGAAGGTAATTACAGTGACTATGAGGCTGACAGAAGACGTCGTTTAGGAGATGCAGCAGACAGGCCTTCGCGTATTAGATACCGTAAGCTCGAATCTTAAGTTTAATTCGCAGTATTGTAAGTACTGCGCCAGCAGGATTTTTTAATCCTGCTGGATTCTATGCATCATCAAAAAACAGGCAATTAGCTTGAAGAAATGTTTAATTAATTGGAGATAAAATTCAAATGAAAAAGTTGTTTTGGGCAGGTTTGTTGCTATGTATAGGTGGGTTAACATCCTGCGTTGAGAATGATCCTTCTACTTTGATTACTGATGATGCGGGTTATGTGCATCGGACAATCCATTATACAAAGGATAAAAGAGGTCGTGATTATTTTCCTCAAAAAATTCAGGCAACAGGCGAAAAACGCTTTATCTTTGATCCGAAAGTTTCAGCATGGGCTGCCTACGATGAGGAAGGCAATCGATTATTAACCGGTGGAGGTTCAGCGGGAGTAGATGTTTGTGAAGAAAATGCAAATCAATCATGCCGAACTGTTACAGGAACATTCAAAGTATATAATCGCAGAGGAGTTGATTGTAAGTCCGGGGAATATCCCGTAGATAAAAAAGGTGGCGCTAAAATGCCATATTGTACCTATTTCTACCAAGGATATACCATTCACGCAGCCTATGAAGTGCCAGAGCATCCATCAAGCCACGGCTGTGTACGTATTTTCCCAAGTGCTGCCAAGTGGTTAAGTGAAAACTTCTTCAAAATAGGCACGAAGGTGATAGTATTGGAATACCCCACTGAAGCAGATCCTAATAAACCTGCCGGAAGACCCTCCTAAAAGAAATAATTCAAGCCATCCTTATCAAAGCCCTGGGTGAAGCGAAAGCAGATATCCGGGATCTCTCAAAAGCCCGGTTCCACTTAAACCGGGCAACATACTTCTCTATGAGAAATAACTATTTTACTAAGGTGTATTAGGGGGTAGAGAAGGTTGAGTAGAACGGCCAGGCAATGTAGGCTGTCCAGGGGTAGTAGCTGGAGTTGGTGTTGATGCAGGATTTGCAGGTGCAGCCGGCTGTGTTGTAGTAGAGGGGGCTGCTGGTGTAGTTGCAGGAGCTGGTGTAGTTGCAGGTGCAGTAGGTGCCGTGGTCGTCGTGGGGTTCATGGTATTCGCTGTATTAGCGCCAGAATCCTGCGGTTTTTCCTGGGTGATTGTTCCTCTGGGGGCTGCAATCATTTGGGTTATTCCCAGATCTCCAGTTAACTTGCGGCCTATAGTTAAATCCACGCTAAGTAATTGGGTTACCTTTTCTTTATCATTTTGGTAGACAACTTGTAAGGGCAAATTAATTTTCCATTGATTGTCTTTTGCTTCTGTTACTACTACTTGTCCATCAACCTGGCTGCTCACTGTAAGTTTTTGTGATTTAATGGCTTCCAAATTCCCTGATTTTTGCAAAGCAGTATTAAATCCAGTCCATCCCTGCTCTGTAAAACAAGGTTGTAATTTTTGTAATTGAGCATCTAAATTGTTTGGATTAAAGTCAAAAGCCTGGGTAACGGCTTTCATCGCCCATTTCATAACCAGGGACTGATCAATTGTTTTAGTCTCGGGCGGTATTTTATACTCACAATTAATAGGTGCTGCGGGTGCTGCTGGATTTACCGAGGGTAAATTTTGTCCAGGAGGGGTGGGCGTTGAAGGAGTTGGTTTTAATGCAGCGGGTTGGGTAGAAGGTGGGGTTGCTGGCTGAGTGGTTTCAGCATGTACTTGAGTACCAAGCAATGCAAAAAGGGTACTCCATAGTAATGTATTCTTCATGAAATTGACTCCTTAAGTAGTATGTAGCAATTCTGCGATAATAAGGGCCGCCAGTCTAGCAGTTTTTTGTTCTTGATCCAAAGGCGGTGACAGTTCAGCAACATCAAAACTAACTACTTTGCCACTTTGAATAATGTATTTCAAGAGCGGTAAAATTTGCCATGGTGTGAGGCCAAGCGGTTGCGGAGCACTGACACCGGGTGCAAAAGACTCTGCTAATACGTCGAGGCACAGAGTCAAATAGATGTGATCCAGGTTGAGCATAAAATCATCAAGAAATGCCAAATGCCATGCAACACTGTTTGCATACAGCTCTTCGGCAGTGAGGTAGTTGACGTTAAGTTCATTTGCTCGTTCAAAAAGGGAGGGAGTATTTCCCATTTTTTGAATGCCGAGACAACAATAATTGAAGGGCTGATTATTTTCTTTACAATAGGCTGCAATTTGTGAAAAAGGAGTTCCGGAAGTGCCTGGCTGATTTTTTTGATGGGGCCTCAGATCAAAATGCGCATCAAAATTAATAATGCCCAATTTGCTGTAATGAGGTGCCAGACCTTGATAATGAGCCCAGGCAATTTCATGCCCTCCTCCCAAAGCAACCGTTTGATGCCCTTGTTGATGGCAAAAACTAATTAAATTGGCAAATTGAGTTTGCGCGGTCTCCAATTCGTCTTCTTCACAAAAAATAGTCCCTAGATCGTAAAGTTGCCTGTCTACTGAGCAAGGCAGTTTTGCCAATTGGGTTTTGATTTGATCTGGCCCAAGTTTTGCTCCGGGTCTGCCCATATTTCGGCGAACCCCCGCATCACTGGCAAAACCTAGGATAACTGTTTTTTTGTCTTTGGTGATGAGATCTGTTTGTTGGGCCGGGAAAATTATTTTTTGAAAGAACCGTTCTCCATTGTTCGTGTCTTTTCTACCTTGCCAAAGGGAAGGATTGGCACGTAGGTAATTGGAAAGATGTTCAAACATTAAATTCTCCCTGGTTTCCTATGCTGTTATTTATACGATAACTTCTGGATAAAAAATAAACCCGGTTCCCCTTTCTTTGTAGTATGTAGCACTGAGTCACCAGATTATATTATTCAAAACCATAATTTTATCTTAGAGCATTTTATAAAATACGCATTCTTTGTGAATTTTACATCTTTTTGCCAAAATACTACTCCCGTTTTTGAAGAGCATTGTCTGAAAACATTTTTTTAAAAAAAGCTAAATGCAATTAATACTCACTACTTTAGAATAATTTTTTTTATAAGTCACATTACAACTTTTGCTCCCATAGGGAAGCTTTTGGATTAATTGAATTTTAGTGCCTGTATACTCGCAAGCTATCCAGATTTCTTGTTTTCCCAAAGACCAGGTTAATTTTTCTTTTTTCGAATCTTCATGATCCGGGGCAAGGCTGGCATGTTCTTTAGGGTGTCCTGAGTAAAATGTAACCCGTTCAAAATAATGAATACTGTTCAAATCATCCTGAAACGCTTCCCATTGATTCAGGTTACCCCGTAATGATTGATTTGTTTGGATGGTTTGCGGACAGTGTATTGGTGTAGCGGATGCTAAAGACGAGAAAGCGACAAAGCCCCAAAGGATAGAAAATCCGGCATAAACTCTCATATAGAGCTCCTAACTATTTTTACTGAGTATACTATGATGTTACCTTATCTGAAAAAAGTTATTCCTGATCTAATTGGTGTGCCATGGATCTCAACATGTTTCGATCAATTTTTCCAGTAAAGCCATAAGGTAACTGGTTTAAAATAATCACTTGGTGAGGGTGTTTGATGGGGGAAAGTTTCCCATGAGCAAAATCCATCAATACCTTAGGAGGCAGGTGCTTCTCCCAGGGTTTTAGTACCACATAAACAATGATGCGGTCATCATTCACTTTATTTATACTGGGTAATGCAATTGCCGCTGCTTCTTTTACTGCATCATGCTTATAAAAAATATTCTCAATTTCTATCGGGGAGATGAGTTGTTTGCCTCGGTGAATAATATCTACTTTGCGGCTTACGAACCAGTAGTATCCCTCTTCATCCCGAAAAGCAAGATCCCCGGTATGAAGCCAACCGTTTTTTATAGTTTGTACGGTTAGAGAGGAGTTCTCCCAATATCCTGAACACATGCTTTCACCACGGACAATAATTTCTCCAGTTTTATTGGGTTTTAAAATGAATTCGCCCTTTTCATCCAGCAGGGCCATCTCCATACCCTCTATAGGAAATCCAATGGACCCTGTTTTCTTTTTCCCATAAGGAGGATTCATTGAATAGATTTGTAATTCAGACATTCCACAGCCTTCGGTGATTGCAATATGGAATAACAAATTGAATTTTTTCTGGAGTGAAATGGGGGTTGCATCTCCCGCTGAAAAACAAAAATTAAGGGTATTGATCTCATACCCCAAAGATTCAGCATGGTTTATAAGTTCAAGATAAAGTTTGGGAAATCCATATATTTTTGTAATTCCATAAGAATGAAGTTTAGCAAGTGCGTTTTCAGGATTAAAGCTGGGTAAGAGCACCACAGTTGCTCCTGCTGCATGAAAAGGTAAAATTTGCGATCCAAGCCCAATCAAATAACATACCGGGAACATCACCAGGGTTTGATCATGATGCGTGATGTGAATTTGTTTTATCTGGTTTATTGTACCTGCAATGAGACTATGATGGCTATGTATCACGGCTTTAGGCAATCCAGTGGTTCCAGAAGTAAAAAAGATCAAGGCGGGATCATCTTCTTCGATGTTCATGGAAGGCGCCGGGGGTACTTTTCCAGGAAAAAGTAAATCCTGGAAATTTAAAACCCCGGAATATCGGGTAGATTCTGAGGTAAGATAACAGTGCTTCATTTCTTTTAGTATGCTTTTATCTCTCAAGAGGTGCTCATAATGAGCAGGCGTGGTTATAAAAATATGGGGTTTACTTTGTTCCAGCGCATAATGAATGAATTCATTATTAAATTGAATGTTCACAGGAACGGCTATTGCGCCTATCATAAAACAGGCATAGTAACATAAAATAATCTCAATGCCGTTGGGTAGAAGAAAAGCAACGCAATCTCCTTTGGAGACTCCTGTTGCTACAAAGGAAACAGCCAAATTCTGCGCCATCTCATGCAGTTTTTTATAGGTATAACTCTGTTGCTCAATAATCAACGCAATTTTATCAGGAAACTTCTCTGCTGATTCAGTGAGCAAGGTATTTAATTGCATCGATAATCCCCAAGGTTGACAGGCTATAAGAATACATAACCCTCATTTCTAAGGATTGGATATTTGAGCCAACTCAAATCTATTGCCTACAATCTATAATAGAGTTCATTGATCAGGCAATGCTATGGCAAAAAGAATTTTACTCGCGATTGATGGAAGTGACATTTCAATGCATGCAGTGCAAGAAACGGTTAAGCTTTTGCAAGGGGAATCAATTCAATTACTCATTATACACGTGGTGGAGGTACATTTTATGTTCCCTGGCATCGATTATATGTCGTTGCTTAATCTCTATAAAAAAGAAGGGATATTGATTTTGGACAATGCACAGAAAATCCTTGCCAATCAGTATGCTATCTCTTGTGATACCAAATTAATTGAACATAATTTATTACAGGGAAGAATTGCAGAAGTGATTGCGAAAGAAGCAAAAACCTGGGGGGCTGATTTAATCGCCTTGGGTACTCATGGACGGCGCGGTTTTAATCGTCTTTTTTTAGGTAGCGTTGCTGAAAATACAGTGCGTATTGCGAGAAGCCCTGTGTTACTTGTACCTCCGCAGATGAGTGCATGAATTGTAACGTCCTTGATTTTTCTTGACGGTTGCAAATACGCATAAAATTATGCCAAGTTTTCCTAATGTCTGGTATCATCCTCGCATGACAAGAAAAAAGTAAGAGGACATTGTGATTGTTATTACCGGTGGAGGCAGTGGGATTGGAAGATCATTGGCTTTTTCTTTGGCAAGACGAAATCAATCAGTCCTGATCGTAGGCAGAAGAGAGAAGCACCTGCAAGAAACTGCAGCTTTTTCAAAGAATATCCAATATATTTGCGCTGATGTCTCGACACTTGAAGGGTTGCAGTCAATCACAAATCGATTGAAGGATGTGCACCAGGTAACGGCACTAGTTAATAATGCCGGAACTTTAAATCCTTTGGGGTCTATGAGAGAAATTCAACCTGAAGATTGGCACCATGCTTTAAATACCAATTTGAATGCAGCTCTTTTTCTTCCCCAAAAGCTCTATGATAAATTGATTAACGGCCGGGTTTTAAATATCGGTTCCGGAGCTGCGTATTTTGCAATTAGGGGCTGGGCTGCCTATTGTGTGTCTAAAGCTGCTTTATCCATGCTGACCAAATGTTGGCAAATGGAATCTGATGAGATCGCTTTTGCCAGTGTAATGCCTGGAATAATTGATACAAGGATGCAAGATATTGCCCGCAGTAGTGAAAACCCTGATTATGAGCGAGTGAATTTTTATAAACGTTTAAAAGACGAGCATCGCTTGGTTTCGCCAGAGACTGTCGCAGAATTCCTGACCTGGCTCTTATTGGATTTGGACAAAGAAACTTATATATCTAAAGAATGGGATATATACGATACCAAGCATCACCAAGCCTGGCTCAAACCTCCCCATCAAGTTCTTCATTGGGATTTTTAATGAATGCTTGTGATAAATTATTAGTCAATGCAACCACTCTTGATGCTCAAGGAAATCAATTGCTTGATCAGGCGATTGCCATTCAAAATGGTATTATCGCCTGGTGTGGGCCCCAGGTGCAATTACCCACTTTATTTACCGGTGTATCACCCACAGAGGACTGCCAAGGACAATTGATCACCCCAGGCCTTATCGATTGCCATACCCATTTGGTTTATGCAGGAAATCGATCAACTGAGTTTCAAATGAAATTGGCTGGAGTGAGTTATGCTGAAATTGCCAAAGCCGGGGGCGGTATACTGTCTACCGTATATCAGACCCGTGCTGCTTCAGAAGAAGAATTAATCCAACAATCGCTGCCAAGAATTCTTGCTTTACGTGCTGATGGAGTGACTACGGTCGAGATTAAATCAGGTTATGGATTGGATTTGGCTAATGAATTGAAAATGCTGCGGGTAGCCAGGCGTTTAGGTGAATTAACGGGCCTAAGAGTCAGAAAAACCTTTCTTGGCGCCCATGCAATAGCCCCGGAATTTAAAGGAAATAGTCAGACATATGTTGATGTTCTTTGTCAGGAAATGCTGCCTGCTCTGTCTGAAGAGCAATTGGCCGATGCCGTGGATGTATTTTGTGAAAGCATCGCCTTTTCCCTGAAACAAACAGAGCAAATTTTTAATGCTGCACGCGAATTGAATTTGCCTGTAAAATGTCACGCTGAGCAATTATCCAATCTTGGTGCAAGTCAGCTTGCAGCCGAGTTTGGTGCCTTGTCGTGTGATCATCTGGAATTTTTGGATGCAAAAGGCGCATCTGCAATGGCTGAAGCGAACACAGTTGCTGTTTTGCTTCCTGGTGCTTATTACTTTCTGCGGGAAAAACAAAAACCGCCGGTAGAGGTGTTACGCCGTGCCGGAGTTAGGATGGCAGTTGCCACTGATTGTAATCCCGGCTCATCGCCAACGGCTTCATTACGTTTGATGATGAGCATGGCTTGCCACTTTTTTTCCTTATCTGTGCCTGAAACATTGCTGGCCGTTACCAGCCATGCGGCAAGGGCATTGGGGTTACAAAACGAAGTCGGTTCCATTGCCAAAGGCATGAAAGCCGATTTGCTATGGTGGTCTGTTAGTGACAGTGCCGCTCTTTGTTATTATTTTGCCTACCCCTTACCCCATCGAATGATGATTGCAGGGCAATGGGTTTCTCCAAAGGATACTTATCAGGAGTAAGATATGTTGAAATCGTTAAAAACAATTGTATCTATATGTATAATTTTATGTTCCTCAGCCTTGTGGGCGGTAAACCCAGTTTCGGTTAAAAAGGAAACCCCGGTTTATATTATTGATGTCAAATACCCCCAGGGATTTAAGGATCCACGCATCAATGCCGCAGTACAATCGTTTATTGAACAAACCAAAAAAAACTTTTTTAAAGAAATTGCAAGTGATACAGATATGCCTGCTGATGTACCTGGAAAATCAGGCTTAAATGTCACTTACTCCTTACCTTATAAAACAAAAAATGCGTTGAGCGTCTCTTTTGATATTTCGACCTATCATCGAGGAGCTGCACATCCTTTTAACACTGTAGCAGTATTGAATTTCATCAATGGGCGTCAAGTCCAGTTGGCTGATTTATTTCGGCCTGAAGTAAATTATTTAAAACCTATCGCCGCATTCTCCAATAAACAAATCAGCAAGAAAGGATTTACAGATACAAAATGGATTGCAGAGGGTACCAAGCCGATAGCTAAAAATTACAAAATTTGGTCATTTTCCTCCACAGGGATAAATATAATTTTTGATACGTACCAGGTCGCTGCCTATGTATATGGGCCACAGACTGTAAAAATACCCTTGTCCCAGATTTCTTCTTTACTGAAACCTGAAATAATGCACAGTGTTTGGGGTCGTTAATGGCTGATACTCCTTTTATAGCTGCCGATAAAAAGGTAGCCGAACTTACTTTTCGAGTTGTTTTGCTTGCCATAATACTTACCGTATTATTGGCAATGTCTAATGCATATCTGGCTTTAAAATTAGGGATATTAACTTCCGCATCAATACCCGCTGCCATCATTTCTATGGGTATTCTGCGTTTTTTTAAAAATTCTACCATCCTGGAAAATAATGCAGTTCAAACTGCTGCATCTGCAGGTGAGGCTGTTGCTGGCGGGATTGTATACACCATTCCAGCTTTGATTATCATCGGTTTTTGGAATCATTTTGATTACCTGACCAATTTTTTTATTGCTGTTTGTGGGGGTATTCTGGGGGTATTATTTTCCATTCCCCTCCGTCGTATTCTGGTCCATGATAAATCTTTAAAGTTTCCGGAAGGGCGAGCAATTGCAGAAGTCTTAAAATCCTCTGTTGAAAAAACAGGCATCAAAGACATATTAATGGGAGGAGCCGTAGGGGCGATTATTGAGTTATTCCAAACCGGTTTTAAAGTAATTGCAAACAGCTGGGGCTACTGGTTTGTTGTAAAGCGATCCCTGTTTGGTCTTGGTGCCGGTTTTTCTGCTACGATGATAGGTGCTGGTTATCTGGTTGGCCACGATATGGCAATAAGTATTTTTCTGGGAGCAGTGATATCCTGGTTAATTGCCTTACCAGCAATCAGTCAATTCTATCCTGAATTCATCAATAAATATCCTGCAGAGCAAGCTGCATCGTTATTATGGAACAGCGAAATGCGCTATTTGGGGATAGGGGCTATGTTGTTTGCCGGGGTGTGGACTTTTTTGAAATTGATCAAACCTTTATCCATAAACATTCAAACGTCGCTGAAAGCATTTATGTACAAGAATAGGAGCAATGTCCAACCTCTTCGCACTGATCAGGACATTCCTTTACCTTATATTTTAATAGGCACCGGGGCATTGGCGGCAATTCTGTTTCTCTTTTTCCAACTTGTGCTGCCTTTACAGCAAGTAGGATTAGACAATGAATATTCGCCTACCTTGATTTTCCTTGCTGTTATTTACGTGTTGTTTATAGGGTTTATTTTTTCGGTAATCACCGCATATTTTTCTGGCATGGTTGGTGTTACTGCCAGTCCTGGTAGTTCCGTTGTTATTTCAGGAATGCTTTTTGCTGCATGGCTGTTATTAGTGGCTGTGGATCATTTATTACCCCTGCCTTTAAAGGCAGAACAGATCCAGGCTGCTGAGGCGATTACTATCATGATAGGGGCGGTAGTAACCGGTATTGCAGCAATAGCCAATGACAATACCCAGGATCTTAAAGTAGGACAGCTGGTAGGGGCAACTCCATGGAAACAGCAATTAATGTTATTGCTTGGCGTAGTGATATCTTCATTGGTCATTCCTCCTGTGATGCAGTTGTTATTTAATGTGTATGGAATCGCCGGGGTAATGCCTCATGAGGGGATGGATATCAGCCAGTCTTTACCTGCACCAACAGCAGCTTTAATGGCAGCGATAACAGAAGCTGTCTTCAGAAATTCGTTACCCTGGACTATGATGTTGATTGGGTCGCTAATAATTCTCACTATTATTTTCCTTAATCATTTTTTTAAATTAAGCCGCTATTTAAATTTATCCATTTTAGGAGTTGCAATAGGAATGTATTTACCGCTTTCCTCTTCCTTTCCTCTGTTCATAGGCGGTATGATTGCATTAATTGTTAAGAAACAACTGAAGCGTTCGATTCATGATGAAGAAGAGGCGGTGCTTCATAAACAAAAAGGAACCCTTATTGCTTGTGGGTTAGTCGCCGGTTCTGCAATTATGGATGTATTGCTGGCAATTCCTTTTTCAATTTTTCAAAGCCCTGACGCTTTACAATTAGTCGGACCAGAATGGAAGGATTTCGGCATTTATTTAGGCGTATTATCCACGTTGGTACTGGGCTGGTGGATCAAGTGCAGAGTAGTTGCCAAATGAAGCGAGATCCATCCTCTGGGCAGCATATGGTTTTTCATGGATAACACCTGGTTGCAAGCAACCAGGCTACTTCGTTCCTCAGGTTTGGCATAAATTCATTTAATAGCTCCCCAAGCCGTGCTGCCCGCAGCCAGGATGTATATTCTTATTGCTCTTTAAGGGATTACGACCTATTTATAGGGATAATATCCTGGCTGCTTGCAGCCAGGATGGGTATGTGCCTTGGTGCTATTACAACGATTCCACTCTTATTTTATGCTGGAGCAATTTTTCCTTGGTTTGTTGTGCCTGTGCTAATTTTTCCCGTTCCTTGGCAATAATTTCTGCGGGGGCTTTATCGGAGAAATTAGGGTTATTCAGCTTCCCTTCAGCAAGACTAATGTCTTTATCCAGTTTGGCTAATTCTTTAGTTAAACGGGCCAGTTCAGCTTCTTTATCAATTAAATCAGCCATGGGTATCAATAATTCGATTTCGCCTAACACAGCTGTCGCAGAGACAGGCACTTTATCGTTTACTTCCAGATAATGGATGTGACTTAATTTGCTTAAGGCTTTTAAAGTATGCTGATACTTTTCCACTCTGTCTTTTAACACCGGGGTGGCATTGCGTATGTAGAGTGGAATAAGTTTGGCAGGTGAAATGGACATTTCACTACGAATGGTACGAACTGCCTGAATCGCTGATTTTAACCATTCCAATTCCTCTTCGACGATATTATTAATAAACTCAGGATTCACTTGTGGATAGGCGCTGGTCATAATGCTTGCGCCGTTTTCACTGGTTAGCTTTGTTGTACGTTGCCAAATTTCTTCAGTAATGAACGGCATTAAAGGGTGCAGCATTTTAAGAATTTGATCAAGGACGTGAATCAAGGTTCTGCGCGTGCCTCGTTTCAAGGCGCTTAGTGCATGCTCATCTTGCAGAACAGGCTTGGATAATTCAAGATACCAGTCACAATATTCATGCCAAACAAACTCATAAATGGTGTTTGATAACAAGTCAAATCGGTACGTTTCAAAATAATGGTGTACTTTACTGATGGTATGTTGCAAGCGCGATAAAATCCATTGATCAGCTGGAGTGTACTGAAAGGCGCCATCATCAAAATCCATTTGCTCTTCATCAGTATTAAGCAATACATAACGGGCAGCATTCCAAAGTTTATTACAAAAGTTTCGATATCCCTCAACCCGGCCTATATCAAAACGGACATTTCGTCCTGTAGATGCAAGAGAACAGTATGTAAAACGCAAGGCATCCGTTCCATAAGCACTAATCCCATCAGGGAATTCCTTACGGGTGTTTTTAATGATGCGGTCGCGGACAGAAGCCAACATAAGATTTGAAGTTCGTTTTGCGATTAAAGATTCCAGATCAATCCCATCGACTATATCTAAAGGATCAAGCACATTTCCTTTGGATTTAGACATTTTATGACCTTCACTGTCTCGAATTAATCCGGTAATGAAGACTTCTTTAAATGGAATTTTGCCTGTAAATTTTAATCCCATCATGATCATGCGTGCGACCCAGAAAAATATGATATCAAAGCCGGTTACCAGAACTGAAGTCGGATAGAATTGTTCCAGTTCGGGCGTTCTCTCAGGCCAGCCTAGAGTTGAAAAAGGCCAAAGTGCTGAGGAAAACCAGGTATCCAGAACATCTTCATCTTGTTTCAATACAGTTGAATCTTTGATTTTATATTTAAACCGGACATCATTTTCACTGTAGCCTACATAGACATTACCATTGTTGTCATACCAAGCTGGAATTCGGTGGCCCCACCATAATTGGCGGCTAATGCACCAGTCTTCGATATTATCCATCCATTGGAAATATGTTTTGCTCCAGGTTTCGGGAATAAAGCGGATTTCCCCATTTTTTACTGCAGCGATTGCTGGCTCAGCAAGAGGTTGTGTTTTCACATACCATTGATCGGTCAACAGGGGTTCTATAATCACATTTGATTTTTCACCACGGGGTACTTTCAGCTTGTGAGGTTCAGTTTTAATTAAAAAACCTTCCTCTTCCAAATCCTTGATGATTTGTTCCCGAGCCACGAATCGATCCATGCCTTGGTATTTTAAAGGGGCATTCTTATTGATGGAGGCTTTTTTAGTTAAAATGTTGATAACTGGAAGTTTATGGCGTTTGCCCACTTCGTGATCGTTAAAATCATGTGCGGGTGTGATTTTAACGCAGCCGCTGCCAAATTCTTTATCTACATATTCATCAGCGATAATGGGTATGGTTCGTTCACAAAGAGGAAGATGAACCTCTTGTCCGATAAGATGTTTAAAGCGCGGATCTTCAGGATGTACGGCAACTGCTGTATCTCCTAACATGGTTTCAGGGCGAGTGGTAGCAACTGTAAGGGACTCAGTAGAATTTACAATGGGATAACGAATATGCCAGAGGAAGCCATCTTCCTCTTCAGAGAGCACTTCAAGATCAGATACAGCAGTTCCTAGTTTAGGATCCCAATTCACCAAACGGGTCCCGCGATAAATTAGCCCTTCGTCATAGAGTTGGACAAAAACTTTTTGCACGGCAGCAGACAAACCTTCATCCATAGTAAAGCGCTCACGGCTCCAATCCACAGAAGCACCTAAACGTCGCATTTGTTGGGTGATGGTATTACCGGATTCATTTTTCCATTGCCAGACCCGCTCTAAAAATTGTTCACGGGTGAGATCCTTTCTGGAAATTCCTAAGGCTTCAAGTTGACGCTCAACAACAAGTTGAGTTGAAATTCCTGCATGGTCAGTACCAGGTTGCCATAAGGTTCGATCACCCAACATTCGATGATAACGGGTTAAAGCATCCATAATGGTATGCTGGAATCCATGCCCCATATGCAGACTTCCAGTGACATTAGGAGGAGGGAGCATAATGCAATATTTTTTACCGTCACCATGAGGTTGGAAATAATGATGATTTTCCCAGTTTTTATAGCATGCTTTTTCGATTGCTTCAGGGGAATAGATTTTATCCATGATTAAACCTGTACTGATAAAAGCCCGAATGGTATCACAAATTGAATGATAAGTTGAATTAAAGAGGCATCAATAAATAGGAATTACCGGTTGGGTGCTACACCATGGAGCAAGAGGTTTATAATCAGGAAGAACCATTTTGCCCCGGGTTTAGAAAACCTGCACCCGGGGTGGAATTTTAAAGTTTGTGATGCGCTACATGTACGTCGGGAATTTTTGCTTCTTCAAATTGGGGTTCCGATTTTTTTGAGCGGTGATCCTCGGCGATGTAGGTATATAAAGTGGGTACTACAAACAGGGTAAATCCGGTTCCAACCAGTAATCCAGTTGCGATAACCAAGCCGATGTCAAAGCGGCTGACAGCTCCCGCACCACTTGCAATGAGTAGAGGGAGTACGCCAAATACCATTGCGGCGGTGGTCATAAGGATAGGTCTTAGGCGAATTCCGGCTGCTTCTTCTACTGCAGCCCTTTTATCCAGATTTTTTTCTCGTTGTAAATGATTGGCAAAATCAACGATCAAAATTCCATGTTTGGAGATTAACCCGATTAGGGTTATCAGACCTACCTGGGTATAAATATTAATGCTTGCCAACCCTAAATTCAGGGGAATTAATGCCCCGCATATGGACATAGGTACACTAATAAGCACAATAAGTGGATCACGGAAACTTTCATATTGTGCAGAAAGTACCAAAAAGATAATAATAACTGCAAATACGAAAGCAAATAATAAGGCGCTGCCTTCCTGCATGAACTGCCTTGACTCTCCGCCATAATCGTAGGAAAAACCTTTTGGCAAAGTATCTTTGGCCGCTTCTTGTAAAAATTGCAATCCTTCCCCCAGAGTTTTTCCGGGCATCATAACTGCCTGAATGGTGGCAGAATTCATTTGCTGGAAATGGGAGGCTGCATTAGGTGCAGTTTTTTCCTCTGCAGTGACAACCGTTGAAAGAGGGACCATGGTACCGCTAATGCTTTTAACATATATTTGCCCTAATTGAGCAGGGCTCATACGAGACGAACGGTTAAGTTGGGGAATAACCTGATAACTACGTCCTTCCAGATTAAAGTAATTAACATAATTTCCTGATAAGGCACTGGTTAAGCTGCTTCCTATCGCTTGCATGTCCAAGCCCATTTCAGAAGCTTTGGAGCGGTTAATATCCAGGATGATTTGGGGTTTGTTAAACTTAAGAGAATTATCTACATAAATAAATAAACCGCTGTTTCTAGCTTTATCAGTCAGCTTATTGGACACATCCAATAAACTTTGAAAGTCATTTGTGGTTTTAATGACAAATTGGACAGGTGTTCCACCGCCTCCTCCAGGCAGGGGAGGTGGTACAATGGCAAAGGCATTTAATCCGGCTACATTGGATAATTTATCTTGCAAGGGTTGTTTTAAAGCAAACTGATTTTTACTGCGTTGGTTCCAGGGTTTTAAAACCATCCCTGAAATGGTTTGGCTGCTGTTGTTTACGGTAAAATAATTTTCTGTCTCGGGAAAACTCTTATATATCTCATCAAAAGGTTTGGTAAAAGATTCGATATAATTAAGGGTTGCAAATGGGGGAATCATGGCCATGACGAAAAAGAAGCCCTGATCCTCATCGGGTGCAGTTTCTGCTGAAGTATGGGTGTAAAGATAAGGCAGCATGAGGATAACAACTGCTGCAAAATACAACATAATTACGCGTGTGTTTAACAAGCTGTGTAATGCTTTTTGATATCTCAGTTTGAGTCGATTGAAGAAATTATCGAGAAAATGTACAAACTTGCCGCTACTAATGTCTTTAGATAATACCTTGGAGCACATCATGGGGGAGAGGGTGAGTGCGATAATCCCCGAAATGATTACGGCGCAGGCTAAAGTAAAAGCAAATTCTTTAAACAAAGCACCGGTCAGGCCACCCATGAAGCCAATAGGTGCATATACGGCGGCGAGAGTAATGGTCATGGCAATGACCGGGGTAGCTATCTCGCGAGCGCCGATTAAGGCTGCATCCAGTGGCGTTTTTCCTTCTTCTATATGGCGATGGACGTTTTCTACAACCACAATAGCGTCATCGACTACCAGGCCGATGGCCAGGACAAAAGCGAGCAAGGTAAGTAAATTGATACTGTATCCCAGCATAAGCATTAAGGTGCACACGCCAATTAATGAAAGAGGAATAGTAACAATTGGAATGAATACCGAACGAATTGAACCCAGGAACAGGAAAATGACCACAATTACAATGAGACCTGCTTCGATAATAGTATGGGTCACTTCATCCAGGGAGGCTCTAATAAACGCCGTTGCATCATAAACTATGGTTCCAGTCAGTGAAGGAGGAAATTCCCTGATCACCGAGGGAAGTATTTTTCTCACATCACTGATTACTGTAAGTGGATTCGCTGTTGGTGTCGGAGTAATGGAAATAAATACTGCTTTTTTTCCATTGAAGGTTACAGAGGTATCATAGTCTTGAGAACCTAATTCAACTCTCCCAATATCGCGTAATCGGACTATAGAACCTTTATCGCTCTTTACAATGAGATTACTAAATTGAGTGGTATCGTTAAGATCGGTTTTTGCAGTGATGTTAATGGCGACGTACTCACCTTTGGTATTGCCTGCCGCGGTCAGGAAATTATTTTTAGCAAGCACCGCCGATACGTCGGATGGGGAAACACCCAATGCAGCCATTTTTATCGGATCCAGAAAAATCCGCATGGAATAGGTTGCGCCACCCAGGATTTCCGCTTTCGCAACACCATCAACTGTTTGTAGCTGTGGCTGCACCACACGGGTTGCGTAATCAGTTATTTGTTGGGGTGTCATTTCTGTACTATCGAGGCTGATGTACATTAATGCCGTTGAGCTGTCAGAAGTTTTCAAAATGACCGGTTGCTGCGATTCCTTGGGCAATTGGTTTAAAGTTTGCTGTACTTTACTCATTACATCAGTAAATGCCACCTGCGGATCAAAGTTTAACTTAATGTTTAAAGTAATGGTGCTTAAACCTTGTGTGCTCGAAGAGGTCATGTAATCAATCCCTTCGGCACTCGCTACTGCTTTCTCCAGAGGAGAAGTGATAAAGCCCGCAATCAGATCGGCATCTGCGCCTGGATATCCCGTCATGATGGTAATCACGGTATTATCCATACGAGGGTATTGGCGAATTTGCATGTTGTAGATGGAATTAATGCCAAAAAGAAAAATGAGCAAACTAATTACCATGGCAAGTACGGGCCGTTTGATAAAAAGATCGGTGAATTTCATAACTTTTCCTGATTAAATAATTTTACACTTTAGGCCATGCCCAATCGAACATTGTCTGGGCCGAGGAAGGTTACCCATTAGGGTTAAACTCCCCAGTCCGCGCCCCAGGCCTGCCAGGTTTAATGCGCTGGTTTTATTCACCCAGCATATCTGGTTTACTGACTTCATTGAGTTTGACATCATTATTGATTACAACGGGCGTTCCGTTTTGTAATTTAATTTCTCCGGCGCTCACTACCAGTTGTCCTGCCTTAACTCCCTTTTTGATTACTGTATAATTTCCATGTTGTTCGCCTGTACTTACAAAGACGCGTTTTACCGTCAGCAGATCAGAACCGTCAGGGTTTTTCTTACCCTCTGCATTTTTCTCAATAATGTAAACTGCATTACCATATAAGCTGTAAGAAATAGCGGTTGAAGGAACAATGACTGTATTAGGCTCAGCAGGTTGACTGATTTCAATCGAAGCGAACATTCCTGGGACAAAAGTAAAATTATGGATTTTATTTTTGCTGTTTAATTCGGTATCGCAACTGATTATGCGTTTATTTCCCATAGGTTCTTTTCGTATTTTCAGCAGGGGTGAGTTCTCAGGGTCTTTGATAGCCGCAGTAGGGCAATTGGCAAGAGTGCCCTGGACTAGCATATTGTGGGTGTTGATATCTACTTTGGAGTTAATTGCAGTGACTTTTGCTTCAAAGAGCGCATTAGGAAACCCTTCAACAGCAAAGGTGATGGTTTGATTGGGGCGGATGCGTTTGTAAAGCTGTTCGGGAAGATAAAATTCCAAATATAAAGGATCCAGGGATTGCAAGGAAACAATGGTGGTTTGACCTGGGCTGATAAATTGACCCAGATTAACTTGTCGTATCCCTAATTTTCCTGCAAAGGGGGCAGTAATGTGTTTTTGCCTAATTGTTGCCTGGGTTTGTTCGAGTTTAGCTTGGGCTTGATCGAGATTTGCCTTTGCTTCGTCAACACTGGAAATAGGTGCTGCCCCTCGTTTATATAAATCATTTTGACGTTGATAGCTTAGGTTTTTTAGAGTGAGCTCTGCCTGATTAAATTTTAATACGGCTTGGTCCACGCTGTCATCAATTGTAATTAACGGTGCATCTTTATCTACATATTGTCCAGACTCAAAATCAATTTTAACTACATTACCAGATGCCTGGGAACCTACATCCACACCGTTTAGCGCAACGAAGCTGCCTACTGCATTAATGGTTGGCTGCCAATCTACCGCTTGGGCAACCGCAGAAGCAACAGAAACTGCAGGCGGTTGATAGCTTGCAAAGAAACGCTTAATCATTATTGACTTGATCATGTTAAAAGCAATGATCCCACCGAAAACAATCAGTAAGGCTACTCCCATGATGATCATTCGCTTTTTCATTAAAATTCCCCTGAGTGCTGAAAAAAAAAACAGTAAATAAAAACCCGCCAAATATAACACGAAAGAAGAATATTATTACCCTCATTGTGTTTATAAGTTTCAATTTTATTTATTTCATGGTTATAAAAATATCCTATTGACTAAATACAACACTTTGTTACTATGCAGCTTTCATTAAATCGAAGGAGAAACCATGAAGTTGAAGTCCTTGTTATTTGCTCTTTGCGTTAGCTTGATTGGTCAAACTTTTGCAGCAAATGCACATTTGCATCCAAAAGCTACTGAAGCTGATAAAGCACCTGGTAAGTCCATGATGTACCCAGGTTATTGTGAAATTGAAATCATCAACGACAGCCTAGATAATGTTCGTGTATACGGTTCTTTTGATGATTTATCTGCCTTAGAGCCTTTCACAATATTCTATTATGATGCACCTCACTACATCAGCTTGCACTATTATGGTTACTGCCATTCTGGTATGAATTTGTTAATTCAATCTCCTTATGGAACAATTTACTCAGGTTGGACTAACGTACACAGTACAGTACGTATCGTTAATTACCTGAATAAAGGAATTAAGAGCCAAAAAGTTGAAGTTACAGCAAAAAAATAAGTAATATCTAAAAATAAGTAATCGCTTATTAATGATAGGGAAGTTGCATGCATTGCATCTTCCCTTTTTTGTTTTATGTTTCAGGAGTTGTTCATGAAGCGTTTAATCCCTTGTCTTGTCCTAATCCCTTTTTTGACTTCATGTGAAATGGTCGAGCCCGAATATTATGAGGCTGGTTATTATCACTCCATGCCTCCCCGAGCAGAAGTTTATGGTTTCGACGAGCGCCCGCATGATTATCGCCATCCTTCCCGGGACCATCGATCTTATAAAGAAATGCATGGAAGTCCGAACCAGACGAAAGCCCATGGCCATGATAGTCAGGCACATGGACATAAAAAACATCAGCAACAAGTGGTTGTAGATAATAAACATAAAAAACAAGAACATCCTCAGGTTAAAATGATCAAGAAAAAAATCGGCTGGTGAAACGAATAACCTGTTTAATTGTTGATGGTGCGGCAAGATTTTTAATAAAGTTTTCTTGCCGCAGCACAGGGGAGGTTGGAAAAACTCGGGCTCGTTTCTTAACCGCTCAGAAGCAACCTCCAGGTTCTATACACAATTCGTAAGTAGATAAATTTTGTGGTAGTCTTATGACGTTTTTTCTTTAGGGGGTTTTTGGATGCGTAACTCACTTAAAATGCTGTTTGTAGGACTTTTATCTATAATTATCATAGCATGTGTTGCTTCTCCAGGTACTGAAAGCACTGGAGAGTTTTTGGATAGCTCAACGACCACTGCTAAAGTAAAAGCAACATTAGTGAATCAACTAGGGCGTACAGGTTTGGCAGTACAAGTAAAAACCTTCAAAGATGAAGTACAATTGAGCGGGTTTGTTGCTACTCCAGGATTGAAGCAAAGAGCAGGGATTATCGCTGCGAATGTAGATGGTGTGCGAACGGTTCGTAACGACATCATCGTTAGACCTTAATTCATTTTCCCAAGGATTACTCATGTTTGATCAAAGCTACACTATAGAAAATTTTGATGATGAATTATTTCAGGCTATTGTTGATGAACAACGCCGGCAAGAAGAACATATAGAACTGATTGCCTCTGAAAATTATGTGAGTCCGCGTGTTTTACAGGCTCAAGGTTCTGTATTAACGAACAAATATGCTGAGGGATATCCTGGGAAGCGCTATTATGGCGGTTGTGAGTATGTTGATGTTGCTGAGGAACTGGCAATTGCCCGTGCAAAAAAACTTTTTTCTGCAGATTATGTGAATGTTCAACCGCATTCGGGTTCCCAAGCCAATGCTGCGGTAATGATGGCTTTATTAGCCCCTGGTGATGTAGTTTTAGGAATGGCATTACCTCATGGGGGACATTTAACACATGGTTCCAAGGTCAATTTTTCCGGTAAGATTTATCAAGCTGTCTCTTATGGCGTCGATGCACAAACTGGTCTAATTGATTATGATGTTTTGGAACAATTGGCACTTGAGCATAAACCTAAACTGATAATTGCCGGCTTTTCTGCCTATTCCCGTGTTCTTGATTGGCCGCGATTCAGGGAAATCGCAGATAAAGTGGGTGCCTATTTGATGGCGGATATTGCCCATGTCGCGGGCTTGATTGCAGTAGGCCTCTATCCTTCACCGATTCCTTATGCAGATGTAGTGACCACAACCACGCATAAAACGCTTAGAGGACCCCGAGGCGGAATGATTCTATGTCGTGCGAATGAAGAAATAGAGAAAAAATTAAACTCTTCTGTTTTTCCCGGCAATCAAGGTGGTCCCCTGATGCACGTAATCGCAGCGAAAGCGGTTTCTTTTGCCGAGGCGTTACTGTCCGATTTTAAAGAATACCAGCAACAAATATTAGTGAATGCTAAAACTATGGCTGATGTGCTGATGGGACGGGGTTATAAGATAGTTTCTGGCGGCACCGATAACCATTTAATATTAGTTGATTTAATAGACAAGAATATTACAGGTAAAGATGCTGATGCTGCATTGGATAAAGCAAACATCACGGTAAACAAGAATACCGTTCCTAACGACCCCCGCTCACCTTTTGTAACAAGCGGTTTGCGTTTAGGGACTCCGGCGGTTACAACCAGAGGATTTAAAGAAAAAGAAATAACACTACTGTCCAATTGGATAGCTGATATTCTTGATGATATTAACAATGAAACGACTATAGCAAAAGTTAAAGAACAGGTTTTGCTGTTGTGTCGTGAGTTTCCGGTTTATAAATAATTATGTATTGCCCATTTTGCCATGCAGAAGAAACAAAAGTAGTGGATTCACGCCTGGTTGCTGAAGGCGCTCAAGTGCGTAGAAGGAGGGAATGTCTTATATGCCATGAACGCTTTACTACTTTTGAAACAGCCGAATTAATCATGCCCCTGGTTGTTAAGCGTGATGGCCGTCGAGAGCCTTTTAACATTGATAATTTACGATCAGGCATGTTACGTGCTCTCGAAAAAAGGCCTGTGAGTGTTGATGCATTGGAAGCATCAATTATTGCAATTACACAGGAAATCCGCCGCCGAGGGGAGAGGGAGATCGATTCTCAAATTATCGGCGAATTGGTAATGAAGGAATTATATAGTCTGGATCATGTTGCTTACGTGCGATTTGCGTCTGTATACAAACGCTTCAAAGACGTGAGTGATTTTAGGCAAACCATTGATCAGATGCATAAAGACTAGGATGTAGTAACAAAGCACTTGTCGATGTAACACGACTTGTTCCTGAGAACAGACACAAATTAACAGAGAGTATAGGCATGAATCTGTGAGCACTTCTCAGGTGCAAATTGCGGCACGTAAACCCTGATGGGGTGAGCCAAGTACTTCTATTTTTTCACTCCCTAACAAGAGAGTGAGCAGTATTGATATTTAAAAGAATTCAAGAGGTTATGGTGGAAAAGCAGTCAATTAGTGGAAAAAGAAAAGCGAGAAAACTAGCACTTCAGGCCCTTTATCAATGGTTCATGTCCGGAAATGAATTACATGAAATCGAAGCAGAATTTCGAGTTATTAACAATATGGCCAAAGTGGATGTGGATTATTTTTGTCGTATTTTGCATGGGGTTCCAGAACAGGTCGCAACTTTGGACGAGCGCATTACCCCTTTTCTTGACCGGGAAATTACAGGCCTCAATCCCATTGAATTAACTGTACTGCGTATTGGTTCTTTTGAATTATTATATTGTCCTGAAATTCCCTATAAAGTGGTTCTTGATGAATCCATTTCATTAACTAAAGAATTTGGTTCTCAGGATGGGTACCGTTACGTTAATGGGGTATTAAACAGCTTGGCACAGCAGGTGCGCGCAATCGAAATCAATCATAACTATGGATGAATTTTCACTTATTGATCATTTTTTCAAACCACTTGCCAGCAAGCGTGAAGATGTTTTGTTAGGTATTGGTGATGATGCTGCGTGTGTGCGCGTTCCTCAAGGAAAGAACTTACTGGTAAGCACGGACACCTTAGTTGCTGGTGTGCATTTTCTTCCACACTGGGATGCCTATGATATAGCGTGCAAATCAGTTATGGTCAATGTAAGCGACATGGCGGCGATGGCTGCCGAGCCTTGTTGGGTTACACTGGCTTTAACTTTGCCTGAACTCGATAAGAATTGGCTGGCTTCATTTGCCCGAGGGTTGAAAGACTCATTTAGCCCATATAATTTAACGTTGATTGGTGGTGATACAACCCATGGGCCTTTATCGATTACCTTAACGATTTTGGGTACTGCAGCAGAGGGACAAACTGTTTTGCGCAGTGGGGCAAAACCAGGCGATATTATTGTACTTTCAGGTGATTTGGGTGCTGCAGCTCTGGCGATTAAATTTCTGGATCATAAAGAACTTTCTCAACCTGAAAAAACTGAGTTAATGAATAAATTGCTTCATCCCGTTCCCCGTGTTGATTTAATTAATATTTTGCGCAATTATGCAACTGCAGCAATAGATATTTCGGATGGACTTAGTGCCGATTTAAATCATATTTGTGTTGCAAGTGGGGTGGGCGCATGCCTCAATAAGGAAGCAATTCCAGTACATCGCTTGCTTAAAAAATATTGTGCTGATGAGGCGGTTGACTTGGCATTGACGGGGGGCGATGATTATGAATTGTGTTTTACAGTGCCGGAGCATCGACTCAGTTCATTAATGAACGAGTTTCAGAATGCACACTTACATTGCTATCCAATTGGCGTAATAGAAAAAGCTTCTGGTTTAAGAATAAAAGATGCTAACAATCAGTGCCATAACTTGATACCTGCTGGCTACACACACTTTTAAGAGGGAAATGCAAGAAAACAAATAATAATTTGGGCACATTCAGTGAAGCAGGTTGAGCCAACCTTTAAGATGAGCACGCTAAGAGAAGAATAAAATGAAACAGATAAATTTAGCAAAAAATGTTTTCCAGGATCCTCTTTACTTTATTGCCTTTGGATTTGGCAGTGGCTTAATGGCTACTGCTCCAGGCACTTGGGGAACATTGGCTGCAATCCCTCTCTATTTGTTGCTTATGGGCACTCATTGGGCAGTTTATCTTGCTATTACCCTGGCAGCATTTATATTGGGGGTCTGGGTCTGTGATAAGGTGACTCAGGATTTAGGTGTACACGACTATAAGGGAATTGTCTGGGATGAGGTTGTTGGCTACTTATTGACCATGTTTATGGCCCCGAAAGGAATATTCTGGATGATTTGCGGTTTTATTTTGTTTCGAATTTTCGATATATGGAAACCCCAGCCAATTGATTATATTGACCAGAAAATCCGCGGGGGTTTTGGAATTATGCTGGATGACGTACTTGCTGCAGTACCTTCCTGGATATTGATGCAATTATTAGCCTGGAGTTTTGTTTAATGAATGAGAATCATAAAGAGCTCATTAGTATAGGCTTGACTATTGGAATTGTAATTATCAGTTTATTTATTATCCATCGGTTTATTCCTTCTCTGATATGGGCGTCGATAATTGTTATAGCTACTTATCCCTTATATGAAAGATGGCGTAAATTTTTTGGAAACAAACATAATCTTTCTGCCTTACTGTTCACATCATTAATTGGATTGTTGTTTATCCTTCCTCTAAGTTGGCTATTGGGAATTTTGATTAAAGAATTACAAATATTTATTAATTTTTTGCAAAGCTTAAATCAGCAAGGCGGTGCTGCCCCTCAATTTTTAAAAGATTTTCCTTTTATAGGAAATGATTTGGTAACCTATTGGGATAATAACATTGGCAAACCGGGGATGATTAAGGGATTTTTATCCAATATCCATTTATCCTTAGCACCCACAAGCTACTATGTGAAGCAGGTGGGCTCAAATCTGGCGCATCGAAGCGTTCAATTGGGTTTTACTCTGTTAAGTCTGTTTTTCTTCTACCGTGATGGGGATGTATTATTGTCGCAAATTTACCAGGTAGGGGAATATTGTTTGGGTAAAAGATGGTTTCGCTATGCGGACAGACTTCCCAGAGCATTGAGAGCCACCGTGAATGGAACTATTGTTGTAGGCCTTGGTGTGGGTATCTTAATGGGCATTTGTTATGGTTTGGTGGGTTTCCCTGCGCCTACCTTGGTAGGTTTTATCACTGCCCTTGCCGCAATGATCCCGTTTGTTGTTCCTATTGTTTTTATTACAGTTGCAATAATTCTATTTTCATTTGGCAGTATGATTGGGGCAATTGTGGTTTTGGTTTGGGGAACTTTAGTCATGTTTGTTGCAGATCATTTTGTCAAACCTGCGCTCATCGGTGGGGCAATAGAGTTGCCTTTTCTGGCAGTACTGTTTGGAATCCTGGGCGGGGTTGAAACTTTAGGGCTACTTGGATTATTTGTAGGACCGTTAGTTATGGTTCTCTTTATGACTTTGTGGCAAGAGCCGCAAATTTTAGTCGCTGCAAAAAAACATCCTGCATGTTAAGGACAAAATTTAGGTTGGGTTTGCAAGAGGTAATCTATAGCCCAACCTGATAAGCCCAAAATTGCAATTACTTGTAATTGCAATAATCAAAGCGATAAACAATACCTACATCACCCATTTGAGCCTGGTATTTTTCCACGTGATCGGCATCGCTGGTTGCCAAATAACGATAGGAAGCATTCAGTGCCCAATTTTCTTCAAAGTTAAAAGTGAGCCCGGCAGTTCCTTGATAGGCAAATACGCCCTTTTTGACATCCACGAAAGTTCCTCCAATAGGCCCAGTATCTGTAATCTTGGTATGCACATAGGCATAACCAATACCCGCACCTATGAAGGGATAAATCGTTGGGAGGATGCCATCAGAAAAATCAAAATAAATATTACCCATTCCGACATTGGCGTTGGTTTTCCTTTCTAATTCAAGTAAGCCGAAGTCAAATTCCTTGTTTTCAGGTTGAATATAAGTGTATTCCACTTCAAAGCGAACAGGATTGGCTTGATAACCCAGGCGAAGTCCGGCGTTGAATCCATCGGAGGAAAGGGTTTCAGAAAAGGTCAGGCCCAAGATGGTTTTGGACACTTTCTCGGATAAATGGGCATAACCACCAAATATACTGGAATACCAACCGTTCACGGGAGTTGCTGCTGCAGCTATACCACTTGCTAGTAAACTAGCAGAAAAAAATACAAATTTCATAACATCCCTTCGTTTTTATTATTTTTTTTGTCGAATCATGTTAACGTGTTACTTTAAATTTGCAAGTATGCAAAATGTAAATTTTTTTGAAAAAGAAATATTTAGATGGTTTGCTACTCAAGATATTTTTTTATTTTTTTAGGATGTTCTATACAATTAATGACGTATTCCTCAATGCGCCTCCTGTCGCATGTAGGCTTTCATTTTCAGGGCCCAGTAATACCTAGTGGCAGGATCAGAAACAAAGACTATACTTCCCAAGGGATATCTTTAGACTTCCGAGAAATAAAATACCATAGTGCAAAACCCATATTAAGCGGCTGTGCAAGGTTCTCAAGCTAAAACGAATCAATTTATCTTTTTGGAAGAGGCTAGTCCAAACTCCTGAACTAATGGAAAGTGATGATCTTTGGAGTGTAATTATTATAATTTATCGTGGTGTTGAAAATTAAACATGTCTATATTATGAGATCAATTTAGCATAATAATTTTCCACTTGTATAAAATTAACATTAATGCAATGATAAATTTTGCATCATGAAAAGGAGTTTCAAAAAATGCCCAAAAAAAAACCAATGGAAGTATCGAAAGAATTTATTGAGCAAGTATTGGCTATAATTGCGAATGAGACAAAAGAAGGGCGCGAGAAGATTGTGGCCATTGCTCGCAGAGCGGAAAATAAATATGAACTTCCAGTGAGGTCATGGATAACCGGTTGGATCTATCAATACACCAGAACTCGTGGGGAAAAAGTAGATCAATCCATAAATGTAATGGAAAACTTTCCTGATGCATATACGCGGTTGCAAGAATTTAAGCTGATGATCAGTGAAGGTGAATGGAATGCTGGCTCCTATAATTATTATCTCTTTCTTGAGTTAATCGCTGCGGTCCCCGATTACCAGCCTTTAGATGAATCTATTATGCCTGTATTTATTACGGAGCTTAAGGAGCAAGTACTCAAACAAATTAATAGCTTCATGGCCCAATATAAAGCGGTATTGGAGGATGTAAAGGTCAGGGAAATGGAGCGTCAGGCTGCGCGCGAAAATGCCCGTCAATTACTTGAAAATGTAGTGGTTTTTAATAATCTTGAAGCTGCGAAAGCATCTTTATCCAAACGTCCGGATAAAACTACCTTTACTCTGAGTTATAAAAATAGCCAATGGCAACTTTTTTGGGTGGATGCCACTGGCGAGGTTTATCCATTAACTCCAGGCGAAGAGTTGGCACAGAAACTGGAAACGTTAAATGATCCGGATATAGAAAAATTAAATCCAGTGCATTTAAGAAGGATTAAAGGGGGCTGCCTCAAATCAAGAGAGCAATATCTTACCAAGGTTCAGGTTCATATTAATCCACACAATATCAATACTCATGTTGAACTGAGCAATGATGATCTTGTCGCAAAAGGAATTACATCAGCTTTTGTTGTACGTTTTAAGGAGAAAGTTGCGCGCCTTTGGTGGATAAATAGTATAGGAGTGGCCAATGAAATTTCTTTAACTGATCATCCTCGGTTGACTTCCTGGTTGGCTTCTCATCAAGATTCATATAGTGAAGCGGACATTATGCAGTTAAAGGCATTTTTATTGCAATTAAATACAGCACAGTCAATTGCCACCTCTAAACTTGAAAAAATGAATACCATGTTGTCTAAGGTATTGGGAAAGAAAGACAAACAGTTTTTAATGGAGAAGAACCATTCAGAACCGGTCGATGCAGTTCAGGCACCTGGGAAACTTGATCCCAAGGGATTTGCCTTTCTTGAAGAGCATATGAAAACTCGTGTGGAGAAAATGGCTCCCAAGAAGCTTTCTCACAAGGAAGAAGCTTCTGAACCTTCAGAACCATTACCACCTTTGGAAGAAACTGTCGCTGAGCTGCAGCAACAAAAGTTAAGTCCAAAGAGATATGAGGCTCTCTCACAATTACCAACTTTTTGGGAACGTCGTAAAATAGTAATGGAACAATTGGTGCAGGATGAAATCCGCCCCTTGACACCTCCCTAAGCTTAGCCCGGGTGTAACGCAGGTGAAACCCGGGAGTTCACACATGTTCAAAACAATAGATTAAAAACCGTTCGTGATCGGATATCGCCAGTCTTTACCAAAAGCAGTAGGGCTTATTTTTATTCCTGGTGCAGCTTGACGGCGTTTGTATTCATTGCGTTTGATTAATTGAATCACTCTAGCTACAGTTTCTGGGGCATAACCTTGCTGAATTATTTCTTCTGGAGATAAGTATTTTTCCATATAGGCAACGATAATCCCATCAAGCGTGGGATAGTCAGGTAAACTGTCTTGATCAGTCTGATCGGGTCTCAATTCAGCTGATGGAGGACGAGTGAGTACACGGGTAGGAATGATTTCTGAAAGACTGTTTCGATGATGAGCCAGGGCATAAACCTGCGTTTTAAGTACATCTTTTAATACAGCAAACCCTCCAGCCATGTCTCCATATAAGGTTGCATAGCCTACGGCAGTTTCACTCTTGTTCGAAGTGGTGAGGACCATTTTACCCGTCTTGTTGGACAAAGCCATAATCAACAATCCGCGAATCCGCGCCTGAATGTTTTCTTCTGTGCTGTCTGGTGTTAATCCTTTAAACTCGGAAGCAAGGGTAGTCATTAACGCATTAAAGGCGGGTTCAATGGATAAGATGGAATACGATACCTTCAGCTTTTCGATTTGGATTAAAGCATCCTCGTTGCTCATTGAGGCCGTATAACGTGAGGGCATAAGCACAGCATGTACCCGCTCTGCACCCAATGCATCGGCCGCTACAGCCAACGTTAATGCAGAATCAACCCCTCCAGAAAGTCCGACCAAGACGCCTGGGAAATGATTTTTAGTGACATAATCCCGAGTACCGCAAACCAATGATTTATAGATTAACGGTTCAAAATCAAGAAGGGGGGAAACCTCTCCTCTGACCTGGTGAGCCTCGATTACAACGGTGCGTAAATCCTCTTCAAATGCAGGAGACCGTGCACATACGTTAGCGTGTGAATCAATTGCTAATGATTGCCCATCAAATAAGAGTTCATCCTGTCCCCCGATTTGATTCACATAAATAATTGCAATACCGCATTTTGCATAAGATTTTAAGAGTGACTCTCTTTTTTGATACTTGGTGTAGTCAAATGGAGATGCATTTAGGATGAGTAGCAGCGAAATTCCATTTTCAATTAAATCTTCTGCAGGTCCTGGATGCCATAAATCTTCACAAATAATCACTCCTACTTTACTGTGATTTACTTCCAGGATACACGGATTTTTTTTTCCGGGAGTAAAATAACGTGCCTCATCAAAAATTTCATAGTTTGGTAAATTTTGTTTGTGATATTCTGCAATTTTTTGACCCTGGTAAAAAATGCTCACGCTGTTGTACAGTCGTTGTTTCTCAAGGCTTGGATGCCCTACAAGGACGTAGCAATCTTTTGTTGCCTCTTGAATTTGTTTTAAGTTTTCACTAACTGCTTGTTGAAACTCTTTGCGAAAGAGCAAATCCTCTGGGGGGTAACCGGTCAAAGCGAGTTCGGGGAAGAGTATAATATTGTGTTCAGCCTGTTTGTTTTTTATAACATCAATGATTTTATCCCTGTTGGATACCAAAGCGCCGACAGTTGGATTAATTTGTGCCATAAGCACAGTAAGCTTATTTTGCATGATATATACTCTATAAAGAAAAACCCTAAATGCAATAAACAGGTTCTGCGGACAATTTTACTAATAGTTAAAAACGATGAGATTTATTGCTCTGAAACCCATGGATCGCAGTGGATTCGCGCTCTAAAAGCTCATCATTTTGTCTTAATCCGGTGAATTGTCAACAGCCCTTAATGCAAAGAATTTTTAATTTTAAAGATAAAAATGTTAATTAATTTAAAAATTGACTAAAATAAACCCTTTGTCCAGAAAAAAGCACATCTATGTTAAATGAAGCACTCTCAAAAATGCCAGAAGTCTTTGAGTCCAAAATATTGTTGCGAGGCCAAGAATATTTTGAAAATGGACATGTGCTCAATATTCGTTTCAGTGATGGATTATTAAAAGGTAGGGTAAAAGGCAGTTCAAGCCAGATTTATGATGTACATATGGATCTGAAAGCCTGGCCCAAAAAATTGGCTCACTGCACCTGTAGTTATCAATATAATTGCAAACATGCTGCAGCATGTTTGTTGGCTCTGCGTGACCGCGAAAAAGGAAACTTGGCTTCTCTAGCGGGTGATAAATTAGACAGAAGACTCGATAGCTGGTTGAAGAATTTGCGTGCCCAGGAAGCCGCAGTAGTGAAAGTACCTGAGGTTACGCATCACCTGGTTTATCTTTTAGAACTGAGGCTTGAGGGCCATGAACATCGGGTCGCGATTAAGTTGGCGCTAGCCAAATTATTAAAGCGCGGCGGCTATGGAAAAATGGTCACTTTTAACAGTCTTTCCGATTCCAAAAAGCAGCACTTTATCGGTGATGACAATGATCTGGTGGCACTCCTCCTGTTTAAATGTGGCGTTTCAGGCTGGTTTGATACCCTAATCATACGCAACAGCGAATTATTAGAGCGAATTATTGCCACAGGAAGGGCTTTTTTAAGTCAAAACCAGGAGGATCCCATTCACTTGGGTGAGCCTATAGAAGGTTCCTGTGAATGGGTCCTGTCTCATAACGGCAGTCAAAACTTATTATTGATGCATGAAGAGAAGGCCCTCAAGCCGTTGTTACTGGATGACAGTTGGTATATAAATTATTCAGAACCCCAAATGGGACGTATCATAACTACTTATCCAATAAAACAGTTGGGATCTCTATTGGAAGCACCCCCAATTCCAATGGAGCAGGCCAAATTATTGGCAAATAAAATGGCGAAAACATGTCCGGAGTTTCCAGTGCCGCAAGTCTTTGAACAGCGGGAAGTCCGGAATGTAATGCCCATGCCTGTAATTGTTTTGGACGCTATTAGTGAATTCGACGAAGACTCCTCTGGACTTTATGATCCTGAAGAGGAATTGCATGTTTTATTTACCGCACGCATTGTTTTTGATTATGCAGGACTTATGATTGCAGGTTCTGAAGTATGTGACACCGTTGTTTGTCAGCAGGACAAAGTGTTAATTGAATACAGACGCCATAAGGATTTTGAGAGATCAAAATGGGATGAAGTACAGGAAATCCTTGAATTAAGAGTCCCCAGGGCATGGGAAAATGAACAATGGGAAAAAGTAAAGCAGGCTGATTTCGTATTAGAGAATATTAATGTCCTGGCAGATTTGGAATTTCTCTACAGCCAATTAATACCTGAGTTGGAAAGTCGGGGCTGGCGGGTTGAGCGTGTTAGTTCTTTATATCAGGAGGTAATTCGAGCTGATGAAGTAGAATGGTATTCTGATCTTTCTGAAAGTACAACCGATTTCTTTTCCTATCAATTGGGTATTTTGGTAGAAGGGAAACCCGTGAGCATTGTGCCTTTGGTTGCAGATTTAATTCAGCGTTACCGAGGTAATGATTTGGATAATCTACCTGACACCCAGTTCGTTAAATTGCCGTTGCATGATGGACGTGCCTTGCAGTTGGAAATGGGGCGAATTAAGCCTTTAGTCCGATTGTTGCTGCAGTTTGGAATGCGCCATATTGAGGAAACACAACAGGTTCGCATCAACAAATACGAAGTTATTTTAATGCGTGAAGCCGAATTGGCGATAGCGGCAACCAAAACACGATGGCAAGGAGCTGAAACGTTAAGGGAGCAAATAAAAAAACTGTCTCATTTAACCCATATTCCGGAAATACCCATACCTGGTGGTTTACACGCTCACTTAAGGGACTATCAGCGGTTAGGTTTAAATTGGTTGCAATTTTTAAGAGAAAGCCATTTTAGCGGGATTCTGGCAGATGATATGGGATTAGGTAAAACCGTCCAGACTTTAGCTCATTTGCAGTGTGAAAAAGAACAGGATCGTGTTAAAGCTGCCACTTTGATCGTCGCACCTACCAGTCTTGTGGGAAATTGGAAGGCTGAAGCCGAACGTTTTACACCGCAGTTAAAGGTTTTAATTTATCATGGCTCCGAACGTCATCAGGATAACTTTGATGATTATGATATCGTGGTTTCAACTTATGGACTCATCCACCGGGATAAAGAAAAATTTATTAACTATTCTTTTTATTATTTGATTTTGGATGAAGCGCAATTTATTAAAAATGCACGTACCAAAACCACGCAAATTATTCAACAATTAAAAGCAATGCACCGATTGTGTCTGACCGGTACTCCTTTGGAAAACCACTTGGGTGAATTATGGTCTTTATTTCATTTTCTGATGCCCGGATTACTGGGCGATGCAAAGCAATTCAGATTATGGTTCAGAACCCCGATTGAAAAATATGCAGATTTGAACAGGCGGGAAGTATTAATAAAAAGAGTACAGCCTTTTATATTAAGAAGAACCAAAAATCAGGTGGTGCGGGAATTACCGCCCAAAACAGAAATGATGCGCACTATAGAAATAATAGGCCCCCAACGTGATCTCTATGAAGCCATACGGATGAGTATGGAGAAAAAAGTACGTGATGCGATTGCAAAGCAGGGTCTAGGTAAAAGCCATATCCTGCTTCTGGATGCATTACTGAAGTTACGCCAGGTGTGTTGTGATCCCAGACTTTTGTCTTTGCCGGAAGCATCGATTGCGCATGGAACTTCTGCAAAACTCGAAGCGTTAATGGATTTATTGGATAACCTGGTAGGGGAAGGAAGAAAGGTTTTGGTGTTTTCGCAATTTACTTCCATGCTGCAATTAATTGAAGAGGAATTGCAGTCACGAAATTATGATTATTTAAAGTTAACAGGGCAAACAGTTCACAGACAAGCCATGGTAGAAAAATTTCAGGAAGGGAAGACCCCAGTTTTCCTTATCAGCTTGAAAGCAGGTGGCACCGGCCTGAACCTGACTCGCGCTGATACAGTGATTCATTATGATCCATGGTGGAATCCTGCAGTTGAAGATCAGGCCACTGATCGAAGTCATCGAATCGGTCAGGAAAATCCTGTTTTTGTTTATAAGCTCATTACCTCAGGCACTGTAGAGGAAGCGATTTTAAGCATGCAAGAGAAAAAAAGACAATTGGTTGAAGGCGTTCTATCTGCTGACTCCACGAGAGCAATGAGTTTAAGTGAAGAAGATATCGAACAATTTTTTATGCCCCTGGCGGCTTTATAATTGTTTCGTTTAGTAGTCGATGTGGAACAGGATGGCGATTAGACCCCGGGACAGATTTTTATATATATTTTGCTGCCATATTCCATGCTCAAAGCGGGGTGCGTTATTTTTTTAAAAAAATATATTCATTAAAACTGGCATAGTTTTGAATCATGGCATAAGCTATAAATGATTGTAAACATGGAGAAAATTATGAACTTATGGAAGCTCGCCTGTGGTTTTTTTGTTGCTGTTTTTTATTTACCTGCAGCACTAGCCGCATCTCAAGCACCTGTAGGTAAATGGGTCACGATTGATGATAAAACTGGTAAAAAGAGAGCAGTGGTTACTATTAGTGAGTCCGGTGGACAGCTAAGCGCTGTTATCAATAAGATATTTCCCCAACCTGGCGATACTGGAATTTGTCAGAAGTGTCCTGGCAGTTTCAAAGGTAAAAAAATCCAGGGATTGCAATTTATGTGGGGCTTAAAGAACGAAGGAGATAATGAATGGGGCGGCGGCTCTATTTTAGATCCAAAGTCAGGTAAGGTCTATCGTGCAAAACTCACAGTCGAGGGTAATAAACTCCTAGTCAGAGGCTATGTGGGTATTTCTTTACTCGGCCGTACTCAAGTTTGGCAAAAACAATAGCCATCAGTATAAATTATCCCGAACAAAAGCTGTTCGGGATGACATCTTCTCAAAAGCACATTACAATATCCTGTCCAAAATAGTCCTTGTGTCACTAACATGTATGATCTGCAAAATTCCAAGAAATCGGTTGATCCTTTAAAACGTCCCCCTCATTCGGTAGAGGCGGAGCAATCCATTATTGGTGGATTAATGTTGGACAACCAGGTTTGGGACAAAGTCAGCAATAAATTATGTGAAGCAGATTTTTACCGTACAGAGCACCGAATTCTGTTTCGCGCCATTTCTGCTTTAGCCAAAAAAGACCAACCTTTTGATGTGGTCACGTTGCTTGATGCACTCAAGTCTCATAATGAACTGGATGACGCAGGCGGTGAGGCCTATTTGTTTGAGCTGGCTAATAATACCCCCAGTGTGGCTAACGTTTCTGCTTATGCAGACATCGTTCGGGAAAAATCAGTTCAGAGACAACTTATTTATGTAGCTACTGAAATTGCTGATTCAGCATATAATCCCGGAGGCAGACAAGTTCCAGAATTGCTTGATATGGCAGAAACCAAAGTTTTTGCTATTGGAGAGCAAACTGCTGGGGATGGTGGTCCGGAAAATATAAAATCAATTTTGGTGCGTGCGGTAGAAAAAATTGATGCCCTCTATCATAACGGCGATGCAATTACCGGGCTTGCTACGGGTTTGTCTGATTTGGATGAAATGACCTCAGGCTTACAACCTTCCGATTTAATCATTGTCGCCGGGCGTCCTTCCATGGGTAAAACTACATTGGTCATGAATATGGCCGAGCATGCGGCAATAAAATCCGGAAAGCCTGTGCTTGTTTTTTCTATGGAAATGCCCGCAGATTCTCTGGCAATGAGGATGATGTCTTCTTTGGGACGTATTGATCAACATAAGATTAGAACAGGTAAACTGGATGATGACGATTGGCCTCGCGTCACTTCCGCGGTGCATATGCTTTCTGAAGCTCCTTTATTTATTGATGACACTCCGGCCTTAAGTCCAGGGGAAATGCGTGCTCGGGCAAGAAGATTGGCCAAAGAGCATGGTAACATAGGCCTGATTGTTGTGGATTACCTGCAATTAATGAAAGTACCTGGATTTAATGCAGACAACAGGACTGCAGAAATATCTGAAATTTCCCGAAGCCTCAAATCACTTGCAAAAGAGTTACAGGCTCCTGTAATTGCTTTATCCCAGTTGAACCGAAGTCTGGAGCAACGTGCAGATAAACGACCCGTTATGTCTGACTTGCGGGAGTCTGGCGCGATTGAGCAAGATGCCGATTTGATTTGTTTTATTTACCGGGATGAGGTTTATAATGAGGACAGCCCTGATAAGGGTACAGCAGAAATTATCATCGCAAAACAAAGGAATGGTCCTATAGGTAAAGTGCGTGTAGCCTTTATTGGTAAATACACACGTTTTGAAGATTTAGCTTTTAATGGTTATCAAGGGGTAGATTAAGGTGTCAAGACCTACCAAATTGGTGATAGAGCCTAATGCTTTACACCATAATTTAGCACAAATCCGACGTTTTGCTCCAGGTAAAAAAATTATTGCCATGGTCAAGGCAAATGCGTATGGTTGTGGTGTGCATGTGGTAGCGCCAATATTGGAAGGACACGTAGATGCTTTTGGTGTGGCTTGCATTGAAGAAGCCCTGGTTCTTCGGAAGATAGGAATTCGTACGCATTGCATTCTCTTCCAGGGTATATTCAGTCCGGATGAATTCAGGACGGTGGCCCAGCACCATTTTGGTTGTGTTCTCCATCAGCCTTATCAAGTTCAATGGCTTTTAAATACTCCCTTGGATACTCCTATTAAAATATGGGTTAAAGTAAATACGGGTATGCATCGCCTGGGTTTTAAAACCCATGAACTGCAAGGGGTAATGGATGCATTGAAAAATTGTCCCTGGGTGGATCAGAATATCGGTTTAATGACCCATTTAGCCTGTGCTGATGAGCCAGAACGCATAGAAAACCACCAGCAAATTGCTTTATTTGAAAGTATTTCTATCCCCGGGTTTAGTCAACGCAGTATCGCAAATTCAGCAGCCATTATTTCTTTTCCTCAAACCCATGCGGATGTTGTTAGACCAGGCATTATGCTTTATGGTGTATCCCCTTTTCCCAATCAGACAGCCCTTGATTTGGGTTTGCTTCCTGTAATGCGGTTTGTTTCTGCAATCAGCGCGGTCCACCACAACCCACCCTTGGCCCAAGTGGGTTATAGCGGTATTTGGAAAAGTGAAAAGCCCTCAATTATAGGTATAGTTGCTGCAGGTTATGGTGATGGTTATCCTCGGCATATTGCTGCAAATACCCCCGTTTGGGTCCAAGGTAAAGAGGTTCCTATTGTAGGGCGGGTTTCCATGGATATGCTTGCTGTAGACTTAACCAATCACCCTGACGTAAAACCCGGAGCCCCTGTAGAACTTTGGGGTACACATGTTTTAGTTGAGCAAATCGCAAAAGCTGCAGGAACTTCTGGTTACGAACTATTATGCCAGATTTCCGAACGCGTACGTCACGTTTAATTGCAATCACCAGTTACCGCTCCAAGCTTTTTTCACTGAATTTTCCGGGTCCGGGATATAGATTTTTCAAGCTATGGATAATAACTGAACGTGGTGTTAGAATAGAAACCGATTTTTATAACCTTTTAATTGGTGATATGTTATGAAAAAAATAGCTGTTGCATCATTGTCTTTATTATTGGTTGGTTGTGCATCAATGAATAATCAAGATGTAGGTACAATCTCAGGTGGAGTTATTGGCGGATTAATTGGAAGCCAATTTGGGGGTGGCCCAGCAGCTAAACTGGCTGCAACAGCAGGGGGAGCTATAGCTGGTGCTTATTTGGGCGGCCAAATTGGCAAGTACATGGATAAAGTAGATAGAATGGAAATGCAACGTGCTCTGGAAACTGCACCCACTGGTAAAGCAGTACATTGGTCTAACCCGGACACTGGAAATAGCTATACAGTACAACCCACTCGAACTTATTATCGTGAGCATTTGCCCTGTCGTGAATACCTCACCAAGGCAATTATTGATGGAAGGCCACAAACTCTGCGGGGCAGCGCTTGTCGTCAGCCTGACGGTACTTGGCACGTCGTAAACTAAAAGCACTATCTCTTTTCTTAACGTCTGGGTCACAGCGGCAGCGTGACCCAGGCATTCTGTTTGTCTTTATTTAATTTTTTCGACCTTTGTCTTATCGCAGCACACACATGTGCAGCAACTAAATAAATTGTACAACCAGGCTATAATCACGCCAGTGATGAAGGCATCAATAAACCCAATAACACCCCCCAATAAACTTCCTTTAATGGAAGGGGCATATCCAGGGTATAAAGAACCTACTGCGATTACAAAAGAATGTCCGTAAGTATAGAAATATGCGAGTAATCCCAGTACCAAAATGGATACTCCCCAAAGTACACCCAATGCAAGGCCTAGAGCCATGGGGCTTAATTTGCAACCGTTCATACAGTCTCTCCTAATTAGCATCCTATAAAGGTGTGTACGGTAAAGCGGGGCCAAAGCCGGGAAATTCATTGATTAAACCTGAGTTTTGCTGCACGGCGCTTCAGGCTATACCATGAAATAACTGTAACACCTTTATCTAAAAGTATAGTTTATGTCATTAATTTATTAATAATTTTTCACAAATTGAAAAATATAAATTTTCTAATAAACATAAATCGTGCAAAGAGACTTGCTCATTTACCTGATGGATGGTGGCGTTAACCGGACCAAGTTCTACCACTTCAACGCCATAGGGTGCGATGAAGCGGCCATCTGATGTGCCGCCACTTGTAGAGAGTTCCGGGGAGTTGCCGGTAAGTTCGATGATTGCTTCTCTGCAACTGTTTAACAGTGGCCCATGGGCAGTTAAGAAAGGTTCGCCACTAAGACGCCATTCAATATGGGGATTCAGATCGTACTTTTGAAATGTAGTAGTCACTTTTTCTTTTAACAAGCCATGGGTTTGTTCTGTGGAGTACCTGAAGTTTAAATGTAATGACAATTCTCCCGGAATGATATTGGAAGCCTCGCCACCGGAGTGAAGGTGGGTAATTTGCATGGATGTTGGGGGAAAATGGTGGTTCCCCTGATCCCAGAGTGTAGTAGTCAATTCTGCCAGGGCAGGGCTGATTTTGTGAATTGGATTGTCCGCCAAGTGCGGGTAGGCGACATGTCCTTGCTTTCCATGTACGGTTATTTTTGCACTTAAAGAACCCCGTCTGCCAATTTTAAGCACATCGCCAATTTCTTGAGTACTGGAAGGTTCACCCACAATGCAATAATCAATATGAATACCCTGATTTTTCAAAAGTTGCATGACATAGGGCGTCCCTAAATCATAATCATTACCTTCTTCACCACTGGTAATAAGAAATCCCAACCTTCCATTAAATTTGGGGTAAGTTGTGGTAAAACGTTGAGCCATAAGCAGCATGCACGCCAGACTTCCTTTCATATCGGCAACACCGCGTCCGAAGAGGATTCCATTCTTATTTTCAAGTACGAAAGGGTTGCTGGACCATTTTTTTAAATCGCCCACAGGAACTACATCAGTATGACCCGCAAAAACCAGTAAAGGGCCTGATTCACCATACGATGCAAAAAAGTTGGAGACAGGTCCTTTATTCATCCTTTGACACATAAATCCGGCCTGCTCCAGAAATTCAATCATAAATTCCTGACAGCCGGCATCTTCGGGTGTAATTGAGGGAAAACTGACCAGTTGGGTCAAGACTTCTTGTAATTCCCTAAAAAGTGACGGTGTTACCGATTCAGTCATGCTAACCTGCTCTCAATAATTCATTAATACTAACTTTTGCCCGGGTTTTTTCATCTACCTGCTTCACAATAACTGCACAGTATAAACTGTAACTTTTATCTTCGCTGGGTAGGCTTCCTGCGACTACTACGGAGCCAGCTGGGATTCGGCCGTAGGTAATTTCTCCCGTAAGGCGGTTATATATTTTAGTACTTTGCCCCAAGTATACACCCATGGATAAGACGGAGTTGCGTTCAACAATTACTCCTTCAACTACCTCCGAGCGGGCCCCAATAAAGCAATTGTCTTCAATTATTGTTGGATTAGCTTGTAAGGGTTCCAGAACACCTCCAATACCTACTCCACCTGAAAGATGCACGTTTTTACCAATTTGCGCGCAGGAGCCCACAGTAGCCCAAGTATCAACCATGACTCCTTCATCAATATATGCGCCAATGTTGACATAAGAAGGCATTAAGACGCAATTTTTTGCTATGTATGCGCCTTTGCGGACCATGGCATGCGGTACTACCCGTACCCCAGTTTGTTTAAACTGTTCATCAGTGTAATTATTGTATTTGAGCGGTACTTTGTCATAGAACTGACAAAAACCTGAATCAATAATCTGATTGGGGTAGAGTTTAAAAGATAAAAGAACTGCTTTTTTTATCCACTGATGAACCACCCACTGCTCATTTATTTTTTCTGCAACCCGATATTGGCCGTTATCAAGGCATGAAAGGACTTCATTCACAGCAGTGATTAGTTCGGGGGATGCCGTATCTATGGATAGTGTCTGACGTTGTTCAAAAGCGCTTTCAATTATAGATTGTAAATTATGCATCTGTTTTTCCTGTTTTATGGGAGCCGGATGGCTCATTGCGCACACCGGCTGCGATTTACCCGTCAATATGCAAGGGCATATTCCAAATCAGCTTGTAAGTCGTTTACGTGTTCTATGCCTACCGAGAGCCGAATAAATCCATCTTCTATTCCCAAGGCTTTGCGTTTTTCCGGAGGTATGGAGGCATGGGTCATAATCGCTGGGTGCTCAATCAAGCTTTCTACTCCACCCAGACTTTCAGCCAAGGTAAACAATTCGCACCGGGAAAGAAAACGTTTGGCTGCCTCAATGCCCCCGTCAATTACCATGGAAATCATTCCTCCAAACCCATGCATTTGTTCTTTAGCCAAATTATGTTGAGGATGGCTCGTAAGACCTGGATAGATTACTTTTTTTACCCTGGATTGACTACTCAACCAATGCGCCAAATGGTTTGCATTATCGCAATGTCGTTCCATACGCAATGAAAGAGTTTTTAAACTTCTTAAAACCAAAAAACTATCAAAGGGACCCGCAATGCCGCCGCAAGAGTTTTGCAGGAAGGCAATTTTGTCAGCCAAATTGGGGTTATCACCAACAACTACTACGCCACTGACTACGTCTGAATGGCCATTGAGGTATTTGGTTGCTGAATGAAGGACTATGTCAAAGCCGAGTTCGATCGGTCGTTGAATCCAGGGGGTTGCAAAAGTATTGTCTGCCACTGAAATGAGGTTATGGCGTTTGGCTATGGCTGCGATCTCACTTAAATTAGCTAATTTCAGCATCGGATTTGATGGTGTTTCCACCCAGAGCATGCGCGTTTTAGGAGTAATTGCTGCTTCAATATTGCGGGCATCCGTCATATCAACAAAAGAAAAGGATAAGCCGGAGGTTCTTGTTTTTACCTTATCAAATAAACGGAATGTGCCTCCATAAAGATCATCCATGGCAACGACATGATCACCTGCATCCAATAAATCCACAATAGTGTTTATGGCAGCCATTCCGGAGGCAAAAGCAAAACCGCGCTGACCTGATTCCAAACTGGCAATACACCCTTCATAGGCGTCACGAGTGGGATTGTGCGTACGCGAGTATTCATAGCCCAGATGTTCACCTGGTGCAATTTGTTTGTAGGTAGAGGTGGCATAAATAGGAGTCATTACTGCTCCAGTGCTAGGACATGGTTTTTGACCTGCATGAATGGCTCGGGTTTCAAAGTGATTTTTTTTCATTGGACTATCCTTAAGGGCTGTATAATTTTATGTCGGTATCCCAGGGGACTCTTTTTAAACCCTGCTGAGAGGTGAGCTGCCCGATAAAGTGCTCAAACCTACGTATACTTTGCGTGTTCATTCCGGTTCTGCTTCGTGCTTTTTCATGCATACACCCACCTTGGCTCTGGAAAGAAGTCTATTTACGGGAGAGTATCTTTTCAGCACGGATTATGTAGGATATTCTAGTGGGGGTTCTATGTATAGGCAAGTTCTACTTTACAAGTTGTCGTCAGGGCACAATGCCTGAATTTTAGTGTGAAATAATTTGTTAGGCAGCCGTGGAACCTGCGGGATCCGGAATAAAGAACCCATTCATTTGATGGCAATGAGAATCGCGGTGAAGTTTGTACTTCAGGGGCATTTTGATAATGAAATTTGATCTTCAGGCTTTCTTTTCAACAAAATACGCACAATGGATTATTATTGCTTTTATTTCACTGTTTACTCTGTTAATTATTGCTGAGTTCGCGACATTATTTTCTCCTGTAAAGATAGAAGCAGAACCTGAAACCAGCAAAGAGGTTCTGGTTGCTTCCCAGCAGAATTCTTTCGATGCCCTTTTACATACTTCTCTTTTTGGGGTGTATGTTTCCAATAATTTATCGAGCATCAAAAAATCCATGTTGAATGTGACTTTGGTAGGAATTTTATTTGCTCATAAGCTCAACGATTCCCAGGTAATCATTCGCTCTGCCACCGGAGAGGAAAAAACTTATAAATTAGGCGATGCTATCCCGGGAGGAGCTGTGATCAAACGGATTATGGCTAACGGGATATTGGTTGAGCGTAATGGGACGTTGGAGAGTTTAAGTTTACCTAAAAATGAATTAATCTTTGAATCAGTAGCTAAGCCTTTGAAAGGGGAATAAAAATTTATGGGACGTTTATTTAACCTGTCAATTGTTGTAATTTTAATTTTTGTTCTCTCAGGATGTGCTGTTCGGAGTGCAATCAATTTGCGTGAAGGAATTAACAGTTTCAGGGTTGAAGATTATCGCAAGGCGTTTATTCGTTTAAAGCCGGAAGCAGAAAGAGGACAACCAGATGCTCAATATGCTGTCGGTTATATGTATTACTACGGCAAAGGGGTGGTAGAGGATAGGAAGAAAGCCTGGTTTTGGATCAATGCCGCTGCAAATTTAGGTCAACCTGATGCGAAAGTGGCAGTGCAAATTCTGGCCAGTGGTGGTTCTTTAAGTTAAAAAATTTATGCCCGGGATTGGCATCAGATATCTCAATGCGGGGTTATACTCTAAAATTTATGAACCACTGACGTGTGTATTCGTGTGTTGGCATCTTCGCGAGCAGAGGCAGTTGGCATGGTGGCCGCAGATTGGAAAAAAGGATAAGTGGTCTTTTTTAATTCTGGTTTTTTTTCCTGTTCTAATTTAAGTTGCTCAAGCACATTGGCCGTTAACTGAGTACCTTGAAAATAGAGCCTTTTAATCGATTGAATAAAATGATGTTGATTTTTTGGCTGATAAAACTCAACTAATTCATTTTTTAATTTCTGTAAATAACAGCTGGCGTTTCCATAATACTGACGGCCCTTTAATAAATAACATTGGTCGATTATACAACACATTGCGGCAAAGAGTTCTACCTGATTTTTGATGATTCTGGATGGATTTAAGCAAATCTGGTCCACTAAATTATTGATTAATGCCACTGAAATAATTTGTTCTTCATAACTCAGAGAATCTGATTTCCTCGCATTTTCAAGGAGAATATCTAACCATTCTTCTGTATCATAAAAATTTGCCAAATAAATTTGCGATATCTGAATGAAACAATCAATCGTATCTGATGCATCCATGCTAAGACGCGTTTGTTCTAATTCATCAGCGCCATCGAAATCACTTATAGAGGATCGGGTACTGCAAAAATGTCCGAAACTATCTCTGCTTTCAAGAATTATATTAGTTGCTGTTTCAATTGATTTTGCCTTTTCCGGATCAAAGTTAACAAAGTACAGCTCCTCTGGATTAGAAAGCATATACGGATGTTTGACTACTTGTGGTTCTATAAGATTTGCCCGTGTCAGCATGTTCTTTAACAATGCGCCATTAACAAAATGCTGCTGCTTTATTTCTTCCAATACTTGGCTGCAGTTACTGCTGATGTATGCCCCAATGCGTAAATCCACATGATTGATAAAATCGATTAATGCGTTTTGTTGTAGTTCTTTAAATACTTCCTCGTCAAAAAATTCCGTGGAACATAGGCCAAATACCTTTCCGCATTGGGCTTGGTCCGTATGAAGAAGTCCAAATTTTTGCAAACTTTCATGGATAATTAATGAAAGCGCACCTTCTTTAACTAAATTCTGCACATCAGGGTCCAAATGCAAATTTTTATATAAGGTAGTAGTTGTATCAATGACCACCGTCAGCGGTTTTTTTCGTCCACGATGGATAACTTCCTCTTTAATCAGACAATTAATATCAATCCCGGGAATCAACCCTTTCTCCATGACCATGGGGCCGCTACATAGGACAAAAATATCTGCATCAGATGACTTCGATTCTTTTGTAAGGAAATCAAATTCATAATAGTTGGTACCAAATATTTTAATTTTTGGTTTTTTATGAGTTTTGGTTTTCATTTTTTGGGCTAAATGCATGGCGATGACGTAGGCATTTGTTCCAGACATTGCCAGGGAAGCAAAAAAAGTAGTAGCTGTTAATTGCTCCTGTTTTAAACCCAACGCGTGTAACAAACCTTTTTGTGTTTCTTGCGAAAAGCGGGAAAAATCATCTCTTAAAGCACCCATATTTTTGGGATTTAATAAAGAGAGGCTAATTTCATGGACAATCGTGTAAAGGCAGAAAGCGAATTGAGAATAATTATTTCCATAAAAAAGACAGGTTAAATGAAGCATTCTCGAGATGCGTTGAATCGCATGTTCATTCAATTCAGGAAGTTCAGTTAAAAGTTGCTTTACGGCCAGTGCCAGTTTATTGGTTGCATGCTTGGGGCTTTTAGCAATTAAAAGAAGTTTATTAAATAGTTTACTTTTTAATAATGCCTCCTTGGTTGTCGGAAAGCAGCTTCCGGAGGGAATTTTTTCTGGTTCAACCAGGGGGTAGGGCGGATTTTTAACATTAATTGCAATTTCCCAGGGGCTGGCGATTAAACCACAAATACTCAGTATGCTTTTCATTTCATCAGACCTGTAATAACCTTGGGGAACCGCAACTAAGGCAATGGAATGCTTGGGATCTTTGATAATTCTAGGCTGGTTTTTTGTTTTTTGTACTTTGGGAAAATAGCGTTTTATTATTTCTTCAAGAGGAGTATTTTCGAGCAGGGTAACCGGAACATATTCATAGAGTGCACGGCATACTCCATCAATGTTGAACGAATCAAGTAAACAGTCCAATAAGGTTCCAGATAAATCATCATCCCGATGATATCGCGCGCCGGCATAAATATAGGGATTATTAATACGGTTCGCAAAGGGTGTTCTTATCTCGGCTACATGCCTGCCAAATAAAATATTGGCAGGGACGCGTTGTGCTTCTGCTTCGTCCATCAAGGATAAATACGATTTATAAGGATTGGATCTTATTTTTTGTTTCAATTTAGAGGCGCGGTAAGCACCCTGGATTATTCTTGCAGCTCTATTTTCTATGAAATTTTGTTGTTTATCAGAAAGTGCTTCTTCAGTTTTTCGCTCTTTTTCCCTGGCTGGGGGAGTGGATGGCGAGATTCCTTTTTCTTTAATAAAATGAATTAAATGATTAAGATGTGGATTAGACTGAATAAATTCTTTCATTTATACGGAGTGTTCATTAAAAAAGCCATTATAACCCTTGCGACTTAAATAAACAGGTTGTAATAGGAAGATAATATTTTGGTAGTCGGTTTTGCGAGACCTAAAGAGCTTATTTGCGCTTTGGTGAACCATTGGCCTTGTTTTTCAGCTAATTGCTTGCCTAAGGATTTAGTTTTGATACTCCACGCGTTTATTTCCAAGTGAAAATGGCTAAAGCGATGTTTAAAGGCAACTAACTGTTGGGGTGCTTCACCGTAGAGATCATAGTTCAAACGTATAAAATCAAGGGGGCAATCTCCCTCATCCAAACTGGGCAAACACCATAAACCGCCCCACAATCCTGTAGGCGCTCTTTTTTCCAGATAGATGGCACCTCCTTCATTGTATAAAACCAGGAATTGTTGTTGGTGGACAGGTACAGGCTTTTTTACTTTTTTTGTAGGATATAAATGCTGTTCTTTATACTTAAATGCAAGGCAGCTGCTTTGTAGGGGGCAATTGGAACAATTGGGATTTTTGGAAGTACAACAAAGTGCACCTAAATCCATAATTGCCTGCGTGTAATCTGCGCAGTGTTCTTTTGGCATACACAAATCAGCCAATTCCCAAAGTGTTTTTTTTACTTGTGCTTGCTCGGGATACCCTTTTATCCTAAAAAAACGAGTTAGGACTCGTTTTACATTGCCATCAAGAATGGCAACAGGTTGATTGAAAGCCTGAGACATTATGGCAGCAGCTGTAGATGGGCCAATACCGGGTAATTCTTTTAGTAATTGATAATTGTCCGGGATAATTCCCGCATGGTCTCGCATTACTCGTTTAGCCGTCTCGTGCAGATTTCTTGCACGGCTGTAATACCCAAGTCCTGACCATAAAGAAAGTACCTCATCCTCATTGGCTTGAGCTAAATCACTCAAGTTTGGAAAACGTTGCATAAACCGATTAAAGTAAGGAATAACCGTTTGTACTTGAGTTTGCTGGAGCATTATTTCAGAAATCCAAACCTTATAGGGTGTGCGTGGTAGTTGCCAAGGCAGATTATTCCTTCCATAAAGAGAAAACCACTGCAGTAAAGGTTTACTAAATTGCGCAAGCAAAATTTTATTATCCACTGTTACCATTCTATGATTCTTTATTAAGGGGGCCTACTGTAAAAAAAGTAAGGACTGAGGTCAATCATTGAAAAAAATTAAAAACGATTCGCGAAGTGACGATATATAGTCTATCGTTTTAAAGAGGGGCCTGTTGTACTCAGGATGAGTTAAATCAAGCTGAATCATTTTGCTAAAGATTGTCGCGAATGCACTGAATGTATTGATGCGAAATGTGGATTTTTATCCAAAAATCAAGAAGAAGCGCAGAGCAAAAATACGAACAAGCCAATGCATTAGGTGAACGCTGTAAATCTGTTGGTGAGGATTTAGATGAAATCAAGGAGAGAGATATGCGCCATAGCCAACACGAAATAGTGATACTAAAACCGACGGCTGTTTTTTCATCATTTCTTACTTCACAATTACCCGATGTCAAATTACCGGATCTTAGGTTACTCCAAATTGATAATACTGCTTATGCCCTGCGAAAACAAAAAACCGATGAAGAGACTTTAAATGAAATAGAAAAATATTTTTCAAAAATGTTTCGGCATGAAATAAGCCGTTGGTTGGGAGATAAGGCGCGTCATGAAATAGAAAACAATTTTCTTGATTTTCTTTGCTGTTTTAAATTTGAATTACATAATCATATTTTATTACTGGAACCTTCTATAGAAGCAAGCCATCAATTATTACTCATTAAACCGCGATTAGCTTTACTAAACTGGATCAAGGAAAGTTTGGAGAATCAGGATGATCTCGTTGAGGTTATTGAAAAAGTAGAGCTGTCGCATTTAGAAGAAAATGCCACTGCTCTTGTTAAAAATTTTTCAAATTTGACTGAGATAAAACCCTTCATAAAGGAAAACTATGCGTCAATTTTTTCAGCCACTATGAGCCGAATGTCGAGCCAACCCGAACAGTGGCCAGCCCTCGATTCTTTGCAAGATTTTAATCGCTATTTTGCAATTGAAATACATACGCAATTGATTCATATGTTTTAATACAAGGAGTTGATAATGGAGCCAGTGAGTATAGCGCTTATATGTGCAGCGGTATTGGGGACGGTTATGGTTTTGGCCGCCTTTATTAGACAAATTTTATTAAGCCGGGACAAACAATTAAATGATAATGCACAATCCAGGGCCTTGTCTCAGGAGGTCAAGGAATTGGAACAAATGCGTTTGCAAATGCAAAGTGAGAAGCGCTTTGATTCACATTACCAGGTTCTTGGCGCAAACAAAGATGCGATTAGGTATATCGATGCAAAAATTGAAGAAATTTTACGTAAAAAAACAGAATTGATTGAACGATATGCCCAGGCCATAGTTAAGGAATCCGGCTCAATCATCAATGGGGAGATTTCTGCAGTCCGCAAAGCTGCTTGCGATCGGTTAAGGGAAGAAATAGACCGGGAAATCACCTTTTATGAGAGTGAACTCAAGCAGTTGCAAGAACGAAGAGGATCTCTATGGGATGCGCATACCGATTTTCAGAAATACCTTTTGGGGCAGGAAAAATCACGAAACTCCAGTTTGGACAGTATCTACAAACAACATTCTGCTCTTTTGGAAAAAGTATATCTTCGTCATATTGATGAGACTGAAATTGTGGCTGTCAAAAGTATGGAGGCTTCTACAATGACGTTTAAAGACATGCTCATGATGCCCATACAGTATCTAATGCAGTATTTTGGGGTGTCGGCAACTCCGGGGATCACCCTGGTGCAAACACGGGTTGAGCACATGGCACGAGCTGAAGTAGAAAAAACCCAACATGAAATAAATGATCCGGTACCAGAGAAACAAGAAGATGCGCAACATCAGGAAAATAAGGATCAAAAACAAAGAATCGTCCATCAGAATAAATTAAATCAGGATGAGGAAGAGGAGAAAGATGCTGTAAATGCGAATTCAATTACATTTGCATGAAATTTATTCTTCTAAGTCATTTGGTGACATTGTTGATAGTATATATTACAATTCTCTTGCATTTGGGGGAATGCAAGACTTTGAGCAAATTGGTGGAGATATATTGAAATGGCAAGACATCGTTTTTTATGGTTTAGTACCTTTATGCTGTGCTCTATTTTGGCTTTTCCAGGGCATAGCGCAGCTGTAAACTCTCTCCTTCCTGATGAACAAAATACCGTCCAAATCTTTCATGAGGCCTCACCCAAGGTAGTTTATGTTCACAGGTTAGCAACGGTTACCAATAGAGCTGCAGGCAAAATGCATGTATCTGATGGGGCAGGATCCGGGATTGTCTGGAATAATAATGGTTATATTGTAACAAATTATCATGTAATCAAAGGTGCCGACAAATTGGCGATTAGCCTGGGAAAATTGACAGTACCCGCTAAAGTTGTTGGGGCAGAACCGCGTAAAGATATTGCCGTATTAAAGATTGAATCCCCCCAAGCTTTGGCTATGTTAAAAGAGTTCAAGCCATTTGAGATAGTGCATTTACATGATCTGATGGTAGGGCAAAAGGCAATTGCCATTGGAAACCCATTTGGTCTTGATCACAGTTTGTCTAAAGGAGTTATTTCTGCACTGGGTAGAAAAGTGCCTGGAATTGGCGGGGTTACTATTCGTAACATGATTCAAACGGATACGCCAATCAATCCGGGTAATTCAGGCGGTCCATTATTGAATAGCGCCGGGCAGCTTATTGGTATGAATACCATGATTTTTTCCCATTCAGGCTCATCTGCCGGGATTGGATTTGCTGTTCCTGCTGATGACATTGATCGAATCGTCACCCAAATTATTAAAAATGGTCGAGTTGTATTGTCGGGTATAGGAATTCAAAGTGTTCCGCCCAGTATTGCTCGGCAATTAGGCATACGTAAAGGGATTCTCATTGCAGACATTATACCGGATACCCCTGCAGATAAAGCTCATCTCAAAGCGACTCACCGAGATGCTTGGGGACGAATTGTATTAGGTGATATTATTGTCGCACTGAATGGACATTCGGTTCCTAACTATGATGTGTTATATAACATGCTGACTGAAATAAAAGTAGGGGAAGAAGTAACTGTTTCCATCCAGCGTGGCCCCAAACAAATGGATGTAAAAATGAGAACGATTGATATCGCCGGCATTTAAAAGTCTTGCCGGAAATTTTCTCTACTAAGCACTCATAGCCTGGATTTTAGTTTTAACTATACTCAGGCTGTGAGTTTTAGCATTATCCATAAATTTCAATAATCCGCTAAAGGAGAATAAGGATGTTACTTAGTAAAGATGATTCGCTATTGTTATTAATTGATGTACAGGAAAAATTAGCCCCCGCGGTTTTAAATAGCGAATTATTTATTGCCAGATGTGAATGGCTCTTGAAATTAGCCCAACGCATGAGCATTCCAATCCTGGTCAGTGAACAATACCCACAGGGACTAGGTTCTACTCTAAAACAACTCCAATCTTATTTGAATCAGGTAGACTGCATCGATAAAGTATGCTTTTCCTGTATGGGTGAGCCCAAATATGTTGAACGTCTTAAGAAGTTGGGTAAAAAGCAATTAATACTTATTGGCATCGAGACCCATGTTTGCGTGTTACAAACAGCATTGGAAATGAAAAAAGCTGGATTTCAGGTTTTTGTTGTGGCCGATGCGGTGAGCTGTCGTGGGGAACAAAATATGAAATATGGGCTCAAACGAATGAAACAGGAAGGGGTTCATTTAATTACTGCTGAAATGGTATTTTTCGAATGGCTAAGAAAGGCAGGAACTTCTGAATTCAAACAATTAAGTAAAGAATTTTTTAGTTAATGACATCACGCGGAAGCAGCGCAGTGAAAACCCCGGGAAGTCTTAAACGGTCAAACGCGTTTTGTTGCGCTGCATCAGACTACACATCATGGAGAGTAAAGTGAATTTTACCAATCAAATTGCATTAGTTACTGGCGGTGCTTCAGGTATGGGAAAGGCTTGTGTGCATTATTTACAAAAGCGTGGAATGCGCGTTGTAGTATGGGATAAGCAAGTAGACAATCAAGGTGAAGCTGATTTATTCATCAGTTGTGATGTAACGAGCGATGAGTCCGTAGAAAAAGCAATGCAGCAAACTATAGAGCAATTAGGCACTCCAAGGGTTTGCATTAATTGCGCGGGAATTGCCCCGGCAAAACGTATTGTAGGAAAAGAGGGTGCTATGCCTTTGGCAGCTTTTAAACAAGTGATTGATGTTAATCTTATTGGTACCTTCAATGTTATGCGGGTTGCAGCAGACGCGATGAGTCGTTTGGAATTGGAAAGCCATTCCCAGGAGCGTGGTGTTATCATTAATACAGCCTCTATTGCTGCTTTTGAGGGACAAATTGGTCAAGCGGCATATAGTGCGTCCAAAGGGGGCGTGGTGGCCCTAACTCTTCCTGCTGCACGGGAGTTAGCTCAGTTTGCAATCCGTGTAAATACGATTGCTCCTGGATTGATAGCTACTCCTTTGTTATTGAATATGCCGCAAGAGGTACAGGACAATTTGGTGGCCACCATGACTTTTCCGAAGCGTTTTGGAAAGCCTGAAGAATTTGCTTCATTGGTAGCACAAATTATTGAAAATGGAATGATGAATGGGGAAGTGATACGTCTGGACGGAGCACTTCGCATGCGATAGCCGCATCAACCCGAGATGGATGCTAAATAGCATCCATCTCAATTCTAGAATATTTTTTTCTTCAGGGTACAAGTTAGATTATAGAAAAAAATGCATAGTTCTCCTCATCTAATTTAGTGAGGGAAAACTTTGGCTTGAGAGTGGGATAGTGTCGTCAGCTTCAGAAGTACTGACATTATCAAACAGTTTTAATTTTATTTTTTTGAGAGGAGGGGCCAGTATGGATTCGGAATCAATAACTGGTTCTAGTTTAGGGGGCAATTCTGAAAAATCCCTTATTTCGGAGCTGCTCTCCTCCTCCTCATCATCATCACAATCCAGTAACAAAATATCTCCATAATCCGGATTGACTTCATTAGTATCCGTTAAAACAACTTGCCTGGGTTGGAGATCATCAGGTCCTATTTCCCATCCCATAACCACTTTTTGTTTTCCTGCTTCAACGATGCCGCCCCGGTCTTCCAAGTCCACCCAACGATGACCTGAGCGGTCAACAATTAAATACGATTTATACGCGCCTATTTCAGTAAAAATATCTTCTTTGGCCAGTTTTAATTGGAGTTCCTCAATGAAGTCTCTTGTTTTTCCCAAATTACAGGAGATGAAGCTAATTCGCTTTACAGCTTTTAGGGAACAATCTTCGATGAGGCGTTCTACCAGCATATCCACGTCACAACCGGAAAATTTCCCTTCTCGTCCATGACCTACCAAACAGAGGCGTGATTGTGCGGTTAACTGACTTAGATCGGGATAACTCTCATATTGAGAGGAATAAATTAATCGATTTTTTTCTTTAAAATGGGCTCCAAGCAAGTCCTTGGCGGTTTTCGCGATGACTTTTCTCTTCTTTAAATTATCAGAGTAAAACTCAACCACAACTGTTTTATCATATTTTTGTGAAAAAATTTTCATGCCTTTCTTACAAAATGTTTTTTTGACATTATACATTTTTTTAATGAGATTGTATTAAATTGAATCAAAAGTTTATTTTAAATTGGAGAATCCTTGAGTTTTTGTGTGATACGCAGCAGGGATGTTGCAAAAAATATTTTTCCTCAGGTGAAAGCAGAGGGGGGTATAACCTCGCAATCTCTATTGCGGGCGTCCTTTCTCCCATTGGAGTAAAGGAATCCCCTGGTTTTCTTTGTTGCGAGGGTTTTACAGTCTCTACTCAGGCTTCCTGATGATGGGTGGTTTCCGGGGTTGATTCTATATTTCCGTTAGATGTATAAACACCGATTGCGTTTTCTCGGTTTCCAGACAGAGTATTGACAATTTCTTGACGTACATAAAGGTTGTTAGCAATAATTTGTCCATTAATTGAATTGAGTTCACGGCAACGGGTTAAATTTTCCGCCAGTTTGGTGTTTAACTGGTTAATTTGCGCTGCTTCGCCAGCACTGCAGTCTTTTAGAAATTCGGTCAAAGCCTGGTTCATGGGTTGATTGGAATTTGGATTAATAAGCTGTATGCGCTGTTTGGCACTTTCTTCTAACTTATTGGATAAGTCCTGCTTTTTATTTGCGAACTCCTCAAGTTTATTGAATTGCCGTGATGATAGGATTTCCTTTTCTTCGGCCAATAAACAATTGAGTGATTCTATCCAATTAATTTCCTGCTCCAAGTGTCTACTTAAAATACTTATCTTATTATCCATATAATTGTCTCTGAAATTAAGCAGGTTCTACATTTAACATGTTCATGGCAATTTTGTCACTATCAATCTGGTAATTACCCAGTGCAATTTCGGATTTAAAATATAAAACACGAGCCTCATTGATTTCAGATACTTCTTTTAATGAATTTTTTAACGCTTCTAATTGTTTTGAGGTATCGCTTATGCTGACGTGTGATGAGGCATCCTCAATCAAATTTTTTATTTTTTCTTGATTTCTCGTTTTCAAACGATTATCTGTATCCAGGCTTTTTACGGGAACTGCGTCACTGATTTGATTAAACATAATTTATCCTCAATCACGTTTGACTTCTAAATGTATCGGCTTATTTTTAAAAATCTTTAGAAAATTTTCCTTAGTTATTGATTTTTTTATTAAATAATCACATTCACTTTTTTTGCTCCAGTGATCTGGGCTTCAATTATTTTTTTTGATGAAAGGTTACGCACTTTAATGGTTTCACCCAAAGAACCTTCTTCCATAGAAACACCATCCATGCTCACAGTCAAATTATTATCATTAACGACGATAGAAATTCGCTCCCCTTTATGAATCAGTTTGGCGGCTTCAATATTATTGGGGGTAAGCGGGCTGTTTTGTGGAATATTTTGTTTGCAAACTTCCCCTATTAATAGATCTTTTTCACTAAAATAGCCATGATTTAATTTTTGTACATCCATTTCTGTTTGATATATATCATTTTCAGTTACTCGGGTTCCTTTGAGAAGAGGTCGTTTTGCTGCATATATTGTTTTAAGTACGGTTATTTTAACAGGGACATATAATGACCAGCGATTGTCAATTTCTTGGCATTTTATGCCCATAGTGCTTGTATTTAAAATTGGGGCCTGATAAGGGTTAAAAACAATCAAGTGGTCTTCAGCGCATGCTCGAAGGTTTAAACGCGAATCAATTTTATCTGCTGTAACCAGAATTTTTCCTTCATTATATGAAGCAAGTTCGTTCCGTATATATTGTTCTATTTTATTTGATAGAATTTCGGGCGATTGAATAGCCTCAGCATTCAATGCAGTACTTGCAAAAAATAGTAAAACCCTTAGTATGCTTTTTTTCACCAACTAATTCCTCTTTGAATAACGTGCAGTAATTAGCAAATAGTATGCCAATTTTCCGGAGAGTACATGAGGATACACTACACTATTTATACCCTAGTTTTTTTGCTACTCCAACCTGTTTATGCGGAGACTCATCATCCCCAGGAGTTTTTGCAATCAATTAGTGGCGATAAAAATGAAGGGAAAGAAATATATAATCATTTTTGCGTGAATTGTCATGCGAGTAAACCCTTAATTCCCCTGGGTGCACCCCGAATTGGAAATGAGGCTGATTGGAAGGTGCGTTTACAACAAGGAATGAAAGTTCTCTTTGAGCATACCAATGAAGGGCTAAATGCGATGCCGCCAAGAGGCGGGTGCTTTGAATGCACCGACAAACAGCTAAAACGAGCTATTAAGTATATGCTCCCAAAACAACCAAAAAGCTAGCCATTATATAAACGGCAAGCGCACAAAAAATACACTATGTAAAAAAAAATTATAAAAAAACCTAAACCTATTTTTAAAGCTCCCGATAAATAAGAAAAAAGAGGGAGAAATAAAGTGAAAAAATATCTAGTGTTAGTTCCAGTATGTGCTTTAGCTACATCCTGTGCTTCCATGGATAGATCAGTCCCTATAGTTGATGATGCGGGGTACACACATTATACAATGAGCATGGCGGCTGACCATAAGGGAGCTAATTATTTTCCCATAAAAAGACCTGCTACAGGGAAGAAGGTAATCGTATTTGACCCTAAAGCAACTGCATGGGCGGCTTACGATAAAGAGGGTAACAGGGTAAATACTGGTAGTGCCTCCGGCGGGAAGGATTTTTGTGAGGATGAGGGTAAACCCTGCCATACTGTTACCGGAACATTCAGTATCTATTCCAAAAAAGGGGAAGATTGTACTTCCAGTATTTATCCCTTGGAAACACATGGTGGTGCAAGAATGCCTTACTGTATGCATTTCCATGGCGGTTATTCCATCCATGCCGCCTATGAAGTACCAAACTACAACGCAAGCCATGGCTGTATCCGGGTTTTGCCCAGTGCAGCAAAATGGTTAAACGAAGACTTTGCTGATATTGGTACTACAGTGGTTGTTAAACCTTACTAGTCAGGTGATCCCAGGAAAGAATTTTATTCCTGAGCCCACATTAATAATTACAGGAATCTCCACTACTGCCCTGCATGTGTAGGGCTTTTTTTTAGGAAGTGAACTATTCAATTAATAAGCAAAATCCTGGTTGAACTTGATTTTTCCGGTGAACAGCTTGCCAATAAGTAAAACGCAATTTACTATCGTGATTTTTTAATACCGGATGCTCGTTCATGATTCTATGCATTGATGTTGGAAACTCTCATATCTACGGTGGTGTTTTTGATGGGGAAGAAATAAAACTCCGTTTTCGGCATACGTCTAAAGTAGCTACATCAGATGAATTGGGAATCTTTCTAAAAACAGTTTTGCGGGAGAATGATTGTTCTCCTGATGCAATCAAACAAATTGGTATTTGCTCTGTAGTACCCCAAATTGATTATTCACTGCGCTCAGCTTGTGTCAAATATTTTTCTTTAGAACCTTTCCTGTTACAAGCAGGAGTAAAAACAGGTTTAAATATCAAATATCGTAACCCAATAGAAGTTGGTGCCGATAGAATCGCAAATGCAATTGCAGCAACTCACAGTTATCCCAATCAAAACATAATTGTTATTGATTTCGGCACGGCAACTACGTTCTGCGTTATTAGTGCCCAGAAGGTTTATATGGGAGGAGCTATTTTACCAGGGGTCCGGTTGTCGGTAGATGCTTTATCAAAAAACACTGCTAAATTACCCGCGGTAGAAATTATAAAGATCGAAAACCCCGTAGGGCGCTCAACCATAGAAAGCATACAGTCTGGGGTTTATTATGGGGCTATTGGTGCTTGCCGTGAATTAATTCATCGGCTGAATCAAGAAGCTTTCAGCGATGAGAACGCTTTGGTTTTGGCAACAGGTGGATTTGCCTCTCTATTTGAAAAGCAGGGATTATATGATCATTTGGTTCCTGATTTGGTTCTGCAGGGGATTAGATTAGCTGCTTTAATGAATAATTAAACCTACAGACTATCAGATTTAAAACCTTATGTTTCTGCACTCTCAACCGGGGAGGGTTTCTATTAGTCAATTACCAAAGGACTGTGTATATGCATTTTCATACAAAGTAGCAATTGCCTGAATAGAGACTTCATTATTTTTTCCCAGGGAAGTTATAATCTTTTTTCAAGGAGCAAATAAATTTCTTTTTTATACAGATCGATTTCCTGTAGCCAAAAATCATATTGATCATTTAAATAACGCTCATGCCGAAGTAATGAACCCGCCATGAAAAGTTGACAATTCTTAAGAGTTTTTAAAGCTTGATAATATTTTTTACCACTATGTCGAAGTCTTTTCTGTAGGCCTTGTTATCTGATTGTAATAATTTTGTTATGGATTGAGTGAACTGTTCTTTTAAATTTTTATATTCAGGCAACACGCTTTCGTATAATTTTTTTTCATCCTGCCAAAAAGATTTTTGCGTTATTTGAAGAGCCACTACGCTCATCCCAATTTTGTCATTAACACGCGCCCTCTTTGAGGTGTGAGCTTCCCGTTTGGCTTTGCAATTTATCCCTTTAATCTTTGTGTCTTGATGTTTCTTGTTTAAAATCCACTTTTGATCAAAATTTCCATACAAAGATCTGTTTTTAATCATCTATTTTGTTATGCCTAACTAAATTACCTAAAAAGTGGGTTTTTATCTTGACGCATGGAGAAATGTGTTTCTATAGTGTATAAAAGTGGGGTAAAATAATAAAAAAGTGGAGAATTGTGGGAGCTAATATCTTCCGCATAAAAGGAAACCATGTTTCGTGGAATAAATGCCATCACCATTGATACTAAAGGGCGCTTAGCTATCCCTACGCGTTATCGCTCTGCCCTGGGTGCTGAAGAAAAAACTCCTTTGGTGGTGACCATTGATACTGAAGAAACATGTTTACTGCTCTACACTGCGGCTCAATGGCAAATAATTGAAAATAATTTACAAAAATTACCCAGTTTTAATGCTGCAGCACGCAGAATTCAGCGTCTTTTGATTGGTCATGCGACTGATGTGGAACTCGACGCGAATGGACGGGTTTTATTACCTACAGTTTTAAGAAATTATGCACATTTGGAAAAAGATGTCGTGATGATAGGCCAAGGAAATAAGTTTGAAGTATGGGATAAGGATCTTTGGGAAACCCGACGTGAACAATGGTTGGCTGAAGAAAGTTCTGGAACTGGTGGATTACCCGAGGAAATGAAAACGTTTTCTTTGTAATGGAAACATAATGGCAATGCATCAATCAGTGTTACTAAATGAATCTATAGAAGCCCTGGCTATTAAAAGCGGCGGGATCTATTTTGATGGTACTTTTGGGCGAGGGGGCCATAGTCGGGAAATTTTACGTCATTTAAACGATCAGGGTCGTTTGTTCGCCATAGATAAAGATTTAGATGCTATTGAATATGCTAAAGAACATTTGGGTCAGGACAAAAGGTTTCATATATTCCAAGGCTCATTCGCCAGAATTCAGGAATTTGCTGCGGAAGCAGGCGTATTGGGAAAGGTAGATGGCATTTTGTTGGACTTGGGAGTGTCTTCCCCGCAGCTGGATAATCCGGAAAGAGGCTTTAGTTTTATGCAACAAGGGCCGTTAGATATGCGTATGGATAAATCTCAACCTCTGAGTGCGGCCCGGTTTGTTAATGAGGCGGAAGCGGAAGAAATGGCTTCTGTATTTAGATTATACGGAGAAGAGCGTTTTGCAGGCCGTATCGCCAAGGCAATTGTTGCCGCCCGAACCATTGCGCCTATATCCACAACATTGCAATTGGCGGAAATTGTAAAGGAAGCAAATCCCAAATGGGAAAAACACAAGCATCCTGCAACACGGGTGTTTCAAGCAATACGAATTTATATCAATCAGGAACTCAACGATTTAAAGAGCTGTTTGGAACAGTGCATTAATGTTTTGGCACCCAAGGGAAGATTGGCTGTGATTAGTTTTCACTCCCTTGAAGATCGCATAGTCAAACAGTTTATGCGCGATAAAGAGCAAGGGGAGAAACCCCCTCCGGAAGTGCCCATACGTTATGAAGAGTTATCAACAAATTTTAAAAGGATAGGTAAGGCGATTATGCCACAAGAAAGTGAAGTAAAAGAGAATGTCAGGGCTCGAAGCGCTGTACTTAGAGTGGGGGAGAAATTAGCATGAACGCTGCAGCGAGAGTAATTAATCAAGGGACTTTATTTAATGGTCAACTGGCAGATATGCAGATGTCAAAGTCATTATACATGCTGATTATATTATTAGTGGCTGTATTAGTGAGTGCTTTGGCTGTGGTATACAGTACCAATTCATATCGAGTGACGTTAAACCAGGTTGAACAACAGGAGCAGTTAACACACTACTTACAGTTGCAATGGGGACAGTTACTGCTTGAACAGGCAAGTTTGGCAACTCCAGCGCGGGTCGAGGAACTGGCTAGTGATAAATTGCAAATGGTTTTACCTAACACTAAAAATACTTACTGGTTACAAGCTCAGCAGTAGAAGTTTTTATTTTAAACGAGTACCATTGCCGTTTGTTTTAATAACGTAGACTGGGTGGAGGCCATGCCATAACCCGGGATTTCTAGTAATAACTTGGGTTATGGTGCTGCATGCCATAGGTTAAGGGAAGTATCCTTCCATAGGAAGGGTACCAGCCAGGGTGGATGAGAATCTGCATCCCGTTCCCTCTCCCATCATTGGGAAAGGAAGTTTTTCCTTACTTGATGGGCTGTGCGGTTTGCCTCCACCCTGGCTACAGATGGATAAATATCCATGAAAAACTCAACGCATATAAACAGACTGATTATAGTATCTTCCTTTTTTTCCCTGCTTTTAATCATTTTAATTTGGCGTATGGTTGATTTGACTGTACTTCATCGGCAATTTTTGCAAGGACAAGGTAATGCCCGCAGTTTACGTGTTGTAGATATTCCTGCACACCGAGGAATGATTATGGACAGGAATGGCACACCATTGGCAATCAGTACTCCTGTTGAATCGGTCTGGGTGAACCCTAAGGAGTTTTCACCTGATAAAGAACAATTTATGTCGTTAGCTGACTATCTTAATTTAACTCCTCAACAGCTAAGTAGAAAAATAGTAGATGCCGAAAATAAAGGACTGGAATTTCTCTACCTGCAAAGACAATTACCTCCTCCTTTAACTAAAAAAATAAAGGCGCTTAAAATTCCCGGGGTTAATTTCCAGAAAGAGTTCAAGCGTTATTATCCTGATTCAGACAGTATCTCCCAATTAATCGGTTTTACCAATGTGGATGATCAAGGCCTCGAAGGAATAGAGCTTGCCTATCAAGATTGGCTGAAAGGTATTGTTGGCAAAAAAAGAGTGATCAAAGATCGTTTGGGAAGAATAATCGACGAATTGGGAGTTATCAAAGAACCTCGCCCCGGCCGTGATATGGCTCTAAGTATCGACAGGCGTTTACAATATTTGGCTTACAGTGAGTTAAACAAAACGGTTGAGGAGTTCGGTGCAAAATCGGGTTCTGTAGTCGTTGTTGACACAGAAAACGGCGAGATTTTGGCGATGGCTAATGTCCCTTCCTATAATCCTAATTCGCGTGGACGCTATGATAAAGATACTTATAGAAACAGGGCAGTAACAGATACGTTTGAGCCTGGTTCTGTTATTAAAACATTTAGTATCGCCAGTGCTTTGGAAACTGGGTTGTTTACACCGACAACTATTATTGACACGAATCCAAGCTGGATGACTGTACATGGCCGTACCGTTCGGGATATCCATAATTATGGGATCCTCGATGTCACCGGGGTACTGCAACATTCAAGCAACGTCGGGGTAACCAAAATGGTGTTGGCAAGTCCTCCAGAACAATTAATTGGTTTGCTGCAACGTTGTGGTTTTGGACAACGAACCGAAAGTACTTATCCGGGAGAAAGTGAAGGAGGCATTGTTAACGTTAAAGATGCGAATCCTTTTGTGTTGGCTACTTTGAGTTTTGGCTATGGATTATCAGTTACAGCCTTGCAATTAGCCAAGGCCAATATGGTTTTTGCAAATAAAGGTAAATTAATTCCGGTTACTTTGCTGCATAATGATCCGCCACCACCTGGTGTGCAGGTGATAAAACCTGAAACTGCTCAACAAGTTCTTTCGATGATGGAAGCTGTTTTGGGTAAAGAGGGTACGGGAAAATCAGCCAGGGTACCAGGATATCGGGTAGCTGGTAAAACCGGGACAGCACGGGTGGCAGGAAAAGATGGTTACAAGGATAGAAGATATACTGCAAGTTTTATCGGAATTGCACCGGTTTCAAAACCCAAATTTGTTGTTGTGGTAATTATTCATGAGCCTTCCCGTAAAGGTTACTATGCAGCAGCAGTTGCTGCTCCCTTGTTTGCCAAAGTCATGTCAGGGGCTTTGCGATTATTTAATATTCCTACGGATGAGTTGGTAGGATAATTTGCACTTACAGTACCAAGCGGTATTTAGAACTTATTAGGAATAAAGTGATGAAACTTTCACAATTATTAAAACCCTGGATGCATCACAGCAAATCGGATTGTACTCTCTCTGGCATTGAAAATGACAGTCGTCGTATTCAGCCCGGTGATTTATTTATAGCTTATGCAGGTGCAGCGGCGGATGGTCGGTTATTTATAGAGAAGGCACGGGCAGCAGGGGCTGTAGCAATAGCTTATGATCCCTGTCAATTTCCTGAAAATGTTACATTACCTGAGACAATTCCATGTGTTCCTGTCCCTGAGTTAGCTACCCAGCTTGCTGCAATCGCCAAACAGTTTTATGGGGACCCAGGTCGCTTTTTAACAATAACTGGCGTAACTGGAACCAATGGCAAGACAACTATAGCTTATCAATTAGCCCAGGCTCACCATTTACTGGGGCAGGGAGCAGCATATATAGGCACTATTGGCCAGGGAGAGGTGAATAATCTTCAACTTTTGGATAACACTACTCCTGATTCACTGTGCTTGCAGAAATTATTACATGAATACACAAACCAAGGCATCCAAAACGTAAGTATGGAAGTATCCTCTCATGCTTTGGCACAACATCGTGTAGATGCTATTGAATTTAAACAGGCCATATTCACTAACCTGACGCTGGACCATCTGGATTATCATCTCAATATGGAAAATTATGCCATGGCAAAATCCATGCTATTTGCCAGAGAGTCATTAGAATGGGCAATTATTAATAAAGATGATCCTTATCAGCAAAAAATGGCTGCCGTGGTCAAACCTCATGTTAAAAAATTAACTTATGGGATACATCAGGAGTGTGATGTAAAAGCTGCAAATTGGTCTATGGACATCCATGGTACAGCAATTGAAGTGCACTCTCCCTGGGGGCAGCATCAATTAAAAATAAACGCGCTAGGGCAGTTCAATATTTATAACAGCTTGGCCATATTCAGCAGTTTATTGGCTTTTGGTTATGCGCCTGCACAGATTATTGAGGTAATGGCCCAATTAAAAGCAGCTCCCGGACGCATGGAAATTGTTGCCAATGCCCCTTATGTTCTTGTTGATTATGCTCATACTCCTGATGCTTTGGAGAATGCCCTAACCACCTTAAATCAATTAAAAAAAGGGCGTTTGTGGGTAGTGTTTGGGTGTGGAGGGGACAGGGATAAATCCAAAAGGCCAGTAATGGGGACTGTTGCCAGTAAACATGCGGATCAGATTATCATCACCAGTGATAACCCACGCACCGAGGATCCCCAGGTGATTGTCAATGAGATAATCCAGGGTATCGCAAAATCAAACAACGTAGTCCAACTTATCAATCGCGAAGAAGCTATTGCCTATGCATTAAATGAAGCAGATAAAAATGATGTGATTTTAATAGCCGGAAAAGGGCATGAAGCTTATCAGCAAATAGGTTCGGTAAAGCATGCTTTTTCAGATCAAGATTTAGTAAAAAAATTGATCGCCAAATAAGTAAGTAAAAACGCACGCGAAGAACAGGCCAAGATTTCCAGCATACATCCTAAGCGCTTTAGTATTTAGATTATGCCTTTTCGGGATAAAAACATTCACGCTGGGCTAAACAGCCCAGCTCTTTATGTTTAGCGGGCTTTGTGAAGGTATTGTCTGAACTTCAGAGGTGATATTTCCGTATAATCTTTGATCGCTATAGCAAAAATAGATTGGTCGCCTGTTTCATAAAAGCAAACTAACTCATCGTCTTCACCGGATTCAGGTACTCCCGAAGAAGTCAAACCAGCCAGGATATCATTTGTTATTTCGATAGTGTCTTCTTCAGAATCCGCCTCTACAGGACCAATAGCAAATCCCCAACTTGAAGAAGTGTTGTAATTATTGATCGAATAACCAATATAATAATTGTAAGCCAGTTGGGAAGCCATGGTGATTCCCACAGATTGTATATCACTCAAGTTTGGGCAAACCGCCTCTGCTGCAAAAGCAGATCCGCCAAAAACCAAGGCCGCTGTTAACGTGGTTAATTTTCCGAAATACATATTACTGCTCCTTATTTTATTCAATTAATTCAATTCTGCAGATTTCTTATAGGTTCACTGCAGAATCCATTTTTGAGTTTTACTTACGAATTTTTTGCAGGTATTGTTTTAATTTCATTGGACTAATTGCATAGTCTCTAACAGCAATGGAATAAATATAAGGATTGCCTGTATCATACAAACAAACGAGTACATCGTTGTCAAGTTCCAAAGGGAAGGCAGGAGCAGTCATATTATTTAAAATTTGATTTGAAACATCTATTGCATCTTCATCTGATTCTGCTTGTACAGGTCCAATAGCAAAACCCCAGTTAGAGGAAGAGTTGAAGTGAGCAAGTGAATAACCGACATAATAGTTATTACCTAGTGGTTCAGACATTGAGATGCCTTCTGCTTGCAGGTCACTCAAATTAGGGCAGGTCGTATCCATTGCAAAAGCAGAACCAGCAAGAACTAATGCTGCTGTAAAAGCAGATAATTTAACTCCTAAAGACATAACACATACTCCTTTATTTAAAAAATCGAAAAAAGAGTATCACTTGATTTCCAAATTTACAATGGACAATTATTGGTATTGGTCATACTTTTTAGATGCATTCTTGAAAATTTTTTTTCATTTTCCAAGCAATAACCTGGTTTTATTATTAGCAAGGAAACCTATAGGATAGCGGCAAAAATCATGACGTGTCTGATGTTGCTTACGCAAATTCAAGAAAGCATTTTTTTTATCCAAAGCATTTTTTAAAGATAAGGATTCTTTAATTGGATCATAAATTTTCAATAAAGACTCATACCATGCTTCATTTTTATTCAAATCTAGAGAAGGAGGTAATTCAGGTGCTGCAAACCGGGGTAGAGGCAATTTTGCTATTGCATGTAAAGTAGAGCTGATCATCGCAATAGCTGCATATTTTGCTTCCAGGCTATGACCTGCAATATGGGGGGTGCATATAATCGATTTTTCAACAATGTGTTTATTAATGTCAGGTTCATTGAGATAAACGTCAGTACAATAGATTAAGGCTTTGGAAGAGTGAAGAAGTTCATTTTCGTCGACAATGCCTCCTCGAGAAGCATTGATAAGAATACAACCAGGCTTTAACCGTTTTAAAAAATCATTACTAATTAAATTGGCACTGGGATAAGGCTGCTTATGATGCAGTTCAGCATGGATGCATAACAGATCTGCTTGATATAATTCTTCCAATTTGCAACTATGAAACGTTGTTTTTTCGCGTTCTGCTTTGGGGGGGTCGAAGGTGAAAATTTGAAAATCAGCTGCTTGCAAGCGCTCCGCAACCTGGGTTCCCACTTTCCCTAAGCCGATAATACCTGCACGATTTCCCTGAATTAATCGTCGTTGCTCCAACACCGCGAGACAGGCAACGACATAATCTGCAACGGCTCGTGCATTTGAGCCTTTCGCGTCGATAATTTTAATGTTTTGAGAGTTCAGCCAATAACTATCCAGATGGTCCGTACCACTGCTCGCTGTAGCAACATAGCGTAGGGAATGAGCTTTTAGCAAATCCTTGTTTACCTTGAGCGTGGAACGGCAAAGGAGGACATCTTGTCCGGGAAGCAACTGATTAATCTCATCAGGATGATGGTATTTCGTTAAGTAAAAAGGCGGGGGAAAAGCCATTTCCAATCCTGGGAGAGAGGCATCAGCTAAGATATTCATTGTAATTGCTTACTCCACATTATGAGGCGCCAGGCTGTGTTCATATCTGGAAAATTGCACTTAGTGCGAACAGGCCCATATTAATTAAAGGAGTTAATATCATACCAAGAACACCTGTAACCACCAGTAGAATGAGGATAAAAAATCCATAAGGTTCTATTTTGGCATAAGCTATCGCTTGTTTTGGAGGTAAAATACTCATGACTACCCGGCTGCCATCTAAAGGTGGAATAGGCAGTATATTTAAGGCGGCTAAAATCAAATTAATGAATATTCCCGCTTGGGCAGTAGCATAAAGAAAAAGCACCGCCATTGATGTATTTGGATTTAAAATTATAGCGAGTTTATCACAAGCGGCCCATAAAAAGGCCATTAAAATGTTCGAAAAAGGGCCGGCAAGGGTGACGAGAATCATATCACGTCGAGGGTGACGAAATTGGTTCCAATTTATGGGAACAGGCTTCGCATATCCAATCACAAAATTAAATTGGGTCAAAATACCCACCAATAAGGGAATGAGAACCGTTCCTATGGGATCAATATGTCGAAGCGGATTTAAACTTAATCGACCAAACATTTTTGCAGTAGTATCCCCGCAACGATAGGCAACATATGCATGGGCCGCTTCATGAAGGGTAATGGCGAGTAAAATAGGTAGAGCCCAGATGCATATTTTTTGGATCAAAGTAAATTCTATCATTAAAAAAAACCATTAATAAATATTCTTCTGATTCTATCGAATAGTAGCTTTCATTAACAGGTCCAAAAAGTACTAAAGTATCTCGCTGGATAAAGGGGTAACATGAATTTTCCCACAATATTCTTTTTTTAGGGGGTAAATTCATTTTTGTAAGTTGTTGATTAAATTGAAATCAGAAAGTTGATTGCTTGATCTATGCATGATAATATCCTGGCCGAAAATTAACTAGTCTAGGAGACAAAATGCCAATATTGAATAAATTAAAACCGGAACTTATCGACGCGCTAGGTAAGTCAGGCACTCTTGTAACCCGATATGAAGCTTTACGGGCATCTAAAGACGAAACGCTGCGTGATAAACCAGAGGCAATCCAATATATCGAGGATGTAATTAAAAGATATAAATCAATCCAGGCTACCTCCCCCAGCAATGATAAGTTACGCGCAAAAAAAGAAAGTTATTTATCTTTACTCAAACAACATGCTGCTGAAATGAGTATCTGTTCTTTCTCTAAACCAGAAGATTTGGCATCTCGACTCGAAAGGTTGGATTTTGAATACGATATGATTAATGAAATGACAAAAAAATTGGAGCAAGCTGGGGGCGATGAGGACACATGTATCGCGTTTTTATCCTCATTACTCGTTATTAATTTGTCCTTAGCTAGTTGTGGTGATAGCCATCATCATGGCCACCCTAGTCGATTTTAATTTATACAATAGGTGATCGGGTATGTTAGTGATGAAAAATTGTGCTATTGAGCCAGGGGATATTATATTCGTGGTTTCAAACAGCAGCAACTCATGGGTACGCTTTAAAAAAGCTGCCCAGTCACTAACGACCCCTGGCAACAAACACGGACATATGGAAGTTATAACCGTTTTTGTTTGTACAGGTAAAAATAAGCATGGGGTGATTTGTCATAATTATGAATTGCAACTCACTTTACCCACCTCCTTATTTATTAAAAATTTAAGGGAAAAAACAATAGAAGAATTGACTTCTCTTCTTGTAAATTACTGCAATAAAGAATTCACAGCAGGCGAAATTAAGAAGGTTCTTGCTGAAGGTCCCGAGTGGATGAAAAAATTGCAGGCCCAGATAACGGGGAATGAGAGTACACAGGAATTAATTGAAATACTTCTTAAAGACACCGGGGAAAGAAAAGAAAAACTTATGGATTTGCTTGTGAGGTTTTGGCAAGCATCAGGAGAAGCAGATACTCTTCCTATAGTAAACTCAAGTTTACTGGTCTTCAAACATAATGATCAAAACCAAAGACAGCAATTTCTAAAGGGTTTCCTGGAGCAAGTCGAAACCACTAAACGATTACATGCCCAAGGAAAAACTCGTACCAGCTGGTGGGCTGTAATTAAATCCCTTTTTCAATGGTCAAACCGGCAGGATGAACAAGATAGAAAAAAAATTGCTCCATCGGATGAAACTTTTTGTTCAAGCAATGTGATGCAAGTTTTAAATCAGGTTAACCCCAATCTGGTAAACAGGGGAAGATATGTTTTACCAAAAACCCTGGAAGCGGGGCTTCGTGAAGCAACTAAAAGTAAAAAATCAAAAGATGAAGCGGGTATCGAGGAGCCTTTGGATGATTTTGAGGACATGATTGCTGCACAAGAACAACTTCTACCTCCATTTAGATTACAAATTTTACCTGCTACGGGTAAAGAATTGATGCGCACGTTACTGGAAAGGGTGGATACAGAAATTACCCGTATTGAAGCAAAACGCTGGTTTACTCAAGCGGATAGGGAAAAAGCGCGGGAATTGAAACGGCTCCTGATTCCGTTTCGTGATCCCAAATATCAAAATTATCCTATTCATTTACAGGTTGAAGTAGCTTTAAAACTCATCTGCACTTTACTTCCTGCCCTCAAAAGAAAAACAGGTTTACTGGGAGAGTGGTTCCCAGCAACTTCTTATACAAACATCAGAGCTTTTGCCCGTACCCAAGGCATTTTTGACGGCGATATACGTGAGGCAATGGAGAAGCTGCAAAGTCAACCCTTAAAAGATATTGATGAAGGGACACAAGAAGAAATCATTAAGTCTCCTCAAAGCTTGGATACGAGTCAAATATATATTTTTTCGGATTGGTCTTTTTCTAGTTGGTCCGCTAGTAAACGTAAGCTGCTGCTCAATCATATGAATGAGCTACTCACTGTAGGGCATGAGGTATATCTATGGAAGAGTGGTTATTTAGTCAAAATGGATAAAATGGCTTTAAAGAATGCGATAAACGGAGAGGATTTTGATGATTTACTGTCACCCCAACTAAAACCAGCAACCCGAACTTCATTGATAGAGCATGCCCAACAGCAACAATTAGATACAACAAAACTCAGATTTCTCGATTACAGAGAGTGTAGGAAGTTAGCAGGAGAAAATGAATCTCTTGAAACCCTGCTCGATCATGCTGCCCCGTTATTCTCAACGCAAATGGACGAGTACCATGTGCAGCAAATGAAGCTTGAAATTCTTGATGTTGAAATGGCAAATGCCCAAGATGAAAAAGAGCAATTCGTGATGGAGGAGCTGAAAAAACGGATCACGGTCCTTAAGGATACAAAGCACAAAACTTATAGAAGCGGCATGGATACCAAGGCTTGTGTGAATCAATCCAATTACAGGAAACCCGTTTTTAAACCGGTTGATTTTTTAACTGCGACCCCCTCGGTCAAATATTACCGTGATGAGGTGTACTCCGAGCTGGTGATTCCTGAAAATCCCACTTCACCATTTCACTATTTTGAACTTGGGGGAATGAATGCCACTGAAAAACTGGTTGAATGTGACTATGATTTTCATCCGGAGGGATTAACAGAACAGTTAATCAAAAAAAGAAAAACAGAATCAAAGCTTGTTTTAATGGAAGGAAAAAAGAAAGTAAGCTTGACCGAAAATTGGCGCGCTTTGCCTTCCTTACAGCCCGGTGAGACTTTGTTGGATATTGCAATTGAAGGATTAAAAAAGGAAGATTTTGAAATTAAATACTCTAAAGAAAATCACCTGTATTTTATTCGTTTGCTTAAACCCATTCCAGAGTCTCGGGACACTTTCATTAATTTGTTATTACGAATGCCGCAACACTATCGAGTCAATCCTGTTTTTAACACGTTAATTACACGTCCTGAACATCAACAGATACATCAACTGATGTTGAAATACCTCAGTTTCGGCAGAGATCATGGGGCATTACGACAAACCATTGATGTGACTGTGCATCGTGGGGAGGAATATCTTCAGGAGGCAAGGAAGCTATCTGTCGGGAGTTGTCGCTTAAGAGCCATTGCTTTTAAGGAAGAGATGAAACGCTTGTATCCTGATGTTCCAGTATCTATTGTGATTAACCCGGATCATTGTTTTATTGAGATGGAATTGGATGGTCAATGGCAGAGATATTGTTTGGGAGGATACCGGGATACTCCAGGTTTGCTGGAATCGGTAAAGGAAGAGAGTTTGACCTCCATGAATCCCGACGCAAAAAAGCATCGATTTTTTATTGAAAAGACAAAAGCTCCATTGCCAATGGGTGTTCCGGCTGAAGAAAATAGAGCCGTGAACCGCTTATGATATTAGGTTTATACTTTTTTCAGGTATTATGAAATGGAGTCTATGGATGGCCTAAAAAATGATAAACCTATTCGATGCACACTTACATATAATTGATTATCGTTTTCCCTTAGTGGAAAACCAATCATTTTTACCCGATGAATTTACTGTTACTGATTATCTTAAAATAGTTAAACCACTGCATGTGATTGGCGGGGCAGTAGTATCAGGTTCTTTTCAGGCTTTTGATGACACTTATCTATTAAATGCCTTGCACGCATTGGGTCCAAATTTTGTGGGAGTGATCCAATTACCTGCCACTGTAAGTGATCAACAAATTAGTGAATTAAACCGGCAAGGAATTCGAGGTATACGATTTAATCTGAAACGAGGCGGTTCAGAAACAGGAATATATTTAGAGGAGATGGCCCATCGAATTTATGAAATTGCCAATTGGCATATTGAATTATATGCTGACTCTTCCGAGCTCACGGATTTAATCGATGTGTTAATCCATTTACCGGCTTTGAGCCTGGATCATTTAGGTTTATCGAAAAAAGGTCTTCCTTTACTCTTCAAGCTTGTGGAGCATGGGGTTAAAGTTAAGGCTTCAGGATTTGGAAGGGTTGATTTTGATGTGGCCCCTATATTAAAAACGATTGCATCAATTAATCCCAATGCTTTAATGTTTGGTACCGATCTTCCTTCAACACGGACACCCCAGCCTTTTAAACAGGAAGACATTACTCTTATTTCGGATGCGTTTGATGAGAGTATGGCCAAGAAAATTTTATTCACTAATGCGGTAGAGTTTTATCGTTTACCGCTGAGAGATTTAGGCGCCAATTTGTAGGGTATGTTTTGCCGCGGAGCTTGACTTAAAACGTCAAATCGAATTGGATATTGGATGCAAATTATGCTTCGGGGTGATTTTTTGTTTCACCCCGAAATTATATTTAATTATCTCTATTTGTTCTATTTTACTCGAGAAAATCGGGTAATCTCAAAAGCTAATAACTTAAAATAATCATAGGACATGTAAAATTCCCCACTATTGCCAACAGAAGTTCCCCATGAGTTACGAAGGAATAATAATCCTTTATGTTTTACTCCGTTATTATCCACAGCGACAGCCTGATCATCGTATCCGGTAATAATCATTTGATGAGCTGATTTTACATTGTTAATTCCTGCTGCAATTTCCGGTGTTAATACCCAGGTATCTTTATAAATCCAGGTCTTATATTTGCCAACGGCACCCACCAGTCCCAAATCAGTACGTGGAAGCAGTACCGCAAAAGCCAATCGATCACCAGCATTCAATGCTTGTTTTACTTCATCCAAGTTGTTCTCGGGAGCCTGCCTATGGTAGACATCAGACCAACTCACCTCATTACCGAAAACGGGTTCACTTATTGAACTAAACTGTTCGGGTTCAATAAATGAGTCAGGGTCATGTTCTCGGTAAGCTGGGTATTCGGTCATGCCGCCGCAACCATATTTCCGTTGTTTTGCTTTATTCACGATTCCATATTGATCCATTTGTCCAATCACATGGCTTGCATAACTCCCATTCCAACCACTGTAACCATATCCCTGTTTTTCCAAATAACTTCCCAACTGCAGATTACATAATTGGCTTATATAATCACCTTTGACCATTGTGGCATCAACTGCGGCTGTTATTGCAAACGTGGTGCAGGTTCCATGTATTCCCTGATCCAAAACGGGCACATTATTCATACCCAACGCTACTTTATTCGCAATCGCGGCAGCTATCTTACCCGATGCTGTTTTGGCAAATGATTGGGTATGCCCTAAAGTATCTTGAGCATGTTGCACCAAATATTTTTTCGCCTCATCAGATAGTTCTACGTGTAATAAGTGGATGACTTTTTCATTTTTTATAGATTTTTTGGATGCTGATTGGGCTTGTGCCTCCGTTAAAGTCTGCTTTAACGATCCAATAACCGTAATATCTTCGGCATAAATACTTTGAGTTACCAATAAGGCTAAAGCACATGATTGGATTGATTTAACGGAAAATTTCATTAAACCCATATTAATCTCTCTAAATTAAAATTAAGGTGATTGTATGCGTTTAGATTTTACTGTCAACTAATGAGCATGTTGCATTTATCTTTTCTATCTGTGGCAAACGGATAATACGGATGTCTTTATTAAGATTTATTGAATGGATACAATAGTTTAAAAATTTTGAGGCGATAGGGACATGTCCATTATAGATAAAATCTTGGGAAAACCTCTCCCATTAAGGTCCAGGGAAAAGCAAGAGTTGTCCGTTTTAACTGGAGTCCCTGCGCTTGGTTTAGATTCATTGTCTTCAACAGCATATGGTCCAGAAGCTGCACTTGCCATTCTATTACCCACTGGAGTTATAGGCTTAAGTTATTTTTTTAGCATTTCTTTATTAGTCGTTCTTGTGCTGATGTCTTTATATTTTTCCTATTTACAAACCGCTGCGGCCTATCCTGGAGGTGGGGGGGCGTATGTTGTTGCCAGTGATAATTTGGGAAAAAAATACGGTTTAGGCGCCGCGATTTCCTTAATCCTGGACTATTTATTGAATGTTACAGTGGGTATCTCAGCAGGTGTGGGCGCAATTGTATCTGCAATCCCGTCATTGCTCCCTTATACTCTTAGCTTATGCCTTATTATTTTGTTTATGCTCACGCTGATTAACTTACGGGGTATCCGGGAGTCAGGGAGACTTTTCTTAATCCCCGTAGTTATTTTTATCATTTGCATGTTCATTACATTGTTCATCGGTGCAGTAGATGTCTGGAGTGGGGGCGGGAATCCATTCCCTCTAAGTGAATCGACAAAAATGCAAACTTCCCATTCCGAAACACTTACCTTTTGGATTTTATTAACGGCTTTTGCTAATGGTTTAACGGCAATGACGGGGGTAGAGGCAGTAAGTAATGCCGTGCCTTTATTTCGCAAGCCCACAGTTAAAAATGCCCAATGGACATTGACGGTTATCGTGGTCACATTGGCTCTTTTTTTACTATTGATTGGTTATATTTGCCCTGCTTACCATATTGTAGCCATGAATCAGAACCAACAAGGGTATCAAACCATACTGTCACAAATAGTTGAGATGACTATGGGAAAAGGTGTTTTTTACTATATTTCGATTGCCAGTATATTCATTGTTCTTGCTTACTCAGCCCAGACAAGTTTTTCCGGGTTTCCAAGAGTATGCCGCTTACTTGCAGAGGATAATTATTTACCTCATTTTTTTTCGGAACGAGGCAGACGTCTGGTTTTCTCAGTGGGAATTGTCATTTTAGCAATTTTTTCAGCAATTATTCTCATTATTTTTAAAGGCATAACAAATAATCTGATTCCCTTGTTTGCTGTGGGCGCATTTAGTGCCTTTTTGTTTTCCCAGATTGGGATGGTGGTTTATTGGCTACGTCAGGAGAATCGTAAAGTCCATTACAAACTGATAATTAATGCCGTTGGCGCCGGGGTTACTGCAATTGCCCTTTTTATTATTGTCATTACAAAATTTGTCGAAGGTGCCTGGATAATTGTTGTTCTTGCACCTACTCTTGCCCTGTTAATGCATCGTATTAAACATCATTATGAACGAATTGCCCAGGAAATTGAAAAGCCTATAAAAATAGATCCGAGTTTACTTAAACCCCCTGTAGTAATTATTCCAATACATGGTATCGATTTACTCGCCGAAAAAGCGATTCAATTTGGAATGTTGCTTTCCGACGATATTACTGCTGTTTTTGTTGATGCAGGATATGAAGATGTTGAGCGTTTAAAACAGCTTTGGCATGAAAAAATTGAAATACCCGCCCAAAAAACAGATAAAGGAATTCCTAAACTGGAAATTATTAAATCACCCTATCGCCGAATTTATAAACCTTTATTAAATTTCGTGAACAAAGTAAGAAAAGAGAGGAAAAATAGACTCATTGCTCTTATTATACCTGAGTTGGTTGAGCCTAAATGGTATGAATACCTGTTACACAATATTCATGCCCCGGGGCTGCGTACTTTACTTTTTCTAGAACGTGATCCTCGCACGATTGTTATCACAATCCCGTGGTATCTGCGTGAGTAATAAAAATAAGGATTGATTGATGACACAATTTGAAACATTATTTCATTTTATGAAAAAACCGGTTGTTATTCTTTTTTATGCAATATTAGTGATTTTGGCCTATTATTTTGTAGACAAACCTTTGGCAACCTATTTTTATCAGTTGGCACTTGGAAACAAGCTGCCTTTTTTGGAAATACTGACTGCGTTGGGTAAATGGATTGCTTACGTTATTTTATTTTTTATTGCTGGCTTGTATTTCCGGTACATCCAGGTGAATGCGGTATATGAAGCTCGCTCCTGGTATTTATTTGGTTGCGTGTTCCTGGCCAATTTGGTTTGTTTGATTTTGAAGGTTTCCTTAAGCCGCGCTCGTCCTGATTTATTGTTTACAAATAATGAATTTGGATTTTATTGGTTTAAGTTAAGTTCGAACTACTGGTCTTTGCCTTCAGGACATACAACAACCGTAATTAGTTTGGCTGCAGGAATCGGAACCATTTTTTCTCGGTATTTTTATGTTTTACTGACTATTGCTCTACTCATTGCAGCATCCCGAATAGTGTTATGTTTTCACTATTTGAGCGATGTAATGAGTGCATTTTATATTAGTCTGTTGGTAGTTGGTTTTTTTACAGGATATCTTAAACGGAAGAATTGGCTTAAAAAAATGGATTGCGCTGTTCGATAACTCTATCTCGAATAGTAATGAGTTTTTAACTCCGTCAATCCGGATAGCCAATCTAGGGAGAGGTTATGAATATAGAGACTGAGTTAAAAACTCTGGTATGCGTCTATGCCAGGTATGATGAAGAAAAAAAAAATTATGCAAGTGATTTAAATAACGAGGCGCTTTTACGTCTTGATTCCAATTTTATAAAAGTAATTAATAAATTATTGCTTAAAGATGGACCAGATAAAAATAAAATCCGAAAAAATTATAAACGGTTATCTTTGTTTTTTCATCCTGATCTTCAAGAGAAATTCAATCCTGAAGTGAGATGGCTCGAAAAGAATTTATCTGAAGATCGTAATGATGGTGCTTGTTTTAAGACCTTAAGCCTTTGTTATGGGAAATTAACATCTCCCCAGGATTTTAAACCGATTAAATTCGATGATATTACAACTCGGGAAGATCTTAAAAAATGGTTGGAAAATTTAAAAAATACTTCCAGGACTTATACCGAACGTAACTTTTATGTAAGTCTATTGGGATTACTTGAACAATCTGGCGGTTATTTTGATCAAGTAGGAAAGATTAAACCTAGAGGAATACGTGCGTTGATTGCGTTTCTCCCCATGGTTTTTATCAGTTTTGGTACTTTTGTTTTTGCTGAAGAATTATTTGCTGTTTATGCCCTTTATTTTGCTTTGTTACAGAGTGGGCAATATATGGAAAGCAGTAATTTAAAAGGGTTACAAAATCTGGGGCGTACGTTGCAAAAAATTTCACTAGTTTCTGCAACTACCACTACGACTTTACTGGTTCGCCTGGTGGAGATGACTTTTTGGGCATCCCGCCAATGTTATGATATAAGTTTGCAGATAGGCTCTACGATTCTAATTCCATTAATTGGTGATTCTTCCGAAAAATCGGCTGACCTAGGTGCTGATGAGAATTTTTGCCGGGATTTAATTCTTGCGAGTCAAAATTGCAATGCGGGGGATAATTTTAAAACGCCCCAATTAAAAATGATCGCTGCACCCATTGAATCCTATCTTGGATTATTACAGCAGCAATTTTTTATAAGCTTTCGGGCTGGAGGAATAAAGTCGCGCGCCTTGGATGCTTTTTTGCTCAGGATGCGTGTAATAGATAAAGATGATGATTTACCTGTAGAACAAAAAATCGCTAAAGCCCATGAAGCATTGGAACTCGTTAAAAAAACTCCCGATGTTTACGTGAAAGGGGGGAAAACTGCTTTGGCTGTAGACCGGGCTGAGCGCGTGATTAGGCTGTTACAAGAGGATTGTGGCATGGAGCCTGCTGTATTGGGGAAGGTGTGAATTATTATATTGAAATCCTGTTTAAACTTCAGTACCCGCTTCGAACGGACGTTGGTTTACTTAGGATAAAGGTGCCGGACTCAGCTTAAATAGACTTTCCCCCTTGAATTTGGCACAGAATGTCTGGCAAGATGCATTTGTTTTGATTATCCAGTGAGGAATTATGAAAGTTCTCGTGGCAGTGAAGCGTGTAATCGACCCTTATGTCAAAATTCGGGTCAAATCGGACCATTCCGGAGTTGAAACCCAAAATATAAAAATGGCAATGAATCCATTTGATGAAATTGCAGTGGAAGAAGCATTACGTTTACGTGAAAAAAATTGGGCTACTGAAGTAATCGCTGTATGTATTGGCGGTGATAGCTCACAGGAAACATTAAGGCATGCTCTCGCCTTAGGGGTGGACAGAGCAATTCTGGTCCAAACTCAAGATTCATTGGAAAGCCTTAATATCGCAAAAATCTTAAAAAAGATTGTTGAGGACGAGAAACCCAATTTAGTGTTAATGGGAAAACAGGCTATAGACGGGGACAACAATCAAACACCGCAAATGCTGGCGGCTTTACTAAATTGGCCTCAGGCTACCTATGCTTCCAAAATCGAACCCCAAGGCGAACAACTAATGGTTACTCGCGAAATTGACGGCGGACTGGAGACAATCAGTGTGCGTTTGCCTGCTGTAGTAAGTTCGGATTTACGCTTGAATGAACCACGATATGCCAGTCTACCCAATATTATGAAAGCAAAAAAGAAACCCTTGGATGTTTTGCGGTTAGAGAACATGGGATTGTCACTAAAAAAACATGTTGAGATATTGAAAGTCACTGCACCTGCAGTTCGCAGTGCTGGAGTGAAAGTGGAATCAGTGACTGAGTTATTGGATAAATTACAACATGAAGCCAAAGTGCTTTGATAAGGGGGAGTGATGAGCACTTTAGTACTCGTTGAACATGATAATCAAACCTTACACCCAAGTACTCGCAATGCCCTGGCTGCGGCATTGGAACTGGGCGAAAATCCGACTTTGCTTGTTATAGGGCATCAATGTAAAACTGTTGCTGAACAGGCTGCTTCTCTTGCAGGCGTACATGCTGTTTGGTGCATTGATAAGCCCTGTTACGAACATCCTCTGGCAGAGCAAGTCAGTGAAGTGGTTCTTTCGTTTGCGAACTCATTCAAGGCAATATTAGCTCCGGCCAGCACTTTCGGTAAAAATATTGCTCCTCGCATTGCAGCACAATTGGATGTAACCCAAGTTTCGGATGTCAGTAAAATTATTGATAAGGATACCTTCGAACACCCAATATATGCAGGGAATGCCATAGAAACTGTAAGGGTGCTTGATCCGATAAAAGTTTTGACTGTTCGCTCCACAGCATTTAATCCTGTAACTGAAAGCCAATCAAGTTGTTGCATTGAACAAATCGACAAAGAATATGTTGCAAAAGACAGCCAATTCGTAAAACATGAATTAAGCAAATCGGAACGTCCTGACTTGGGCAGCGCTAAAATTGTTGTTTCAGGTGGAAGAGGACTGCAAAGTGCCGAAAAATTCAAGCTGATAGAAGAATTGGCTGATGTACTTGGAGCAGCTGTGGGAGCATCCCGTGCGGCAGTAGATGCTGGATTTGTGCCTAATGATTATCAAGTAGGGCAAACTGGAAGAATAGTTGCTCCGATGCTTTATATCGCTGTAGGAATTTCCGGAGCGGTACAGCATTTGGCAGGAATGAAAGACTCCAGGATAATAGTTGCCATTAATAAAGATGAAGATGCGCCTATATTTCAAATCGCTGATTATGGTTTGGTTGGCGATTTATTCGAGCTTGTACCACAATTGATCGAACAATTAAAAAAACGTTAGAGGGAGAGAGTATGTTAGTAGGTGTTCCAAAAGAAATTAAACCCCAGGAAAATCGGGTAGGTCTTGTTCCTTCTAGTATTAGGGAAATTATAAGAGCAGGAAGCTCCGCTATAGTGGAAAAGGGCGCTGGATTAGGAATCGGGATTTCTGATGAGGATTATCGGCATGCGGGAGCAGAGGTAGTAGATAGTGCTGATGAAGTATTCTCCAGAGCGGAACTTATAGTAAAAGTAAAAGAACCACAACCCATCGAGTGCAAACGCTTGCGTGAAGGCCAGACTCTGTTTACCTACCTGCATTTAGCCCCAGATCCACATCAGGCGCGGATGCTTAAAGAATCTGGAGTGACAGCTATTGCATATGAGACAGTAACTGAAGAAGGGGGCGGTTTGCCTTTATTAGCTCCTATGTCACAAGTTGCTGGACGAATGTCCATTCAGGCTGGTGCTCATTGCCTGGAAATGGCTCAAGGAGGTAGCGGTATTCTATTAGGAGGCGTTCCCGGTGTAGCTGCGGCAAATGTAGTAGTTATTGGTGGGGGAGTCGTTGGAACTAATGCGGCGCGTATGGCGATGGGAATGGAGGCACAAGTTACGGTGCTTGACCGCTCGTTACAGCGTTTAAATGAATTGGATTTCCAATTCGGTTCCAAAATTAATACTGTTTATTCCACGGTCGATGCTATAGAAAACTATGTGTCGCGTGCGGATTTGGTAATTGGTGCAGTGTTGGTTCCCGGTGCAGCTGCTCCAAAATTAGTTACTCGCTCCATGCTTAAATCAATGAGGCCAGGGTCGGTATTGGTGGATGTAGCAATTGACCAAGGTGGATGTTTTGAAACAAGTCGTCCTACAACACATCAAGAGCCTACTTATGTTATTGATAATGTGGTGCATTATTGTGTTGCAAACATGCCAGGTGCAGTACCAAGAACATCAACTTTTGCCTTGAATAATGCCACCTTGCCATTTGTATTGAGCATTGTTACCAAAGGGGTGAAATTGGCCTTGTTAAATGATAAACATTTACTCAATGGCCTAAACGTGCATCAGGGTAAAATTACTTTTGATGCGGTCGCACGTGATTTAGGGTATGAGTATACACCTGCAGCCATTGCATTAGCTGGTCGTTAATTTTCTCATATGTGTATAGCCTGGGTGCACAAGAGTTTACCCAGGCGATGATTCATTCTGGATGAGCAAACAAAATCTGGAAATTAGTGATTATCCCTTCCATTTGATTATAACTTTCGTTGCCTGAGATTTGATTTTGTATGCATTCCCAGCAATTTTGCTTGTCTATATACTTTAGGATTAAGCACAACTTCTGGATCCGCAAATCCTCGACAGGGCCTGGGTATATCAGAAATTGTGCACAATTTAATGATGGCGCATCTCCTTGGAGTTGCACTCGCTGTCAATTGTGAGAACAGAGAAGATTAAAACAAACTGTCCTCGCCGGGTGGCAGTTGCTGCTGATCATTGCTTGCGTTATAAACAGGGGTTGGTTCCTCTTCTGCAGGAACTTCCTTATTACGAAAATACTCAATGATTCCATTTGCCTGATTCGGATGAGCCAACAAGCCGCTGTGAGGATCAATACGGACAGCGACTATGTTCTCAGGCTGCTTCATTTCGCTTTCCGGTTTTCCTTTTAAAGCAACTTTCATAAAGTCTATCCATAAAGGCAGAGCAAGTCCCGCTGCATATTCATGTAAGGATTTTGGATTATCAAAACCAATCCAGGTTGTCACCACAAGATCAGAATTAAACCCCGCAAACCAGGCATCTACCTGGTCATTGGTTGTGCCTGTTTTACCTGCTATATCTTGACGGTTGAGCACACGAGCTGCACGTGCAGTACCATGCTGAACTACATCTTTTAATGCGGTATACATCAAAAAGGTAATGTCTTCGGGAAGGACTCGAGGTGCAAGGGTGGAGTGATCCACATTCTCATTGCAGTTGTTACACACGATGGTGGGTTTGGCTTGTAACAAAATTTTACCTTCTGTATCAGTAATATGATCAATGAGATAAGGCTCAACTTTGTAGCCGCCGTTTGCGAAAATGGCATAAGCAGCAGTAAGGTCCATAGGACTGATGGATAAACTGCCTAAGGCCAGAGACAGCCCCTTGGGAAGAGTCTTCTTGTTAAATCCGAAACGAGTTAGAAAATCGATGGTGTAATTAATGCCTATATCATCGAGGATGCGGATGGAAACGAGATTCTTGGATTGGACCAAAGCCTGTTTTAAACGTGTTGGTCCATTAAATTTAAGGTTTACATTATGGGGGCGCCAGAGATTAGGTTGGCTGGGGTCATCAACGACAATAGGTGCATCATTAATTAATGTGGCCAGAGAATAACCATTATTTAATGCGGCTGCATATACAAAGGGTTTAAAGCTTGAACCAGGTTGTCTGCTTGATTGGGTGGCGCGATTAAATTTACTTTTTTGGAAATTGAATCCACCAACAAGAACTTCTATAGCCCCATTTTTAGGGTTAAGTGCTACCATCGCTGATTCAGCTTCAGGAATCTGCGATAACTCCCAATGGTCTTTGGTGGAGCGAACATAAATAATATCCCCAACAGCAACAATTTGCATTGCTTTGGAAGGTGACTTCCCTACCCAACCATTTTTCAGAGCGGGCCTAGCCCAGGACATGCCAGCCCAGGGAATAAGAATGGTTTGTCCACTTTGTAATTTAGCTGTAGCCTCTCTTTCATGTACTTCAGTAACTACTGCAGGAACAAGATGGTTAAGCTCCGGATATTTCTCCAGGTTCTTTTGAATTGCCCGTAAGGATTTGCTGTCTTTTTCGCCAATAGTGGCAACAGGTCCACGATAACCATGCCGATGGTCATAGGCTATTAAATTTTTTTCAACTACATCATTGGCGGTATTTTGTAATTTCCCATCAATGGTTGTGTATACTTTATAGCCTTTTGTATAGGCATCCGGACCGAAATTGTCGTATAGGGACTGACGAATCATTTCAGCTACATACGGTGCTTTTACCTCAATGTTGGTACCATGATATTTGGCAGTAATAGGTTGATTAATGGCATTTTGATACTGTTCTTCATTAATATAATGCTCTTCCAATAAGCGCTCTAACACATGATCGCGGCGTTTTTTGGCGGCAAGGGGGTTCGCAATTGGATTTTGTGTGGAAGGGGCTTGAGGAAGGCCCGCAATCATCGCTAATTCAGCCAGGTTTAATTCTTTGAGGGTTTTGCCGTAATAGACCATTGCTGCAGCACCTACCCCATAAGCACGATTCCCAAGGTAAATTCGGTTAAGGTAGAGCTCAAGGATTTTTTCTTTGCTCAACTCCCTGTCTATTTTTATAGCCAGCATGATCTCATTAAATTTACGTAAAAAGGTTTTTTTGCGGCTTAGAAAGAAATTGCGTGCCACTTGCATGGTAATGGTACTGCCGCCCTGAGATTTTGTTCCGGTTTTCACCATACGTACTGCTGCGCGGCCAAGACCTAAAACATCAACGCCAGGATGTTCAAAAAAGCGCTGATCTTCGGTAGCAATCAATGCATGAATGAGCATAGGCGGTATTTCATCATAGGTGACGGGGATTCGTTTTTTTTCACCATATTCCTGGATTAGCAAACCTTCCTTACTAAAAATTTGTAAAGGTACTTGCAATTGTACTGTTTTTAAGGAATCTACATTGGGGAGTTGGCTTTCAAGATAGAGGTATAAGAAACTACCTGCTACTATCAAAACAAAAAACAGGCTCATCAGCGCCCATAGACCTTTACGCCAGAAGTATGCCATTTTCATAGAGTCATGTGTTCTTTAAATAAAATTTGGCGGATATTATACAGTGATTCTCGATAAGATTGCGAGTTTTGTGCAAAAAAGAGGGTAATTTTAGTACTTTATTTCGTGTTTCATTGAATTTCCGTGACAAAATCCAATGAAACACATGGAACAAAGTCTCTTCCCCTTATTCGTTAATCAGTGAGGGGGTCTCATCTTCAACCACATTTTCAGATGACGAGGGAGTTATTTGGGGGACTATTGGGAAAAAACGAGCGTTCGTTGCTCCTCTTTGTTGAAGAATTCCAGCCAAACCTGTCATATAAGCAGGGGCCATAACTGGATAGCGCCGAATCAGCCCTCCCTCTTCTTCCTTTGACTTTTTATAGTTCTGTAACTCATTAATAATTACTTGTTGTGTTTTATTTTTTTCTTCCGCTTCCTGCAGTTTGGTATCTTTTTCCAGTAATTGAGCCTCTATTTCCGACTTTTCTTTCTCGAGCTTCTCTCTTGCCGTCTTTTCTCTCTCTGCGGTTTCCTCTAATTCCTTCAATTTTTCTTTTAACTCTAAATTTTCTTTCTCGGCTTTTTCTCTTTGGGCTTTTTCTTTTTCAGCGGTTTCTTCTTTTTGCTGCAGTTCTTCTTTTAATCGCAGATTTTCTTTATTGGGTAAGGTCTTTTCATGCTCCTCGCATAAATCATAGGCATAATTTTTGATGGCTTCCGGACTGGATTTTATTGACAGTCTGCATTTATCCAGAACTTCATCCATAATTAGAAGACCTGAATTACAATAAGAGTTTTCAAACCAGCTGTTATTCATCAATCCATTTAACTCAATACGAAGTGGTTCGTCAGTGAAGCTGCTGTGTGTTACTTTAAATACTTTGTCTTTCGAGACCTTCAATAACTGCTGGAAATCCAAAAGAAGTTGAATTATTTGTTGGCGATATAATCCCAATTCTTCTGGGGAGTAGGGAACCTTTCTATCCAGCTGAGCTTTAAGAAAAGTTATTTCGTGTAAAAGAAAACTAAGGAAGGGTTTGCGATCTGCATAGTCTGCGGTACAGGCAACGATGAGTTCTTTTAGCCGTATGTCAAAATTAACTTCAGTATTTTGGATTATTTTTTTGGCAGATTCGCGAGATTTTTCTTTGAGTACCGTAGGGTCATTTTCATCGACTAATTTACGAGGTACTCGCTGTGCATCATGATAACGTACTATAACGGTAGCGAGTGAATAAATTAATTCTTCTAATCGAGTCATGCCAATCTCCTTTTAAAGCATAAAATGTGAAATCCCCTTACAAGTTGGTCTTTCACTATATTAAATGTTTTTGCGAAGTGCAAGTTGGTGATGATGAAGTGGTAAAAATGACAATTTATAATCATTTATGCTATGGTAACAAATGCAGAAAACATTGTAATTTTTTAATAGCTTACGTTAACATCAAGAAATGGTTCTAGAGGAGTGTTTTTTGAATGCATGGAAGATTCAAGGGAATAGGACACATGCTCAAATTGTTTCAACCCAAGCATCGTTCAATTCTCGGAATAGATATAACATCAACCACGGTTAAAGTATTGGAAATTTCAGGGCAAGACGGGGCGCTTGTCGTTGAGAACTATGGACGTGAAGTATTACCCTCAAATGCAATGGATGGAAACACAATTAAAGACATAGAAACGGTTTCACGTTGTATTAAAAAAGTAATCGAACGCTTGCATACTCCATGCAAACAGGCCGCATTGGCTGTTCCTGACGCATCCGTTATCAGTAAATTAATACAAATCAATGAAGGTTTAAATGATGATGAAATGGAGGAGTTGATTGTTGCCGAGGCTGATAAATACATCCCTTATCCTATAGATGAAATTAATCTTGATTTTGAAATTTTAGGCCATTCTGAAAAAAATCCGCATATGCTCGATGTTCTCATAGTTGCATCACGAGCCGAAAATGTAAACCAGCGTGTTGAAACCGCAGTTCGGGCGGGTTTGGATGCGGTGGTAATTGATGTAGAGTCTTTTGCCGTGGAGCGTGCCTCACAACAACTTATAAAAGATTTACCTGCATCCGGAAAGGATAAAACCATTGCCATTATTGATATTGGTGCATGCTATACCCATTTATTTGTTCTGCAAGCAATGAAATTAGTCTATTCCAGGGAAGAAAAATTTGGCGGTAAACAATTAATCGAGTCCATTGCAGAACATTATAAAATGACCCTGGAACAAGCGGCGCTTGCAAAAGAAAATGGAGAATTACCTGAAGACTATGAAAAGGAAGTTTTAGAGCCATTCAAAGAAGATATTTTATTGCAAATCAAGAGAACCCTGCAGTTTTTTTATTCTACCAGTCAGGACGGGGATGTTGACCATATCCTGTTAGCGGGTGGATTAGCAAAACTTCCCGGGCTGGTTTCGTTGGTTCAGGAGCGGCTTGGGATGAGCACCACGATTGCTAATCCCTTTGCCAATATGACCCCGGGCAGAATGGTAAATCTGGATTCTATCAATAATGATGCTCCAGCACTGATGGTTGCTTGTGGTTTGGCCTTAAGGGATATTAAGTGAGATTATATGACGCAGATTAACCTTCTTCCCTGGCGCGAGTTAAAACGGGAGCAGGAAAAGAAACTGTTTGCCACCATGTTGCTTGGGTGCGTCGTGGCAGCGGCGTTTATCGTTTTTTTAATAAACTCTTATGCTTCGGGCTTAGTAAGTAACCAAATCACTCGCAATCAAATGCTTCAAAAAGAAATTAATGATATGGATGCGCAATTGAGAGAAATTAAAAATCTGGAAAAAGCCAGAGAAATGCTTATTTCCAGAATGTCCATAGTTCAGCATTTACAATCTACCCGCACCTTAATGGTGCACTTATTTGATGAACTCATTAAGGTCACGCCATCGGGGATTTATTTTACCAAAGTCGAGGGCAAAAATGATACCATCTCCGTTACCGGGTACACTGAGTCGAATACTTTTGTTTCCATATTAATGAAAAACATAGAAAATAATGATTGGCTTCATAATCCGGTTCTAAGTGAAATCAAGAGCGAAGAGAATAATAAAACTAATGAAAAAGAGAAAAACCCGATTGCTAAAAATGAATTTAAACTAACTTTTATCCTAGCGCCTCAATTCCAGATCGGGATTAAACTATGAATAGCATTAACCTGAATGAACTAACTCTGGAAAATGTGGGACAATGGCCGCTAGCGGTCAAAATAAGTGTTCTTATAGGGGTAAGCCTTTTAATTATCGGCTTGGGATATTGGCTTATCATACAAGATAACTTTAATCAGTTTGATAGGTTGAAAGGACAGGAAGCAACTTTAAAAACTGATCTGGAAAACAAACAAAGACAGTTGTTTAATTTACCCGCCTATCGAGAAGAGTTAAAAATTATGAGTGAGCGCTTTGTATCGATGTTGAAGCAGCTCCCAGAAAAAAATGAAATGCCGGGTTTATTGGAAGAGATATCTAAAACAGGGGTGGCATTAGGATTAACGTTTGAATTGTTTGCGCCGCAGCCAGAAGTATCACATGATTTTTATGTGGAATTGCCTATAAAAATTTCTGTAGTTGGAACTTATTTTCAATTGGCGATGTTTGTAAGTCGCGTGGCCCAGATGAATCGTATTGTAACGTTACATGATTTTTCTATTGAAGGGGTGTCTTCCAAAGATCAAAAAATAGTCTCGGGAGATGAATTGGTGATGAACATTACTGCTAAAATATATCGATACCGCACACAATGATGAGCCGAAAACAAAAATTGCCTGTATTTGTTCATTATCTTTATTACTGGTTGCATGCTCCGCTGATAACAGTGATTTGAGGCATTACATCCATGAAGTGAAGAACAGAAAAACCAGACAAATTGAACCCATTCCTTCATTTTCACCTTTGCCTACGTTTGTATTTCCTGAAAGTGCTAACAGACGCAATCCCTTTAAATTGATTGGTCCCCAAAAACAGGTTGATCTGAATGCACCGGATAAAAACCGGCCTAAAGAACCATTAGAATCTTATCCACTGGATGCATTAAAATTTGTAGGTACTTTAAGACAAGATAATGAAACCTGGGCATTGATAAAACTCCCTAATTCAGATATTACTCATGTGCGCGTAGGGAATTATATGGGACAGAATTATGGCCGTATTGTATCGATTAAAAATGATGCAATTCAATTGATAGAAACAACACAAACCTCAGGAAAGTGGGAAAAACATAGAACCACGATTGAATTATATACTGGGAAGTAGGAGCGAAAGTGCGGAAAATAGCTGCTTTTTTCATTTTAATTGGTATGAGCTTAAGTATAGCTGTTGCCCAAAATAACCCGCTTTTATCAGTAAAGGTAATTCCTTTACCTGAGGAGAAGTTGCGTATGGATTTCGAATTTGCGCGACCTCTTAAGCAAGAACCTGCAAGTTTCGTTACCCAAAAACCGGCACGCATAGTCCTTGATTTCATTGATTCCAATTTACAAATACCTGTTGATCAAAAAACCAAAGCAGTAAAGATAGGCTCTCTCAATACCTATACCCTTGTTGCAGTAGGTTCGCGTATTCGTGCCGTTCTGGATTTAAATTATCCTGTACCCTATTTAGGCTCAATCTCAGGAAAGGTTTATACACTTATCTTGAATGGTAAAAGTAATGAATTATTTAAAGGCCCTAAAGAAGTTTTAGTGACACATCGACCCGTTAAAACCAGTTATGAAGTGAATCATTTTGATTTTCGCGGAGTTGAGCGGCAAGGGGGGCGGGCAATAGTCAATCTTTCAAGTACCAGTGTACCTGTTGAAGTTGAAGAACATGGGAAGGAAATTCTTGTTAAATTTTTAAACACCAAAATCCCTCTGCAGTTAAGAAAACGTTTTGATGTATCTGATTTTCGCAGTCCGGTGAAACTGGTTACTTTCCAGCAAGTAGGGAAAAATGCGCATATGGTGTTATCTAACAAGGGGAGTTTTGGTCAGTATGTTTACCAGGTAAACAAACAATTCATGATTGATGTGTTCCCCCTCACCCAAGAGGAAGCACAACAGGCTAAATTAAAAAAGAAAGTTTTCTCAGGAAGAAGAATTTCTTTGAATTTTCAGAATATCAGTATACGCGCGGTCTTACAGTTACTGGCTGATTTCACCGGACTTAATATTGTAGTGAGTGATAAAGTACAAGGTAATATCACTTTAAGGTTAAATAATATTCCCTGGGATCAAGCTTTAGATATTATTTTGACTACCCAGGGGCTGGCAAAGCGCCAGACGGGAAATGTGATATTGGTAGATTATAAGGCTACTTTTGATAAAATGGAGGCAGAAGAGCTTAAAAATCAGAATATTATTCAAAAGCTTGAGCCGGTTCGATCGGAACTCATCCAAATTAATTATGCCAAAGCCACTGATCTTGCCATTTTGATTAAAGACAAACAAAATTCACTTCTCTCTGATAAGGGTAAAGTAAGTGTCGACACGCGAACGAATACAATTTGGATTCAGGACAGCGGTACTAAAATTGATGAAGTCAGAGATTTAATCAAACAGTTGGATGTACCTGTCAAGCAGGTACTTATTGAAGCACGAATTGTCGAGGTTACCAAAGATTTCGCACAAGATTTGGGAATACGATGGGGTGTTTCCAAACCCCCGCATTTAAGCGGTACATTGGCTGGTGCGAATCAGATGGCCCAAGGTGTTGCCCCTGCAAATGTGGTCCCATTTACAGACAGATTGAACCTCGATTTGGTTGCAGCTCCTGTAACGGGTGCAGTGCCCGCGTCAGTTGGTATTGCATTAGCCCAACTGGGTGATAATATTTTACTGGATCTTGAGCTGTCTGCGCTGGAAAGCGAAGGGCTTGCTGAGTTGATTTCAAGTCCGAGACTGATTACTGCAAATCAGCAACCTGCTTTAATTGATTCCGGCCAAGAAATTCCCTATCAGGAAGCTACCTCAAGTGGAGCAACGGCTGTAGCATTCAAAAAAGCAGTCTTGAGTTTAAAGGTAACCCCACAAATTACTCCTGACAGTAAGATTCTTATGGAGTTGAAAATCAATCAGGATACTGCCTCTCCCCAGTTATTTAATGGCGTACCTTCAATATTGACTAAAGAAATTCAAACAAACGTCCTGGTCAGTAATGGGCAAACAATTGTTCTTGGTGGTATTTATCAGCAGGATAAGAGTAAAAAAATAACTCGGGTACCTTTTTTTGGCCAGCTACCTGTTGTGGGAAATTTATTTAAAAATACGCAAATATCGCTTAAAAACGATGAGCTCCTTATTTTTATTACTCCAAAAATTATTACTAATTCATTATCAATAACGACAATTGAAGGCAGAAAACCGATTCGATTTGATGAAAAATGATATATTTATTGCCTTAAAGATAGCGAGTATTGGGGAGTTGGTCGTTGAAATTTTAAAGCGGGGAAATGAAAACTCAAAAACTCATTTCCTCAATTAGGCCTCGATTGATGCCCCTATCTCTGATTTTTGACATGCTTTTTGAGTTTTTGGTAACACCTGATTCCGTATGGAGCCTCTTTTTTGGCAATGAAGTGATATAATATAAATGATTGTGAGTAAATAGTTATAAAATATGCTCATTTTGTTGTAGAATAATGAGCGGGAATTTCTAACTGCGAAAATTACAGTTAGGGTTGAGCCCCAAATATCCCCCAATTTTGGCTACTGTTCATGTTTTAGTTAAATGCTAAAATGGGAAGTTATTTCGGACTCGATCTTTAATTAATGACATTTAAGTTAAAGAGGTATGTGATAAAAAATGAGCATAGTTAAAGTACGAAATATTTTTCTCATCGGACCCATGGGTGCAGGTAAAAGCACTATAGGTCGTGCTTTGGCAAAGGAGCTCAAGTTAGAATTTTTTGATTCAGATGAAGTGATCGAAGAGCGTGCTGGCGCAGATATTTCCTGGATTTTTGATATTGAGGGAGAAGAGGGATTCAGACGCCGCGAACAAAAAGTTATTGAAGAGTTAACTCAAAAGACCAACATTGTTTTGGCAACGGGTGGCGGTGTCGTAATTACTCCTGAAAACAGAAATGCATTAGCAGGGCGTGGAACTGTAATCTATCTTAAAACTTCATTACAACAGCAATTTGAAAGAACCAAGCGCGATACCAAACGCCCATTACTGCAGACGAATGATCTTGAAGGAAGATTGGAGTTATTGAGAGACGAACGCGAGCCATTCTACAATGAGTTAGCCGATGTGAGTTTTGAGACAGATAAATTAACAGTCAAAGCAGTTGCAAATAATATAATTAAATATATTTATGGCGAACTTTGAGGTTTATGATCAGGTTGATGTTTCTTTAACAGAACATCAATATCCCATTCTTATTTGCCGCAATGGTTTGCAAAACCCAAATTTTCTGCGAACCATTGTTACCTCTTCGCAAGTACTCATAGTTACCAATCAAACAATAGCTCCTTTATATTTAAAACAGGTGCAAGCTGCTTTTGCTGATGTTCAATGTGACGTGTTGATTTTAAAGGATGGAGAGCAATATAAAAATCAACACAGTTTGTTTACCATTTATGATGCACTTATTCAACAAAAGCATCATAGAGATACGGTACTAATTGCTCTGGGTGGGGGAGTAATAGGTGATATAACTGGATTTGTAGCTTCCACATATCAACGTGGTGTTAAGTTTGTTCAAATTCCCACAACCTTACTCGCCCAAATCGATGCTTCTATTGGTGGAAAAACCGCCATCAATCATGCTTTAGGCAAAAATATGATTGGCAGTTTTTATCAACCTCAGGCAGTGATTATTGATCTGGCTACACTCAACACCCTTCCAGAAAGAGAGTTTCGTGCCGGTTTAGCAGAAATGATCAAATACGGATTGCTTGCCGGAGGTGATTTTTTCAAATTGCTGAGTACAACCCTTCAGCAGGGGTTAGCAGCGAGCAGTACCCAGTTACCCCAATTAATTGCGGAATGTTGCCGTATAAAGGCGCAATTTGTTGAAACGGATGAAAAGGAAGCAGGGCAGCGTGCCCTATTGAATCTTGGTCATACTTTTGCTCATGCATTGGAAACCTACACCCACTATCAACAATGGCTGCATGGGGAAGCTGTAGCAATTGGTTTATATTGTGCCACCCTTTTATCGCATAAAATGCAGTTAGTTGATAAACAATTAGTGGAGCAGGTGGAGCAAATTCTGCATTTTGCTGGTTTGCCGCATAAAATTCCCAATACGGTTAATTTGGACAGGTTGATAGGCTTGATGCAATCGGATAAAAAAATTAAAAATAACTGTTTACGTTTTGTGTTAATTAAGAAGCCAGGAGATTGTTATCTGGAAGCTGGCGTAACAGAGGATTGTTTGTATAATGCACTTGTTGCGGCTGTAAGAGGAGAATAAAAATGAAAGAGGGAATGATTCAGTCTGATGTGGCGGCTGTAATTCAACCAAGGGTATTGTTTAAACCAGGATCTTGGCTCGCTAAAATTGATTTCATTAATCATTTGATTCTTTTTAACAATGTACTCATTACGGTTTTGGCTGAGAAAGAGGGAGGTAAAACGTCTTTTTCCTCTTTGTTGCAAAGTAATCTGGATCAACAAATCAAATCCGTTTTTATGACGGTCAAACCTCCTTGTAATAGAGAAACCATCATTCAGGAGATTGCAGCGCAATTACATCTTAATCATGATGAAAATACCGACATTAGCTCTCTGGTAACCCAGGTTAATGAGCGTAAAGCCCATGTATTACTCCTGATTGATGATGCACACCATTTACCAGAATCCTTTATTAAAGAAGTGATGATAGCAATAAAGAATCAGGAGAATTTTAGTTTCTTCCACCTGTGTCTCATCTCGGATTACTCTATTGTTGCAACGCTTAACAATTTGGTCGATGCCTATTTTGACAATTTGGTACATACCATAGAATTGGGTTCATTAAATGAAAGCGAAACCAGAACCTATGTTTTACAGCGCGCCATGGCTGCACATTTGATCAGTAAACCATTAACCGATGCCCAGTTTAAGCAATTTTATCAACTCACCAAAGGAAATGTGGCCAGGATTAACAGCAGCCTGGAATCTTTTGTATTTAAATGTGCTACCCAAAAGAAAACAGATCCATTGCAATGGTTTAAAAAGGGAGGCATTGCAGCAAGCATTGCTTTAATAGCAGGATTTGTTGGTTTTTACTTTTCCCAGCACTTTGATCTGGCTTCTCTTTATCATGGTTGGTCACTGACTAATTCTGCCCAGAATGAAAAGGTGAATCTGCAGCAGCCTGAGATTTTGGTAAGTCAAATTGCTTCCTGGCAGGATTCTTCCACTCGACAATTGGTGTATTCTTCCTTGCCGCAAAAACAGGATTTGGACGATCTTAATGACGAAATGCCCAATGATACTGTTGCCATTGTGGATAAGGTTGTGGTGATTCCCAAATTAAAAAATTTGGCAGAACAAGAACCTAGAGTTCCTGAATCTGAGTTTAAACGGGAAAGCCCTGAATCAGATCTCAAACGCGAGTCAAAGTTAGTCGAGATTCCCACAGTTAAAAAGGATAAAGAGGAGCAATCCCCCAGCTCTAAAAACAAAACCGGCCTGTATACCATTCAAGTGGCCGCCAGTCATAACATCAAGGATATAGAACGATTTCAGCAGAATAATAAACTACTCGCTCAAAATGCCAAAATAAAACATTTTACCAATGCTAAAGGTGTTTGGTATGTGCTGACACTAGGTGAGTATGGAAGCCGAACCGAAGCACAACGTCATATCACCCAATTACCCAAAAACCTGGCGCGATTAAATCCTTGGGTCAGACCCATTGCAAGCCTTGGCTAACCACATCAGATTCACCAAATGGCCGCATACAGTAATCCGGGATTTTGAGTTATATTCCCGGATTACTGCTAAATTGTAATAGGTCTTCTTTATTTCTACTGCTTCCCTAATGATTGGGTAATTTGTTCAATACGCTCCTCAGCTGCTGCAAAGATTTGTTTGAAGAGAGCAAAAAAATCATTAAACGACATGCTCTCCAAAGAATGAGCGGTCACACCGTTTGGAGTACTGACTCCTGCACGCAGTTGGTCAAAAGAGCGACCTGATTGTTTTGCTAACTCTGCGGCACCGATCACAGATTCCAAAGCAATTGTTCCTGAAAGCTCTTCGGGGATCCCGCGGCTTATTGCAGCTTTTTGCAATGCTTCAAGAAAAAGAAAAACATAAGCCGGTGCACAGCCAATGGGTGCTGTAAGCGTATCTATCAGGGACTCCTGTTCAACCCAAAAAGTATAACCTACGCCATTAAATAATGTTTCAACCCAAAGCCTGTTTTCAGCACTCACAGAGGCAGAAGCAAACAATGCTGAGGTCCCCTTACAAAATTCGGTTGGGGTATTCGTCATTACACGAACAATTTCCAGCTCGGATTGAGTGAACCAATGCATCATACTGGCTATATCTATTACTCCAGCCAGGGATATGATTAGAGGTCTATGCTTTTGCAAGGCGGATGCGATTTCCAAACATACATCCTGCATATATTGAGGTTTAACTGCAAGAATAAGGATCTCGGCATCCATAGCTGCTTGAATATTGTTGTTCGCAGATAAAACTCCCAATTCTTTAACTAATCGTTCAGATTTCTTGGGATCTCGGTTACTGAAGGTGATTGAACCGGCGGGATATCCGTTTTTAATTAGACCTCGTGCCAAAGCACTACCCAAATGACCTGCTCCAATGATAGAAATGGTTTTACTTTTAGTCATATTGTATTATATTTTGAAATTTTAACAAAAAAATACAAGATACATCGGGTTCTGTCAAGCAATAGATAAATAGAAGTCAATGAAAAATAACTATTTTACATTGAATATCCTCGGTATCCTGTTACACTAAAATTACGGTTCTCTTTCCTCTTGTGTGCACTCGATAATTAGGGATAACGAATAATAAATGATAGAAACAGTACAATTACAACAAAAAATTACTACCGTATGGCGGGATATTAACGGCTGGAACTATTATTTCTTGTTAAAATTTGCACTCCTATGGGCGGGTTATTTAAATTTTCATCCTTTCGTTAACCTGGTTTTTTTGGCATTCCTGGTGTTTCCTTTACCTTCAGTTTTACTTCATCGCTGTCGCAACTGGCTCTCTATTCCAATAGGTATTGTACTCTTTTATCATGATACATGGTTGCCTGGATTAGCCTCCATCATGAGTCAAGGCAGCAATTTGTTTTCATTTAGCTCAGACTATCTTTGGGAGTTATTGAATCGATTTATCAATTGGCAACTGTTAGGGATGGCTTTTGTCTTATTAGTTGCATACCTGTTTCTTTCTGAATGGATTCGCCTTACGGTATTTACGACTATTGGGCTAATTTGGTTAAACCTTATGAGCTTAATGCCTTCTACTGTTAATTTCATACCAGGTCCCGGTAAAGTTGTTGCAAAAAATGAACCAGAAAAAGTGGAAACTACTCCCAGCGGAATCGAACTTAACAGTAATTTGCCGCCCACTAATGAAAATCTGAATGCCTATTTGAATCAGTTTTATGATCAACAGAAAAATTTACATACGACCTTTGCAGCCTCTCTTTCTGCAGATGCCGAGCCTTTTGATATCATGTTCATCCAGATCTGCTCTCTCGCCTGGGCAGATATTGATGCGGTTCACCTCCGCAATCATCCCCTGTGGAGCAAATTTGATATCATGTTTAATAATTTCAATTCAGTTGCTTCATACAGTGGTCCTGCTGCGATTCGTTTACTTCGTGCAAGCTGTGGGGAAACATCGCATGCCGACCTTTATAAACCCGTACCCAAAGAGTGTTATATTTTAGACAACCTCGCTAATCTTGGCTTTTCTCCAGAATACATGCTTGACCACGGGGGAATATTCGGTAATTTTCTCCAGGAAATTAAAGAGTTTGGAGGTTTGGATGATGTACCCATGTTGTCCCGAGCAGGTATTTCTCCTGATCTTGTTTCCTTTGATGGTAAAATGCTTTCAGATGATGCTCAGTTACTGGATCGCTGGCTGAAACAACAGGATACATCGGCTAAAACACGTAATGTCACCTATTTTAATGAAATTTCTCTCCATGATGGAAACACCTTTATTGGCGATAGTAAACCTGCACCTTATGAACCGCGCGCACAAAAACTTTTGGATCAAACAATGAACTTTTTTAGTGCCCTGGAGAAAGCAGGGCGCAAAGCAGTTATTATTTTTATCCCTGAGCATGGAGCTAATCTTGTTGGGGACAAGTTACAGATGCCCGGGTTGCGCGATATACCCAGTCCAAGTATTACCCAAATCCCTGTCGGAATTAAATTTATTGGTTTGAAATCAAAACCCACTCAAATCCAATTGAATGAGCCAAGCAGTTATTTAGCGATTTCAGAGTTAATGGCTCGCTTAGTAGACGGCAAAATATTTAAACAGGAAAATGCAAGTTTGCAAGAATTAACTAAAAATTTGCCAAAAACAGCCTTTGTTTCCTCAAATGAAGGCGTTACAGTAATGAAGTATCAAGACAAGTTTTACATTTTACTAAAAGGCGACAGTAATTGGGTACCGTATCCCTAACTCCAGTAACTTCCCAAAACAATAATGAAGATAAATCTTTTGAGCCGCAGGAACCCAGGAAAATCTGTCCCTCCGGCTAAACCGTTTAATAATTATTAAAGATGATAGTACTTACGAGTTAGGTACTATCTAAAAGTAGAATAGGGTACTAAAGGTATGATAGGCATGTCCATATCGCCCTGCCAACCTTCAAGAGAATAACGGAGGAAAAAAACAAGATTGCTTGGCGTATAATCTGTTGATTGCTGAATATTTACAAATCCTCCAACCATAAAATGAGATCCAAGACGACGTTCTACCAATGCCAGCAAAGAATAGCCGTAACCTGTACTATTTCCTCCGGTTTGGATGGAGTTTTCTGCAGGATCAAAATTTGGTATGGCATTAGGTAAGGGATAATCCAGGAGATTTTTAGTTGTCGCGTAAGACCAGATTAGCGTTCCACCTAACTCATATGACCAGTTAGCTGTGCGTTTGCGATAGTCAATAGGGGTAGTGAATGACAAATAAAAATTAGGACTATAATATCCACCTTGGCCCAGGTTAAAACCGTACAAGTTCTTATCGTAATGCCAGACCATGTTGTTAAGCCCAAGAATAAAACGTCGGTTGTCTTCATTGATAAATTTGTGATAATAACCATCGAACAGGAGAATGCGTTGATTGGATGGGACATTTTCTCCGGTTAATTCACTGCCCACAATACTTGCCCAGAAACCGTTTGCTTCACCTCGATCGTAACTCAGCGATAAAGTTAACCCGGTAGCTACGACTCCACCCCAGGTGACGCCTGTATTTGGGTCCACTGCACCTGCAAAAGAAAGTAACGAGTTAGTCATCGGACGTTGTGATGCGGTGAGCGTCCAGCCGATATGCCGGAATTCGCCGCTGTAATTGATACCGCCAATAAAATTAGTTACAGGAAAACCTATAGGCGTTTCGCCAATATCAAAGCCCCAAACTGGATTTTGCCAGCCTCCATCCCAACTGAGGCCATTTGCCCGTTGTGCAATGCCTGTGGAGCATCCGTCGATAGCGCAAGTCCCAAAGTCACTAAAATATAATCCATCGCTATCTGTAGTAAAACTGCCTGCACTCAATCCCACAGCATCTGTTCGAAAATATGCCCGTCCATTTAAATATCCCCAATCTGCTTGGGTAATGGTATCCTGGGCGCGTAAATCAGAAATTCCTGCGGTACCGGCTAATCGCCAGTAATCTTGATCCACAGTAACACGAGTTTCTTGTTGTTTATAAAGTAAGGCTGCATCTGAGCGAATACTGCGTTTAAGCCAATCATCTCCCAAATGATTACGGGTCAAGTAGGTATAATAATCATTGCTGCTAGGCCAAATGGAGGTAATGTTGCTTTGGACCATTGCCTTTTTGTAATCTTCTTTCGCTAATTTAGGCATACGAAGTTGGGTTTCCAAGCGTGCCGCATCTCGAAAAATTAGCGAGCTGTCCAAGCTGGGAGGAACATTCATACTTTCTAGTTTGATACGGTTAAAGATGGTCAGTGCTTTTTGTGGATAACCGACACTTGTCCACGCATTGGCTAATCTTCTTTGCATGTTCACGTTATAGATTAAATTTATTTTTTGCTGCTCTTCCAGCAATTGATGTGCTTTTTTCTTGTTTCCCAGAGCGATAAGTGATTCGATTACCCCCAAATTCGCATCAGCATTGAGGGGGTCTAGAGCCTTTACATCTTGATAATAATTCAATGCAGTTGCAAAATCACCATCATTTAAAGCCCATTCAGCCAAAGTGAGTTTGATGGGGATTGTTTGTGTCTGATGCATTAAATAATCAATTGCGGCCTTGCTCTCTCCGCTATCCCGTAATTGTTGGGCATGTTCTAAAATCAATTCCGTAATTAGCCGTTGGGCTAATTGACGCATATTTTCATCCCATTGTTTTTGGGGAATAGTTTGCAGTTGGTTTAGTGCCTGTTGGGATTTTTCTATACTCGATAGAAAAAGCGCATAGGCATATGCCTGCGTTGGATTATTTTTTTGAGTTGAGCTCAGCTTTTGAAACAGTTCATTTGCTTTTTGAAAATTACCTACATGATTTAATGCTACGGCATAATGATAAACTAGCCACACATCATTGGGATCCAATTTATATGCTTGGCTGTATTTGGTGATCGCTTGTTGCCAGAGATTTTTATTTTCAAATTGTTCTGCCTGCTCTTGGAAGAGGCTGCTTTCCAAAGTCAGCCGAAGGTCTGTAAATTTGCTTTTCAGATCCCCAGGCAAGCTGTCGATATAGTCCAGCGCCTTTTTCAAAGATTCGCGTTTATAAATTCCAATAAGGCCATAAACGGCGCTACTTTTTCCTGGGCTAACGACTAAAGCTTGTTTATAAGCTTTTTCAGCTTGAATAAAATTTTTGCGGAAGAACTCTACTTCGCCTAACCCAACCCAGGCAAAATAGTTGCTACTATCTAGAAGAATAGCTTGCTGATACCTCTTTTTTGCCACATCCATATTGCCTGTTCGAAATGCAAGATCTCCGTTGGCTACCCATAATCCTGAGAGTCGTTCTTTTAGTCCATACGCCCAATTGTCTTGATTGTCATGATCAGAATAAATTTTATGGCTATTTAAAAAGTTATAAAGAATTTGTAAATGATTAAATGCATTTTGTCGCTGAGCAGGAATGTAGGATACAAGACGCCAGTATTCGGAACTTAATTCCGGTGTGGGAAAATCCCCATGGAAAAGAGCATCATATTGGGTTTTAGCCAAATCGATATGTCCCGACATCGCCATTATTCTTGCTTGCTGGAGTTTTTGACGGGCGTCAGGATCTGTAAGCAATAGGCTCATTTGAGCTTGTTTGTAGGCATCGGAACCAGGAGCTTTTTGTTTTAATTCATTGAGCAGTTCTTTTGCTAAAACAAGGTTTTTTTGCCGTATTGCCAGTCTGATTCGTGCAGCAAGAACCTCTGGATCATCTGGGGCAATTAATTGCAGACGATCCAGTGAATTCTTTACAAAATCATCTCGATAATAGGTTTCGCCCCAAATGACCTGATCTAATAAAATTTTTTTCGGATTAAAATCATCGGCAAAAGTGTTCAGTGCAATTAAGCTTAAGAATACTAAACCGAATCTGGTTTTGAGCATTAACTAATCCAATTATTTTGTCGTATTATTTCCTTGGAGCTCTCAACCCCAGGTTGATCAAAAGAATTTATATTCCAAACTACACCCTGTACAAAAATTTTATGCTCATATAAAGAAATCAATGCTCCAAGTGTTCTGGGAGAGAACTCATCCAGGCAGAGAAGGTTTACCGGTATCTCGCCTGCAATATGGTTGTGTGGATTCTCCCCGTGATTTCCGCCTTTTGTTAAGACTTCTTTATGAGCGCGACACATTTTATTTATTACGTCATCATCAAAAGTACGAACACAAATTAAATCTGCTGCTATTTTATTTGTTCCCTGACACAATAATTGATAATAACTGTGTTGTGCATGATTGCCAAGCCCTCCCCAAATAATTGGGCCTGTAGCATAATCAATTTTACGTCCTTGCCGGTTTATTGATTTACCATTGCTCTCCATATCAAGTTGCTGCAGATAGGGGACAAAGTCTTGTAAATCTTGGGTGTAAGTCATGACCAGCAGATTGTTAATATTTAAAAAATTTATATTCCATATCCCCAATAACGCGAGCAGAACCGGTAAATTTTTTGTGAAATGTTCTGAACAAAAGTGCATGTCCATGCTGTGCGCCCCAGCAAGGATTTCTGAAAAATGTTCAAAACCAATGGCGATACAGGAAATTAAATTGATTGCTGAGCAGAAGGAATAACGTCCTCCCACCCAATCCCATATCGGTAGAATTGTTTTAAAACCCATTTCCTCAGCTTTTTTAACATTTGCCGTGATGGCAATAAAATGCTGATTAAATTTTTGCTCATGGTCAATCCATGCCAAGGCTTTCTGGAAATGAGAAAGGGTTTCGGGCGTGGTAAATGATTTTGAGGAAATAATAAATAAAGTAGTTTCCGGATTTAGTTTTGCAGTGACGCGTGAAAACGCATGGGGATCAATATCCGAAATAAAATGAAACCCCAAGGTGTCGATTACTAAATCCCTTAATGCATGAATACAGAAGTAAGGGCCAAGCATCGAACCGCCGATTCCTATGTTCACCACATCAGTAATAGGCTTGCCTGAATAACCAAGCCATTCTTTATTTCTAATTTTGGTGGAAATCTGTTTCATGGTGTTACGGACATGGACTATATCAGGAATAATGTTTCGTTCGTTAACCATTATGACTTTATTGTCCGGGGCGCGAAGAGCTGTATGCAATACCGGTCTGTTTTCCGTATTGTTAATTGGTTTCCCACACATCATGGCCTGGATTTGTTCATGCAGATTACACTCATTTGCAAGCTCTATGAGTGAATCCATAATTAATTTATCGACGTGTTGCCCGCTGTAATCCAGGGTAATGTTCTCTTTGGATATCAAATTATTTTTAGTTTCGGAGTGCTGGACAATATATGTTTTTGCATATTTTTCGAGCTTCTTCCAAGCATTTTTTTTATTAAGTTGTTCCATATATCTTCTCAATCAAATCAAATTAAAACGTTCACAATCAAATTATTTATTTAAAAGCCACTTGGAAAAATTTTTTCCTTCGCTAGGATGCTCTTTACCCAAATCCACATTGGCTTTTAGAAAACCAAGTACACTGCCGCAATCATACCGTTTACCTTCATAAGGTAAAGCTAAAACCGTTTCTTTTTTTACTAATTCATTAATCGCATCGGTTAATTGAATTTCTTTATGTTCTTCTGCAGGTAGTTTCCTGATGTGGTCAAAAATACTCGGAGTAAGAACATAACGACCTACAATGGCAATATTGGAAGCAGCCAGATGCGGTTTAGGTTTTTCTACTAAATGATGGATGCTCAAAAGCTCTTTATCCCAGGGAGCACCTTGTATAATCCCATAACATTCAGTTAATTCCTGGGGAATAGTTTCTACTGCGACAATGCTGTGGCCGAATTCCTCATACATTTGGGTTAGTTGTCGAACTACCGGAATATGACTCGACATCAGATCATCAGCAAGGATGACAGCAAAGGCCTCATTACATACAATTTTTTCCGCGCACAAAACCGCATGGCCCAGTCCAAAAGGCTTTGCTTGACGAACATAAAAACACTCCATATCTGAAGGTGTTACTGATTGTACTATAGATAGCAGTTCATTTTTATCATGAAGATGCAGTTCATTCTCCAATTGATAGGCATAATCAAAATGATCTTCAATGGCGCGTTTGTTATGGCAAGTTACAAAGATCATTTGTCGTATGCCTGCGGCATATGCTTCTTCTACTGCATATTGAATCAAGGGCTTGTTCACCACAGTCAGCATTTCTTTGGGAGCTGCTTTGGTTGCTGGTAAAAATCGAGTCCCTAAACCGGCAACAGGAAATACAGCTTTGCGTATTGGCGGATATGTTGCACTCATTGTTATCTATCCATTTAGTAACAAATAATATACATTTCATTTAAGTATGCACTTAAAATATTTTGATTAATATAGTTTTTTATCAAAATTTTATAAAGGTAATTGTTTATTTTAAGAGGTTGTTATTTATGTATTCTTTAAACTGGTCCTATGCTCACAGCCTACCGAAATCTACAGCTTATTTTAAATATACCCCTGAAGATTTCCAGGTAAATGAATTTTTCAATACCCCATTTTCTGGAGCAGGGGAACATATTTTAATTAAAATCGAGAAAAAAGGGCTCACCACCCTGGAAGTAATTAAGTCACTGGCAAAATTAGTAAATAAGCCGCCAAGGGCTATTGGTTATGCAGGTTTAAAAGACAAATACGCTTTAACTACCCAATGGCTGAGTATCCACGCCCCGGGAGAAGAGATTCCGGGGATTGAGCAGATTTCAGCAACCGGTTGGCGTATTTTGGAGCATACCCGTCACCATAAAAAATTAAAACCCGGGTTTCTCGCCGGGAATCATTTTCTTGTGCGTTTGCGTGAAGTTTCGGATGAGAAAGATTTGTTGGAGCGTATTGGACGGATTAAAGAATATGGTGTCCCCAATTATTTTGGAGAGCAACGATTTGGCAGAAATATAAATAATTTACTAAAAGCCGAAGAAATGCTTGTTCAGGGCCGCAAAATCAAGGATCGATTTTTAAAAGGGATGTACTGCTCTGCTGCCCGCTCATGGATTTACAATTTAATTCTTTCCCGCCGGGTTTCGCAACAATGTTGGGATATACCCTTATCTGGGGATGTAATGCAGCTTCACGGTTCAAACAGTATTTTTGTTGTTGATTCCCCGGATAATGAATTATTTAAAAGGATTAAAGACCGGGATATTTCCCCTGCAAGCCCCTTGCCTGGAAAAAGCAAAAACAAAGCAACAGATGAAGCCCTGAAATTAATTGAGGATATTTATGCTGATTGGCAGCCCTGGCTTACAGGATTAGAGCGTTACGGGTTGGAGGAAGACTGGCGAGCCAATATTTTACATGCAGAGCAGCTTACCTGCGATATTATAGAAAATACAGCGGAGCTCACTTTCAGTTTACCTGCAGGAGCATACGCTACTGCAGTTTTACGTGAGTTGTGTCTCTATCAAGATAAATTAAGTTAAGCCGGCAAATTAAGATATGTCGAAACTTATTTACCCTTGCTTTCTAATTTAAATTTTTATCCGGATTTCTCCTGGCTACTATACTTGTTTAAAGAGATGGTTAAATTGGATTTATTCAATGATTACTCAAGCATTAATAGCTGCGATAAAGCAGGGGAATCTGGGACAATTTAAAAAATTGATGTCGAGTGTAAATGAAGAAAATTTTCTCATGTCTGATGAAAACGGCAATACATTGGTACATCTTGCTGCAATTCACAATCAAGCCGAAATTCTGAGTTTACTTTTAGAAAGCGCTGAGGAATACGCGAGCCCAGTATTGGGAGTTTCCAATAGCAACGGTTTTACCCCTCTCGAATGCTGTCATATATACTCATCCTCAAAGGCATTGTCTTTATTGGAATCAGCTCCCAAATTAAGTGACTCAAGCCGTCTTGTCATTGCGCGCGAATATGAAAAAATAAAGAAATTACCTGCAGGAGGATTTCGCAGGGAAGGATTTGGCAAAATCATTATGGTGGCAAGTGCATTGGGGGATGTTTCGGCCCTGGAGATCCTTTTTAGTATAAGGAGCAGGGAAGATTTACTTCTTTACCGAACCAAGGATGGATGGTCCACTGCCCATTTTGCTGCATATAACGACAGATTGGATGCAATTAAATTATTCCCTGAAAAATTCGCTGCTGAAATAACCGATAACCAGGGCAATACCCCCTTTATGATCGCAGCAGGGAGAGGGAGTTTAAAAGTTATTGAGTATTTGCTTGAAAAAGGTGCTGATCTGCATAAAAAAAATAAAGATGGGGAGAATGCAAGTTTTTTTGCTGTTGAAAATGGACAATTGGAAACACTTCAATTTTTAAATAAAGCAGGGATTGATTTGTTTCTTAGTAATGCGAAGGGCGAAACTACGTTAATGAGGGCTGCTCAACATGGACATCTTGACATGGTTCGTTACCTTCTGGAGCAAGGTATACCCGTTAATCAGAAAAATAAGCAAGGTAAAACAGCTTTTCAACTCGTTTTGGAAGCAAAGAATCTCGAAATAGCAGATTTTCTTTTTACTAAAATTTCTCAAAAGGAAAAGGAAGATGCTTTATTTGATGCAATTAAAAAAGGGGATTTTGAAGCAGTACAATGGTTAGTAAGACAAGGCGTTTCCTTATCCGCCCAGAACGAGTCTAAAATGACTCCTTTTTTATTGGCTGCGAGTTTGGGAAATATCCAACTCATGGATTATTTTCTCTCCCAGCAACCTTCTTCTATTCATGATGGGGATGATGAAGGGGATAAGTTTTTGTTTGTGGCGATAAAAAACCATCAAGTTCATCTTGTAAAGATTTTAGTGGAACGGGGCCTGGTTTCGCATGAAGATAAGAACTCCAAAGGACAAACGCCTTTATTGGCAGCCGCAAAACAAAATGCTGAGGGGCTCGTGGATTTGTTTCGGCAAAAAGGGTTTTCCCTGGAGGATCGCGATGCAGAAGGAAATAATGCTTTCCATCTGTTATTGGCCAAAGGCTACTGGGGAAAAACAATGGAGTATCTCTTTAACCATTGTCCGCATTTACTTTTAGAAAAAAATAATAACAATGAAACTCCCTTACATACAGCAATCCTGCTTCAGCGTACTGATGAAATAAAAGAGATGCTGCGTTTAACCACTTCGCATCCTCAAATAAAAACCAAAATGATGGAAGATAGAGATGCAGAAGGGAATACTCCTTTATTGCTCGCTCTGCAATGCAAAAATTGGGATGCTGTACCGGTGCTTTGTAATGCAGGAGCGGATATTTTGGCCAAAAATAATAAACATCAATCGGTAATTACCATTAACTACTTGAATATGGTTCCACAGGAAATCCTCAAGTCCTTCTTTGAGGCATATCAGCTGGATTATAGAGAATATTACAATCGCCGGCGGCTATATTTTATCTTTGGGGGAGAAAAGCTGAATGAAGTCCTTAAATTCCCAAATGCAGAGGTTAAATTAGGTTTGGGATTGTTCGATGATGGGGTCTGCGTGCTAAAAACCTATTTAAAAGCCTTTATCCAGGAAAAACATCCAGAGTGTTCTTCGCAGTTTAACCCCTTATTATCCGCACTGGATAAACTTCAATTGGATTCAACAGTTATTGATATAATAAACCGCCTGGATAGTGAGGGCATGGCATTTCAAGCTACGGGTTTTACGGGGCATAGTGTGCTGGCCACCTTAAAAAATATGCAGGATGGGAGCATGAAATTATCCCTTGCTGAACGTGGCGGCCGCTTGGGCGGTGCTCCCTTTTTAAATGATGAAAACAGGAAATTTGCAGCCAGCCGCTCCATTATCGTCCCTGCTGAAAAGCGCCAAGAGGTCATTGAACTTTTATTTAAAGCCAAATATGAACCCCAAACTCAAGGGATTGATATGTTATTTAATCAAATACCTGTTCTGGTGGGTAAACCTTACCAGTTCTCTACTGTTTATCAGAAGAAATTTTTTGATATTTGCTTTTACAGTAATCCCAAAACAGGTTTGTATGAAGAGATCAGACAGATTCTTGGGGAAGAAAAAGGAAAGACGTTCTACAAGGAGTTTGAGCTTTACATGAGAGAACAGGAATTAAAACAATATAAAGAATTCTGTGAGCTAAATCATCCGGGTGAAAACGTACAAGAAAATCCTATTATTGTAGCCGCGCAAGAGCTAATTGAAAAAAGGCAGGAGGCATTGTATGCATCCCAGGAATCCCCCAAAGCAAGAGGGGAGCCCTTCTAGGATTTATCCCGCACGTCAATTGATTTTTTTAATAAAGAAAGCTATGTTTTTATATGGGTAAGTCCGATTTATACACAGTTAGCAAAGGTGTAACATGAAGAGACAGGTTACAGATCTTCATGGACTGAAATCTCTTGGTATTCAGGATGATTTGCTCACACTAAGTAAGATTCACTCTATAACTGAATTTTTTTATGTAAATATTTCAAAGCAAGAAAAGATTGTCGAAATCATCGACCGTTGGGTGTTATTGAAAGAGTTTAACGATCTGGACTCTAAAATAAAATAGGAACCAACAATGCCAATTATTGCGCTACAAGGAATCCGTGGAGGAGTAGGTGTTACTTCGATTGCTGCAGGTTTAGCCTGGGCTTTACAGCAATTGAATGAATCAGCATTGGTCATTGATTTTACTCCCGACAATTTGTTACGCTTGCATTTTAATATGCCTTTTGAAGAAACCCAGGGGTGGGCTCGTGCCCATTTGGACAAGCAAAACTGGAAGGAACAAATCCATTCTTATGGCCCTCTTATAAGTTATTTACCTCTCGGGAAAATAACCCAGACAGAGCGTGTAAATCTGGAAAATGAACTGCAGGAAAATCCTGTTTTCTGGCAAAAAAATTTTGAAGAGCTCATTGCTAAAAACAAGTATCATTGGATTTTGCTTGACCTGCCAGCCGATGCTACTTTACTGACTCAACAAGGTTTAGCCTGCGCGGATAGGGTATTATTGGTGCTCACCGCAGATATGAATTGTCATATTCGCTTGCATCAGCAAAAAATTCCGGAACATTGTTATTTTTTAATCAATTATTATTCTCCAGCCAAGTCATTACAAAAAGATTTATATGATTTATGGCAGCGAATATTGCCAAATTTTTTACCCTTAATATTGCATAGTGATGAAGCACTTGCAGAAGCGCTTGCAGCTAAAAAACCTACAGGTGAATATCACGCTCATAGCCTTATCGCGCAAGATTGTAATGCATTGGCTGAATGGTGTCTGAACAATGGACAAGGAAGAAAAAATGAGTAAGGTCATGTCTTTGTTCTTATCAGATAATGCAAATAGAAAAACTCAAAAACTTTACTATCATTTTCATCACCATCTTAATCTGTCTTTTTTCAGTTCGGTGATTATTGTTTTATCCCATATAGCCGCCTGGACTTTTTTAAAGCTAGAATCTCCCAGCTGGCAATGGGTCCGTGAAAATCATCAATTTTGGTTTCCCCATATTTCCCGGAAACATCCCCGCTCAGGAGATTTTTTTCGCTATTTAATTCAAAGCCTATGGCTTTTGATATTTCGTCCCATACCCCATAAAACATCAGATAAACCTAATTTGATGCAGCGTTCCCTAAACTATTATTATTCTTTGATTGAAAAAATTCCTGCCCAGATAGAAAACAATATACTCACTCAAAAAACTACTCAGCAATTTGAACAAACAAGCAGTGGGATGCGCCGTATTATCTTCATTATATTAGGCCTGTTTTCTGCCGTATTATTATTAATTTGCATTACCCAACCCTTCAAACCTTTGGCACAATTTATTTTTGTAGTGCTCCTTTGGGGAATGGCGATGAGCATCCGCAAAGCCCCAGGGCATGTCAGTACTATTTTGTTAGTGGTTCTGTCTGTGATTGTTTCCTCTCGTTATTTATGGTGGCGTTATACCTATACTTTGGTATGGGATGATTTCTCAAGTACTCTATTTGGAAGCTTGCTTATCTTTGCTGAAACATACATCTGGCTAGTGATGATCCTGGGTTATTTTCAAAGCCTTTGGCCCTTACATCGAAAACCAGTTCCGTTGCCTGCAGATCAGGCTACCTGGCCAAGTGTAGATATTATGATCACCACTTATAATGAAGATCTAAGTATTTTAAAGCCTGGAATTTACTCGGCTCTGGGTTTGGATTGGCCAAAGGACAAACTGAATATATACATCCTGGATGATGGTAACCGTCCGGAATTTAAAGCATTCGCGGAGGAGGTAGGTGTACATTATATTGCCCGCCCAACCCATGAACATGCTAAAGCAGGCAATATTAATTATGCGTTAAAACGCTCCAAGGGAGACTTAATCGCAATTTTTGATTGTGACTATGTTATCACTCACCCCTTTTTGCAGTTAACGGTAGGCTGGTTCTTAAAAGATCCTAAACTTGCGATTGTCCAAACACCGCATCATTTTTTCTCACCGGATCCTTTTGAACGCAATTTGAAATCATTTAGAAAAACACCCAATGAGAGCTCTTTGTTTTATGGCGTGGTACAAGATGGGAATGATACCTGGAATGCAACTTATTTTTGTGGTTCCAGCGGGATTATGCGCCGTTCTGCTTTAGAAAAAATTGGAGGTTTGGCAGTAGAAAGTGTCACTGAGGATGCTCATACTTCATTAAGATTACAGCGCCTTGGCTTTAATTCTGCTTACATCCGCATCCCACTAGCAGCAGGGTTGGCAACAGAAAGCCTTGCAAGCCATGTGGCCCAGCGTATCCGTTGGGCACGTGGCATGGTCCAGATTTTACGTATGGATAACCCCTTATTGGGTAAAGGGTTGGCATTTGGGCAACGCCTTTGTTATTTCAATGCCATGTTACATTTTCTTTCAGGCGTTCCTCGTTTAATTTTTTTCATTACCCCGGCGGCATTTTTAGTTTTGAATGCGTATGTAGTTTATGCTTCTGGAGTGATGATCTTGCTTTATGCCATCCCTCATATTGTCCATGCAATTTTAACCAATGACCGCATCCAAGGCCGCTTTCGCCATTTTTTATGGAATGAAATCTATGAGACAGTGATGGCATGGTACATTGCCGTACCAACAACCATGGCTTTAATTAATCCCCATAAAGGAAGGTTTAATGTGACTCCTAAGGGGAAAGTTATTTCAGAAGAGCATGTTGACTGGATCACAGCACGTCCCTATATCGTTTTATTATGTATTAATATTGCCGGTCTAATTGCGGCTGCCTTTCGCCTGACTGTGGACCCAGCCCCAACAATTTTAGCTGTTTTTATAACTACAATCTGGACTTTATATAATATTACTATTCTTGGTGGAGCGCTTGGTGTGAGTATTGAAGCAAAACAAAGACGCAGAGCACCCCGAGTAACCTTTGTTATGCCGGCCGCAATTTCCCGCCCTGATGGCCATGTATATCAATGTGTCCTGAGAAATTATTCTGATAAAGGGGTAGGGATACAATTGGAAGAACCCAATTTGCTCAAGGCGGGAGACGAGATCACGCTTTTGCTGAAACGAGGACAAGATGAATTTGCTTTCCCAGGGACTGTTGCCTTTTCATTTAACCGCAACGCAGGGATCCGATTGCACGAGTTTACGCTCAGGCAAAATATTGATTTTATCCAGTGTACCTTTGCGCGGGCAGATGTTTGGTCCCTATGGCAAGAATCTTTTGATCAGGATAAACCCCTTAAAAGTATGCGTGATGTATTTGTTTTGGACTTACGCGGTTATTACGATATTATAGAATATACACCAAATAGAATTCGCAGGATTCTCCTGGCCATTAACAAAGCATTTATCTGGTTGGGAACTTTTCTGCCTCACAAGCCGAAACCACGGGGACACCTGGAAGCTTGAGGCTTAATAGGAATAATTAAAACTAATGGATGAGATAATGAGAAGAAAAATAATCTGGATTATATTGCTGGTTTGCGGAGCTTGCATTCACATGCACACTGCTTCAGCCGCATCAGCAACTTCTGCTCAGACCACACAACCGGTATCAATTCAAACCAACGTTCCAACCCGAAATGTCAAATTATATTTTAATAACTTGAACCAGCAGCAAGGTAATTTTACTTTGGGTAATTTTACTACCGGGAAAAATATAGAGTTCTCCGTGCGTAAAGACGAATTGATTTCCCAAGCAGTATTACACCTGCAATTTACCCCTTCACCCGCACTTATCCCTTTACTTTCACAGCTTAAAATTTATCTCAATGAAGAGTTGGTCACTGTTATCCCGATTAGTGCCGAACAACTCGGTAAATTAAATTCTGTTGATATACCAATAGACTCTCATTTTATCAGTGATTTTAACCGTCTTAGGCTTGAATTTATTGGCCATTACCAATCGATTTGTGAGAATCCAGCTCACAGCTCGATATGGATGGATATTGATAAACTCAGTTTTCTGGAGTTGACGGTGCAAACATTGCTCCTGAAAAATGATCTCTCCCATTTTCCGGAGCCTTTTTTTGATCCCCTGGATAACAATCAACTGAAGCTTCCGATGGTATTTACCGAGCAACCTAATTTGCTCCAACAACGTGCAGCAGCAATTTTAGCGTCATGGTTTGGGAGTAAAGCCTTATGGCGGGGAACTTCTTTTTCAGTTTTATTTAATCAATTACCCAATAGTAATGCCATTGTGTTCATGACCAACCGGCAAAGACCTGAGTTTCTGAAAAACTACAAGACAGTAAATGCTCCTTCAGTTGAAATGATAAGCCATCCTGATAATCCCTATATCAAATTATTAGTAATTTCGGGGCGCGATGATCAGGATTTACTGACCGCTGTCCAGGGAATAGCTCAAGGTAATGTTCTTTTTCGAGGCCCAAGTGTTACCATTGCCAATGTAAAAAGATTGGAGCCTCGCAAGCCTTATGACGCTCCAAACTGGGTTCCTACGGATAGGCCTGTACCTTTTGAGAAGTTAGTGGAATTTGAAGGTCAATTGCAGACAACAGGGTATACTCCTTACCCGGTTTCGTTGCGGTTTAATTTACCTCCTGATTTATTCCTTAATCAATCCAGGGGTATCAAAGTGAATTTAAAATACCGTTACTCCTTCCCTCCAGTTGCCAGTGTTTCAGAACTGAACATTAGCCTGAATAACTATTTTGTGAAAAGCTATAAACTTGAGTCGCAGCAGGAAAAATCTTTCTCAGCGAAAATGGCTGAAACACGTAAAAAACTCTATATTCCGGCAAAATTAGGGGCACATAACCAATTCACTTTTGATTTTGCATACGGCACCCAGGTTGCTGGCGGAATGAGCAATGATCAATGCATCACTTATCAAGTAATTAGCAATTCAGGACTTATAGCAGATTCTTCAACTTTGGACTTATCCAATTATTATCATTTTATTACAATGCCCAATCTAAATGCTTTCATGAGCTCAGGTTTTCCTTTCAGTATAATGGCTGATCTCTCGCAAACAATAGTATACATGGATCCTCAATCACCACCTGAATCGGTCTCTACCTTACTCAACGTGATGGGTAATATTGGTGCCGCAACAGGCTATCCCGTCTTGGCCATGACTTTGACGAATAACTGGTCGCAAGTTAAAAATAAAGATGCCGATGTGTTAATTATTGGTTCTTTACCAGGGGACCTTCGTAATAATGATGATCTCAATTTGTTAATTAATAAAACCCAGGATTGGGTTAAAAAGCCTTTAAATCCGAATATGATGCCAGACACGCATCGAATAACCCCTTTCAGTGTGGCTGAAAGCAAAACTACAGTGAGCGCTGCAGGACCTATGGCCGCCATTCTTGGTATCAAATCTCCATACCACAATAAGCGCAGCATTGTTATTTTATTGATAGAAAACCTTGGAGGTTTTGATTTAATGAACAAGGCGCTGATCAATAACAAAAATGTGGATAAAGTTTTTGGTTCATTAGCCGTAATTCGTAACTCCGGGATTGATAGTTTCAGGGTCGGGAAAACTTATCATCTGGGATCCTTACCCTGGTGGGAGCGTTTTTGGTTTTCATTGCAAAAACATCCTTTAAATTTGGCGCTTTTATCGCTTTTGGCTGCAATAATAATTACCTTCCTGATTTGGAATGGTTTAAAAACAGTGAGTAAACGCCGTCTAAAAGGAACCTCACAGGAAAAGACGTGATTAAATCAAAAAATAAAAAAAATTGTTTGTTATTTATTTTATTTATCTTGAACTTATCTGATGTCTTTGCAAATACACAATGGCCGATGTGGGAGAGATTTAAACAGTTTTACATCAGTAGTGATGGAC